>JBIJCA010000048.1:0-20801 GCA_044344935.1 Aquimonas sp. | reverse complement strand
TGTGTTCGGGCGACGTCCACGGCGTCCTGCAGCAGCGGGCGTGCGTCACCGAAGCGCGAGAGTTGGACATACACGCGTCCGATCGTAATGAGCATGTCGGCCTTCAGCGAAGGCGTCGATTCAAGCTCGCTCTGCACGCGCTGCACGCCGCGCTGCAACAGCGTGGCGGTGTCGGGCAGCGACGCCGCACTGGCGCCAGGGGTCTCGTTCTCGAAGAGGCCCACCAGCAGCTCCCGTACACTCTGTGCGCGCTGCGCTTCACGCTCGGCACGCTGCGCTTGGGCGCGCGCAGCCTCGGCTTGCCAAAGCGCCAGACCCAGGCTCGAGAAGACTCCGAGCAGCAACACGCTGGTCAACAGCACACTTCCGCGATGGCGTCGAACGAACTTCTGGGTGACATACCAGCGCGAGGGCGGATGCGCGAGGACCGGCTGTCCCGCGAGATGCCGCTCGATGTCGTCGCCGAGTTCGCTGGCGCTGCGGTAGCGACGCTCGGGTTCCGCGGCAAGCGCCATCAGCAGGATGTTGTCCAGATCTCCGCGCAGCTCGATCGGCTTCGCGCGACCCGATAGGACGGCGGGCGACGGCTGGTTTGTGCGCTGCGTGTCGAAGCGCGAGGAAGACGGTCGGTGCAGCGTCGCGCCGTCCGTGGCTGGCCGTGCGCCCGTCAACAGTTCGTGCAACACCACGCCCAGCGCGTAGACATCCGCCGAGGTGGTGACTGCCTCACCGCGCACTTGCTCCGGCGCTGCGTACTCCGGCGTGAGTGCGCCGAATCCGGTGCGGGTCGGCAGTTCGGCGTCGTCGTCGAGCAGCTTGGCGATGCCGAAATCGAGCAGCTTCACCCGACCCTCCGCCGTCACCAGGATGTTCGACGGCTTCAGGTCGCGATGCACGATCAGCTGGCGATGCGCCGCGGCCACCGCACGGCAGATCGACACGAACAGCG
The DNA here is from genome assembly GCA_044344935.1 of Aquimonas sp. GTDB lineage: Bacteria > Pseudomonadota > Gammaproteobacteria > Xanthomonadales > Xanthomonadaceae > Aquimonas. Next base: position 19,852 of record JBIJCA010000048.1, on the reverse strand, counting down.
TCAGGCGAGATCGCAGGCCGAGTGCGCTCGCGTCGGCATGCTCGGTGACCGGCATGCCGTCGACGTACTCGAGCACCAGAAAGGGCAGGCCGGCCTCGGTGAATCCCCCGTCGATCAGGTAGGCGATGTCCGGATGGGACAGCGAGGCCAGCGCCTTCTGTTCGCGGCGGAACAGTCCCTGCTCGACCGCGGAGTACATGCCGCGGCGCAGGACCTTGATCGCGGCGCGCTGTGCCACGGGGCCATCGTCGCGCTCGCCGAGGTAGACCACCGACATGCCGCCGCGGCCGATCACCTTCGTGGCCCGGAAGGCGCCAAAGCGACGACCGATCAGCAGGTCGGCGTCGGGCTCGGGCAGGGTGCCGATCCGTGCTGCCCGCTGGTCGGCAGGCTCATCGAGCAGGCCTGCGGCGGCGTCGGCGTCGAGCAGCGCGCGCAAGGCGACGCGGTCCGCGGGGTGGGGGACTTGTGCGTCGAGCCAGGCCTCGCGCGAGGCCGCCGGCGCGTCGATCAGCGCGTCGAACCAGGCGCGCAGCTGCAGGGCATCCGCGCAACCGGCGATGCCCGGTGGCGAGTCTTGGTCGGGATCGATCATCGAGGTCACGGCCGGTCGGCGGGGGCGGCGCCCCTCATCGAACGCGGGAAACGCCGATCCGCAGCGGTCTGCGTCATGCGGCGGGGTCCGCGAAGCCGGCGTTGAGCCAGGCGCGGGCGAAGCGCCAGTCGCGGTCGACCGTGGTGCGTGCGACGCCGAGCACATCGGCGGTCTGTTCCAGCGACAGGCCGCCGAAGTAGCGCAGTTCCACCACCTTGGCCGCACGCGGATGGGTCTTCGCAAGTCCGGTCAGCGCGGCATCCAGGGCGATTGCTTCCTCGGCGCCGTTCACGGACAGCCGGGGATCGTCGGTCTGCAGCGGGTCGGCGAGTGCGCCCTCCGTGGCGCGCAGGCGGTCGCGGGCGCGGTCGAGCAGCAGGTGGCGCATGGCGCGCGCGGCGTACGCGAAAAACTGCTCGCGCTCGGCGAACGCGAGCCCGCCGGCCTTGCGCATGCGCAGATAGGCTTCGTGGACCAGGGCGGTGGTCTGCAAGGTGGCGGCTCCGTGGCGCCCGAGCTGGCGGCTCGCCATCGCCTTGAGGCGCGCATAGAGCTGCTCGAACAGGACCTCCCAATCACCATCGGGCGGCGGCGCGGCCGCTGTCGCCGGGTCCGGTGGGTGGTCGGGGGTCGGGTCGATCATCGCGGCAGCCCTTTTCGGACGCGCGCAGGCGGCGCCGGCCTGGCCGGTACTGTCGTGCGCCGGTGTCGACCGTGTCAATCGACCGCCGCACCTGGGCGCTGGGCCGCGTGGCGGCTCAGCGGGCGCAGTTGCGATCGACCTGCTCACGCAGTGCATCGCCGTGCAGGATCCGGCGAGGTCTGCGAGATCCAAACGCTCCATTTCTTGAGCAGGAGAGTCCGCTCGGCCTGAGACCCGTCGAAAATCGGTCCTCAGGGCATCGAGTTTTCGCCTCGATCCCCAAAGCCCGACAGGCTGCTGGAGGTGCGCCTCGAACAGAGGGCCCACAGAGCTCTCCGCAACTTACTCCCCCATCACCTGCTGCGCCGCCGTGCGCAGTTTCTGCAGGTGTCGCTCCATCTGGCGGAGCTTGTCGATGGCGGTTTCCTGGCTGCCGGGAATGAAGCGCAGGGGCTCGCCGGGGGCGAGTTGGGCCAGTCGCGGCAGGTCGGCGCGGGCCACATGGCCGATGCGGGGATAGCCGCCGATGGTCTGTGCATCCGCCAGCAGCAGGATCGGGCCGCCCTCGGGCGGCAGCTGCAGGGTGCCGGGCACCACCGGTTCGGACAGCGTCGGCGCCGGTTCGAGCAGATCGAGGCGGGGGCCTTCCAGCCGCAGGCCCATCCGGTTCGAGCGTGCTGACACACGCCACGCAGTTTCGTGCAGAAGATCGATGTCGGCGACGCTGTCGCGACCGGGCAGCAGGGTGATCTCGGCCGGCTGGTCGAGTTCCAGAATCGGGGCGGGGTTGGCCCACCAGCGCGCCATGCGCACGCCGATGTCAGCGCGGGGCCAGCTGCGTCCGGCCAGGCTCATCCCGCGGATGCGCAGGCGGTCGCCCTCCTGCAGCGACTGTCCGGCCAGGCCGGGGAAGCCCGAACCGGGCAGGCAGCCGCGCCCGTCGAGCACGCTCGGCACGTCCAGCCCACCGGCAAACGCGAGGTAGCCGCGGGCGCCGCGCAGCGCGCGTCCGATCTTCAGTGTCGTGCCGGCACCGAGTCGCAGTGGCCGCCACATGGGCAGGGCGAGGTCGTCGACCTGCAGCTCGAAGCGGCCGCCGCACAGGGCGATCACCGCGTCGTTGTGAAAGCGCAGGGTTGGCCCGGTCAGGGTGAATTCCAGCGCCGGCGCATCGTCGGGGTTGCCGACCAGCGCATTGGCCGCACGCAGGCTGAAGGCGTCCAGCGCCCCGCCCAGCGGCACGCCGATGGCCCGATGTCCGCGACGACCGAGGTCCTGCACCGTGCTCATCAGGCCGGGCTTCAGCACGTCGATCATCCTGCCTCCTCCCGCTGCAGCCGCTTGAAGTCGGCCGGCGACACCGCCACGAAACGCACCCGGTCGCCGGGCTGCAGCAGGCTGGGCGGCGAGCGTCGGGCGTCGAACAGCACTTCCGGGGTGCGCCCGATCAGCCGCCAGCCGCCGGGGCTGGACTGCGGATAGATGCCCGTCTGCGGTCCGCCAATGCCCACCGCACCGGCGCGCACCTCGGCCCGCGGCGTCTGCAGCCGCGGCATCGCCAGCCGGGCATCCAGACCCAGCAGATAGGGAAAGCCGGGCAGGAAACCGATCATCGCGACGATGTACTCGGGTCGCACATGCAGAGCGATGGCGTCCTCTTCGCTGAGCCCCGCATGCATCGCGACATCGGCGAGGTCTGGGCCGTAGTCGCCGCCGTAGCAGACCGGAATCTCGGTGAGTTTCGACACCACCGCCCGGCGCGCGCCGGGCTCGTGCTCGCGAAGTCGCGCGCGCACCCAACTCGCCACCGTGTCGAGGTCGGTCTTGAGTGGATCGAAGTGCACCGCCAGTGCGCTGTAGGAGGGCACGAATTCCTGCACGCCGTCGACGGGCTGCTGGCGCAGCACGGCGGCGAGCTGCTGGACCGCGATGCTCAGCACCGGGTCGAGGCTGTCGCCGAAACGCAGCAGCAAGGCGGCTTCGCCGAGGGGCTCGAACTGCGGTTTGAGTCGTCGATCAGGCATCGGCGGGCTCGCGGGTAGACTCCAGCGCCACCACCAGTTCCGCGACCCGCTGTTCGGCGGCGTCGGTGGGGTAGGGCTGGCGGGCGCCGCTGCCCCAGACCGGCCCGGGCCAGGCGGCGTCATCGACCTGACGCGCGACCAGATGTACGTGCAGCTGTTCGACGAGATTGCCGAGCGCGCCCAGGTTCAGTTTGTGGGGTGACGCCACCGCGCTCAGCGCGCGCGCCGCGTGGTTCAGTTCGATCAGCAGCTCGGCCTGCTCGAAAGCCGGTAGTTCGAACACCTCGCGCAGCCCCACGCGCCGCGGCACCAGCAGCAGCCAGGGAAAGCGCTGGTCGTTCATCAGGCGGAGACTGCACAGAGCGAACTCGGCTACAGGCAGGCTGTCGGCTTCAAGTCGCGGGTCGAGCTGGAAAGGGGCGCTCATGTTCGAAGGCATTCCAGAAGTTCGCTGGTGGCGTGCAGGGTGCGTGCCGCGGCTGGGGCGCAAAACTCGACGCTCGCGGTGCCACCCGCCGCGGCCGGCGTCGAGCCACCGCGAATGGTGCCACGCGTCCGCAGCAGTGCCCCGACAGGCGCTGCTCACTGCGTCGTCACGCGTCGGGAATCGATCCTGCATCGCCCGTCCGCATCAGCAGCCCGCTGCGCCCGCCCGACCGACCGATGAGCATTGACAGCAATTTCAATGCGCGCAGCCTCGAGGCTGCGCGTGCCGGTGAGTCCCTGCGGCTTGCCGCCCTGGTTCTGCGCATGGCGCAGGGCGAACAGGCGGCCCTGTCCGAACTGTTCGATCTCTGTTCGGCACGGGTCAATGCCGTGGCCCTGCGGGTGCTGCAGCGGGTCGAAGATGCCGAGGAAGTCACCCTCGACACCTTCGCCCAGGCCTGGGAGCGTGCGCCGGAGTACGCGCCAGAGCGCGGCGAAGTGATGAGCTGGCTGCTGGGCATGGCCTGGAGCCGGTCGATCGACCGCCTGCGTCGCGAGCGTCGTCACCGGCGCGCCGAGCCACTGCATCCACCGTATGCGGACACCGCGTATGTCGAGGGCATGCAAGACCCGACACCCGCCCTGTTCGATGCCCTCGATGCGCGCTCCGCGCTGGCCCGCATGCGCACGGAGCTCAGTGCCCCGCAGCAGCACATGCTGGCGCTGGCCTTCCTGGGCGACTTGAGTCACGCGGAGATCGCCGAACGCACCGGGCTGCCGCTGGGTACCGTCAAGAGTCATCTGCGGCGCGCGCTGGATCGACTGGCCAAGGCGCTGGGCGGACGGAGCGCAGGGCATGACTGAGCCCCGCGAGCGCTCGCTGGATGCCGAGTCGGCGGCTCTGCTCGCGGCCGAGCTGGCCGCGCGGCCGCTGCCTGCCGAAGCCGCCGGGAATCTGCGCGCGCGTCTGCTGGCGCGGGCCGCGGGCGCGGCGGACGCGCTGCCGCGCACACCCGCACCCGCCTGGTTCACCGCCTTCGAGGGCGTGGAGGTGCAGACCCTGCGTTTCGACGCGGCGACCCGTCAGCAGATCACCCTGTGGCGGCTGCTGCCGGGCGCGCGGATTCCCCGACACACCCACAGCGAGCGCGAGGAATGTCTGGTGCTGGAGGGGGCGATCCTGCATGCCGGTCAGTGTCATCCTGCGGGCGACTTCCTGGTGGCCGAAGCTGGCTCGCGCCATCAGCCCTTCGAGTCGCCCGAGGGTGCCCTGCTGCTGATCCGCGGCGAGCCAGTGCCGCGCTTCGGGCGTTTCGTTCGCTGGCTGCTGCGTCGGCTGCGCCTGTAACAGTCGCCACACCTTTCCGTCTTTCCTCCAATCCCTCCGCAGACCGAGTCCCGCCATGACCCCACGACTGTTCACCTGCCTGCTGATGCTGTTTGCCGGCGCCGCGCTCGCGCAGTCGCCGCCGCCGCCGAAGCCGGCGGCCAGTGCCAGCATGTTCGAATCCACGCGGCCGCCCGCGACCGATGCCGAGTCGGCCGCTGTGGTCGCTGAACTGGAAACCCGCCCCGGTACCACGCCGGCCCTCTTCGTGCGCGGCTATATGGTCGATCGCCGCGGCATGACGCTCTACACCTTCGAGCGCGATCGGCCCGGCATCAGCACCTGCTACCGCGCCTGCGAAAAGCTGTGGCCGCCGCTGATCGCCGGGCTTGACGACATCGCCCAGGGCGAGTTCGACATACACGAGCGCATGAACGGCACGCGGCAGTGGACCTGGCGCGGACAGCCCCTCTACCTCTGGCCTTCGGACAAGCGCCCCGGCGACGTCACCGGTGACAACGTCAGTGGCGTCTGGCATCTGGTTCTGGATCCGGCCCTGACAGAGGCTGGCCACGACAAGGAGTCATGAGGTATGTAACTGGTCTGTCCAGATCGGCGAAATCCAGGGGTTTTTGGTGCGAAGCAGCACATTGGTTCCCTAGTGGTCTCAAGATTATTCGTATGCAGCGGGCTCTTCCGGCAGCAGGTCTGGCTACACTGGCAGCCCTTGCCCGCTGCCCTGCGAACGGACCTTCCGATGAGCCACGCCACGTTTCGCCGCACCAAGATCCTGGCCACCCTCGGCCCTGCCACGGACGCGCCGGGCGCGCTCGATGCCGTCCTGCAGGCGGGAGTGAATGTGGTGCGACTGAACTTCTCGCACGGCACCCACGAGCACCACGCCGCCCGCGCCGAGGCCGTGCGCGCAGCGGCTGCGCGCCTGGGGCGCGAGATCGGCATCCTCGCCGACCTCGGCGGCCCCAAGATCCGCGTCGAGCGCTTTGCCGCTGGCAAGGTGTTGTTGAAAGCGGGCGACAGCTTCGTGCTCGACTGCCGGGCCGATGCGGCACCCGGAGACGTCAGTCGTGTCGGCGTCAGCTATCTGGGCCTGGTCAACGACGTCCACGCCGGTGACACCCTGCTGCTCGACGATGGTCTGATCGCCCTGCAGGTCGAAGCCGTGGTCGGCTGCGAGATCCGCACCCGCGTGCTCACCGACGGCCCGCTGTCCGACCGCAAGGGCCTGAACCGGCTGGGCGGCGGCCTGTCGCTCGGCGCCCTCACCGACAAGGACCGCGCCGACATCCAGCACGCGGCAGCGCTCGGTGCCGACTTCATCGCAGTCAGCTTCTGCCGCACCGCTGCCGATATCGAGGAAGCCCGTTCGCTGGCGCGCGCCGCCGGCAGCAGTGCGCAGATGGTGGCCAAGATCGAGCGTGCGGAAGCGATCGAGAACCTGCGCGAGATCGTCGATGCCAGCGATGTGGTGATGGTCGCGCGCGGGGATCTCGGCGTGGAGATCGGTGATGCCGAGCTGCCCGGCCTGCAGAAGAAGATCATCCGCGAGTCGCTGGATCGCGGCCGGGTGGTCATCACCGCCACCCAGATGCTGCAGTCGATGGTCGACAACCCGATCCCGACCCGCGCCGAGGTGCTGGACGTGGCGAACTCGGTCATCGACGGCACCGATGTCGTGATGCTGTCCGCCGAAACCGCCAGCGGCTCGCACCCGGAAAAGGCTGTGCAGGCGATGGAGCGGATCTGCCTCGGCGCCGAGCGCCAGTTCCGCATGGACACCGACTTCGAGGCGGCGCCGCGCAACCTCGCCCATGTCGACCAGGCGATTGCGATGAGTGCGATGTTCCTGGCCGAACACATCCAGCTGCGCGCCATCATCGCCCTGACCGAATCCGGCGGCACCGCCCGACACCTGTCGCGCTTCCGCAGCTCGGTGCCGATCTTCGCGCTGTCGCGTCACGCCGGTGCGCGCCGCCGCATGGGCATGATGCGCGACGTCTATCCGATCGATTTCGACAGCGCCGGGCTGTCGCCGCGCAAGGCGGCGCGGGCGGCGGTGGCGCATCTGCACCGGCTGGGGCTGCTCGACACCGGCGACCGCGTGGTCATCACCAGCGGCGACCACATGGAGCAGCTTGGCGCCACCAATACCCTGCGCCTGCTGCGGGTGGGCGAGGGCGGCGAAGCGGAAGGGCTTGGCGAGCTGTAGCCCCGACTGCCTCGGCTGTTCGGGCGCGATTGCCGAACGCCGTGCTAGGGTCGCAGCCCCTTACGACTACCGGTTCGCAGACCATGTGCGTACGCCATCTGTTCGCGCTGACCTTGCTCGCCTTCGGCGCCGACCTGGCGTTGGCAAAAGACCGCTACTTCGAGATCGAGTACCAGGTGCGCTTTGTGCCCGACGAAGGCGTGGCCGAGGTGACGCTCGACTACACCCCGGGCGAGGGCCGCATTCGCGGCCTCGACTTCGCGATGCCGGATGATCGCTACGCCGGTTTCGAAGGCGACGGCGAGGTCGAGCGTGAAGGCGAACGCTTGCGGTGGACGCCGCCGCGCGCGGGCGGTGAGCTGCGCTGGCGCTACACCGTCGACAAGCGCCGCCGCAGCGGCGGCTACGACGCCCGCATGACCGACGACTGGGTCATCGTGCGCGGCGACCATCTGGTGCCCTCGGCGCGCGCGCGCCTGACCGCGGATTCGCGCGCGCGGGCCCGCCTCCGCTTCGACCTGCCCGACGGCTGGACCGGCATCGACACTCCGTTCAAGCGTCGCGGCGAAGCGCCCGTGTTCGAGGTGTTCGACGATGACCGGCGTTTCCAGCGCCCGGTCGGCTGGATGATCGCCGGCGAGATCGGTATCCGCCGCGACTTCATCGGCGACATGGAAGCCGCCGTGGCCGCACCCAAGGGCGATCCCATGCGTCGCAACGAGTATCTGGCCTTCATCAACCTCGTGGCCGGCGAGATGGAGGAGGCCTTCGGTACGCTGCCGGACAAGCTGCTGATCGTCGGCGCCACCGACCCCATGTGGCGCGGCGGCCTGTCCGGCCCGCGCTCGCTCTACCTGCACTCGGATCGACCGCTGATCAGCGAGAACGGCACCAGCACGCTGGTGCATGAGCTGGTGCACGTGATCTCGCGCGTCCGCGGGGCGCCAGGCGATGACTGGATCGCCGAGGGCCTGGCTGAGTTCTACTCGATCGAGATGATGCGGCGCGCCGGTCTGCTCAATGAGGCGCGCGCGCAGAAATCCTTCGCCTGGATGCGCAAGCACGGTCGACGCATCACCACCCTGAAGTCCGAGCGCAGCCGTGGCCCGCGCACGGCCCGTGCGGTCACGCTTTTCGTCGAGCTTGATCGCGAAATCCAGACGCTCACCGACGAGCGTCGCGATATCGACGACCTTTCTCGCCTGCTGGTGGCCAAGCGGCGCGTCGGCCTGGAGGATCTGCGCGAGGCCTTTGAGAAGGTCGCGGGACGCGCATCGCGGGTGCTGGAGTCGCCGCTGCTGGATTGAGCGCGGCCGGGGCGAAGCGGGCGTGTCGGCACCGCCGCTGCGCTCGATCGAGGGGGCTCTCCTAGACTCGCGCGATTGGTACCCCACGTTCTGCGAGCCCCGATCATGGCCCTGTGCACCCCCCCGCGTTGCGTCCTGCAGCGTTCGTTCGGCCTGCTGGTTCTGGTCGCCGCCTCGCTGTTTGCCAGCCTGCACGCGCGGCCAGCGGTCGAGGTCGATCCGGGTCTCGCGGAACGCGCCAGCGACGAGCACAGCTATGCCGAGCCGCACAAAGTCCGCATTCGCGACCTGGCGCTCAGCCTCACGGTGGACTTCGACACCCGCAGCTTGCGTGGCTCCGCCGATTACGCGCTGGAGTGGAAGGCGCCCGACGCCCGGGAGCTGGTTCTGGATACACGCGATCTGTCGATCGACAAAGTGCTGGGCCGGCGCAAGGACGGACTGTGGCGGCGGCTCGACTTCAAGCTCGATGCCCCGGACGCGATGTTCGGCTCGGCGCTGCGCATTTCGATGAGCCGGCAGTACGAAGTGGTCCGGGTGCGCTATCGCACGTCGCAGACCGCCTCGGGCCTGCAGTGGCTGGAGCCGTCGATGACGGCCGGCGGCAAGCATCCATTCCTGTTCAGCCAGTCGCAGGCCATCCACGCGCGCAGCTGGGTGCCGCTGCAGGACACGCCGGGCGTGCGCTACACCTACAGCGCGGTGGTGCACACGCCGCCCAACCTGGTCGCGCTGATGAGCGCCGACAACCCGGTCAGCCCGGTGCGCAACGGCCGCTACGTGTTCCGCATGTCGCAGCCGATTCCTTCCTATCTGATGGCGATCGCCGTGGGCGATCTCGCCTTCCAGCCGATTTCGGCGCGCGCCGGGGTGTGGGCCGAGCCCGACACTCTCGAGGCCGCGGTTGCCGAATTCGCCGACACCGAACGGATGATCCAGGCCACCGAAGCGCTGTACGGCCCCTACCGCTGGGAGCGCTATGACCTGCTGATCCTGCCGCCGAGCTTCCCCTTTGGCGGCATGGAAAACCCACGCCTGTCCTTCATCACGCCCACTGTCATCGTGGGCGACCAGTCCCTGGTCAGCCTGATCGCCCACGAGCTGGCGCATTCGTGGTCGGGCAATCTCGTCACCAACGCGAGTTGGAAGGACATCTGGCTCAACGAGGGCTTCACCAGCTACGTCGAGACCCGGATCATCGAGGCCCTGTACGGCGTCGAGCGTGCGCAGATGGAAACGGTGATCGAGCAGGCCAGCCTGCGGCGGGCGCTGGCTGATCTGGACGCGAAGGACCAGGTGCTGGTGCTGCCGCCGCTGCCCGGCCGCGATCCCGATGACGCGCTGTCGCCGGTGGCCTACATCAAGGGCGCATGGTTTCTGGGCTTCCTGGAGCAGCGCTTCGGACGCCAGGCCTTCGACGCATTCCTGCGGGGCTATTTCGACCGATTCGCCTTCGCCAGCATCGACAGTGCTGCCTTCGTGGCCCATCTCCGCGAGACCCTGATGACCGAGCAGCCGGGCGTGATCAGCGAGGTCGAGCTGCAGGCCTGGCTGTTCGAGCCTGGCGTGCCGGAGTTCGCCGTGGGGGCCAGTTCGCCGCGATTCGATGCGGTCGATCTCGCGCGCTCGGCGTTTCTGGACGGAAAGCAGGCCGCCAACGAACTCGCCACGCAAGAGTGGAGCACCCAGGAGTGGCTGCATTTCCTGGAGGGCATGCCCGAGACCTTGACCAGCGAGCAGCTCATCGCGCTCGACGAAGCCTTCCGCTTCACCGGCACCCGCAACGGCGAATTCGCGATGCGCTGGTACCCGCTGGCGGAGCGCAGCGGCTATTTCGAGGCGCGTCCGGCCATGGCCGAATTCCTGAAGCGGATCGGTCGCCGCAAACTGATCATGCCGCTGTACGCCGCACTGGCGGCGACGCCGGAGGGGCTGGAGTTCGCGCGCGCGGTGTTTGCCGAGGCGCGACCGGGCTACCACCCGATCACGACGGCCTCGGTCGAAGCCGCGCTGAAGTAGGTCCATGCCCCGGCGCCGCCGCCTGTTCGGTCGTCGACGCAGCGCGCGGGCGCCCTGGCTGGCGCTGCTGCTGTTGCCCTTGATCCTCTACGCGGCGGCCGGTGTCTTCGCGCCGGAGCGGGTGCTGACCCAGGCCCTGCGCCTGGACGCCTGGCGCAGCGACACGCAGCGCGTGGAGCGGGAGGTCCGGGGCGAGTCGTGGGTGTGGCTGCAGCGCGGCGAACTCGACCCCGCGCGTCCGGTCTGGCTGTTCGTGCACGGCTTCACCGGCAGCAAGGAGAACTGGCTGCCGCTGCTGCGCGAACTGCCCTCGGACCTCCAGATACTTGCGCCGGATCTGCCCGGCTGGGGCGAATCGGGGCGCCGCGCCGATGCCGGCTACGGCTATGCGGCTCAGGCCGCGCGCCTGGCTGGCCTGATCGAAGTGCTCGATCTGCAGCAGGTGCACCTGGTGGGCCACTCCATGGGCGGCGGCATCGTCGCGCTGACCGCAGCAAGGTATCCGCAGCGGGCGTGCGCTACCGGGACAATGCCTTCGGGCTGGCGGTGCTGCGCGGAGAACATCCGTTCGCGGTGGACAGCGTGGACGGCCTCAACGCCTATCTGGGCCTGGTGTTCCGTGAGCCACCTCTGTTGCCGTGGCCGTTGAAGCAGGCGCTGGTGCAGCGGCGAATCGCCGACAACGCATTCGAACGTTCGGTGCTGGATGCGATCGCCCGCGGGCCCGAGGCCTTCCTGCCTGGCGAATCGGCCGTCGCGATCGCCCGCCCCACCCTGGTGATGGGTTGCCCGGCTGACCCCGTGGTGGATGCGAGTGCCGCGGAACAGTACGCTGCGAGCATTGCCAACGCGCGGCGCGTCGAGTTCGATAACTGTGCCCATATGCCCATGATGGAGCAGCCGGCCGAGGTGGCGGCAGCCCTGCTGGAGTTCGCCGGGAGCCTTGAGTGAACACGATCGACTGGGCGGAAGTGCGTCGCCTGTTCGACCTGATCTGCGAGTTGCCTCCCGCCCAGTGGCGCGAGGCCCTGAGTGCAGCGGGCGCGGAAGCCGTCGTGGCGAACGAAGTGCTGTCGCTGTGCGATGCGCAGACCCGTGGCATCGGCCTGCCGCAGCCGGTCGCCGCTCTGCTGGCCAATCTCGACCCGGAGCTGGCGCCGGGCACGCGTCTCGGCCCCTGGCGCATCCTCTCCACCCTGGCCGAAGGCGGCATGGGCCGGGTGTATCGCGCCGAGCGCGCCGACGGCCAGTACCAGCTGCAGGTGGCGATCAAGCGGCTGCGTGCGCTTGGCCAGCCCGGCGAAGACCGCATGCTGCAGCGCGAGCGCCAGATCCTCGCCGACCTCGCCCATCCGAACATCGCGCGCTTGCTCGACGGCGGCACCAGCCCGAACGGCCAGCCGCATCTGGTCATGGAATTCATCGAGGGCGAGCGCATCGATCGCTGGTGCCGCGTCCAGCAGCTCGATCTCGCGGCGCGCCTGCGGCTGTTCCAGCAGGTCTGCCGGGCGGTGGGCTTCGCGCATCGGCACCTGATCCTGCACTGCGATCTCAAGCCCTCGAACATTCTGGTGCGCGCCGACGGTTCGCCGGTGCTGCTGGACTTCGGCATCGCCCGGCTGGCCGACAGCCACGATATGCAGGGCCACGGCTACATGACGCCGCGCTACGCCAGCCCCGAGCAGAAGCGCGGCGAGGCCCTGTCGGCAGCCAGCGACATCTATAGCCTCGGCCTGATCCTCTCCGAGCTGGTGGCGCCGGGCGAGGATGATCCGCGCGGCGATGCGAGTACCACCACCCCGCCGACGCAACCGCCGAGTGGGCGCGCGCTGCGCAGCGGTCTACCCTGGGCGCGACGCCTGCGCGGTGATCTGGACGCGATCGTAATGCGCGCCTGTGCGCAGTCGCCTGGCGATCGCTACGCCAGCGCGGAGGCGCTGGCCGACGACCTCGACCGCTATCTCCAGCGCAGGCCGGTGTCGCCGCTCTGGCATAGACGCCGCTATCGGGCGCTGCGCCTGCTGCAGCGCAACTGGCCAGCCTTCGCCATCTCCGCGGTGCTGTTGTCGATGGCGGTCGGCTTCACCTTCAGCCTGCAGCAACAGCTCGAGCGCGCGCAGGCCGCCGAGCGTTCGGCGCGCATGGAAGCCGAGAACAATCGCGAAACCGTCGACTTCCTGCTGGCGGTTTTCGACTACGCCGACCCGGAATCCGGCGAGCGCGCCGACACCACGGCGCGCGCGCTGGTCGACGCCGCGCGTCAGGAGCTGGAGCGCAGCCTGCAGAGACAGCCCGAAGTCAAGTTGCGACTCGGCCTCACCCTCGCGCGGATCTACGAGAGCATCGGCCTGCCCGCCGAAGCGGTTGCGCTGCTGCGTCTGGCTGAATCGCTCGCGCCGCCGGAGCTGGAGACTACCGAACGCCTGCTGCTGATGGACGCGCTCGCGCGCGCGCTCAACTCGCTGGGTCAGCGCGCGCAAGCACTGGAGATCGCCACCGATGCGGTAGCGAGGGCGCGGCGCGAACTGCCGCCGGACCACCAGGTACTTGCCAACGCCCTGAACTCGCTGGGCCTGGTGCTGGACGCCGAGGGCCGCAGCGCGGAGGCTTTTCCTGTGCTGGAGCAGGCGCTTGAGATCCGCCTGCGGGTGTTCGGCGAACAGAGCATCGAAACCGCCGCCACCCTCCACAATCTCGGCTTGGCCGCACGCCGGAGTGGACGGCTGGACACGGCCGAGGACTGGCTGAAGCGCTCATTGGCGGCAAAGCTGGCCCTGCTCCCCGAGAGCCATCCACGCGTGCTCTCCGGCCAGGAAGCCCTGGCCAATGTCTACCGCGATCGCGGCGAGCTCGCACGCGCCGTCGGCGTTTTTCAGGCGCTGCGGACTCAGCGCATCCGCGCCAACGGCGCCGACAGCACTCGCGTCGCCAACCTCAGCAACGAGCTTGGCAATGCCCTGCAGGATCTGGGGCGCTATGGCGACGCAGAGCAGGTTTACCGCGAAGCGCTTCGGATCAACCGGCTGCGGCGTGGCGACGACTCGCCGGATACCGCCGTGGTGCTGAACAATCTGGCCAGCCTGCTGGAGGATCGCGGTGACTACGCGGCCGCCGAGCCGCTGCTGCGCGAGTCGCTGCGGATTCGGGCCACGGCGCTGGGCGCCGAGCATCCCGCAACGGCGCGCGTCCACCACAACCTCGGACGCCTGCTCATGCAGCGCGGGGCCTTGGACGCCGCGCGCGTCGAGTTGGAGCGCGCCTTCGCGCTGCGCCAGCAGGCGCTGACGCAGCCCCATCTGGAAAGCATGGGCAGTCTGCTCGTGCTTGCCCAGCTCGAGGTGGAGGATGGACGTGCCGAGCAGGCGGCGCTTCGACTCGCCGAGGCGCGCGCCCAGTTCGACGCGCTGGCCCCTAGCGACACCAACCAGCGGTTGCGCCTGCTGCGTGTCGAGTCGGCGGTCGCACGCGCGGCGGGCGACGCCGAAGCCGCACGCGTCGCACTCGATGCGGCGGTTGCCTTGGCCAGCACTGCGCTGCCCGCCGAGCATCCGCGCTGGGCCGAACTGGTGGTGCTGCGCGCCCTCGACACCCCACAGGCCGCGGACGCGACCCGCGAGCTGGCCGGCGCCAGGCGCGTTCTCACCGAGGCGCTGTCGCCGACAGCCCCGATCCTCGACCGCATGGCACGGCTGCCGCCGGCGATGCCCTGATCTGCGCCCGACCAGTCCAAGCTCACCGGCGTGCGGGACTCACCGAAGCGTCAGGGCTTGTCGCGCTGCGCGCGGCGGTTCGCCAGTCGCGCAGACCGCATACCGGTGCGCGGCGAGCGGTGCGGTGGAGGCTGGCCGTCGCAGGCTGCACGCCCGCCGCGGACGCCGTCGGTGCGATTGGACGAATGTCGTGCGGAGGATCATCGCGCGGCACGCGATGGCCCGGCTCGCGCAGGTGGTCGGGCAGGATCAGGTCCATCGCCGGGTCTCCTGCCGCATGGCGGCCAGTGGGCGTGGCCGGCGGTGCGCGCTGAGCGCGACGTGCTCGGCTCTGGCCGGCACCGCGCGGCGCTGTGCTCGCCGTGTCGGCGAGCAGGCGCAACCTGGGCTTGCGGGTTTCGCGCTGGAACATGGGCGGTCTCCTTGGCGGCTGGCGCCGCGCCTCGATGGCGACCGCATTGAGCGCCCACGAACGGACGCCACGGCGACGACAGGTGGCGATTCGCGGGCAGCGTTCAGGCCCTGCTGCCACCAGCGTCCCGAGGCATCCGCTGCAGGCGGGGGATGTTCGCCTGTGTGGCCTCAGTCGCCGATCCAGCGCAGGCGCAGGGGTCCAATCGCGAGCGCGTCGGATGCCAGCGTGACGCGTGTTTCCGGCAGGCGCTCCAGCAGCAGGCTGCCGTCCGCGGCGCGCAGCCGGACGTGTTCGAGATCGCATCGGGCCAGTCGCTGCGCCGCACTGCGCAGGGCGCCGGGCGCAAGCGCATCGGCCAGGGCAGCGCGCGCGGGGTCACTGCCTTGTTCCGAGACCAGCGCCTGCGCGGCATCCGCTACGGGCGGCACGGGCGCGGGACACTTCCGGACATCGCCGCCCAGAACGCTGGCCTTGCCTTCCGGCCATTCGAGTCGTGTGCCGGGGCCCAGGTGGAACACCTGCGCCTGCAGGCTGCTCGGCGCGGCCACCGGATCGCGCACGAACACCCAGCCACCGTGTTCGCCGATCGCTTCCACGCTGTGCTGCCCGGAGTCTTCGCGGAGCACGAGCGCGCTGGCTTCATCCACGCCGAAGCCGTAGCGGGCTGAGGTCTGGGCAAGCAGCCGCAGCAGCCGGGGCTCGCGCGCGCGCTCGGAGAAATGGGTGTCGACGATCGCCTCGCGCGCCAGGCCCAGCCCGCCCGCAGGCCAGATCGACAGGGCCGACTCGTCGGCTTCGTCGCACAGTTCCGCGCGCGCGCAGCCCGGTTCGGGTGGAAGGCCGCTGCGTGCCGGCCCGTTCAGCGCCGACTCGGGGCTGCCGTTGGTGAGCATCGCTGCGCCCGACTGCACGGCCGCACCGGCACTGGTACCGCCCGCGACCAGGGTGCCGCGTTCATGCGCGGCGCGCAGCGCCCGCAGCCAGGGCAGGGGGCGATCGTCCGCGCCGAAAAAGGCCTGACGCAGCCGCCATTGGTCTCCGCCGGCGAAGAAAACACCCTGCGCCGCCCGCAGCTGCGCCAGCAACTCGTCCGGCTGTGCGCAGGCCTGCTGCTGCAGTGCATGCAGATCCGGATAGACCGTTTCACGTGCGTGCAGGCCGAGAACGGCGAGGCGATGGTCGCTCAGGGCCTGGCAGTCGCCGTTCTCCAGCGCGCGGGCAAGGGCCGCATCCAGTGGCCACCACTGCGCCTGCGCGCCGAGCGCGGTGAAGGCCGACAGATAGAAGTCGACGGGTTCCATCGGGTCGAGCGCGGACGCAGTGACCACCAGAACTCTTGGCGGGTGGCCGTGACTGCGCTGCGCAGCCTCTTCGACGAAGCGCCGCAGCACCGCCATGCCGTGCGGCTTGGCGCCAAGCGTCGGATGCACCCGCTCGCGCAGGCGCAGGCCGTGTGCATCGATCTGCGGCTGTTCTAGAGCCGACAGAACGCGCGTGCGCTCGGCGTCGGTCAATCGCTGCCAGGGGCTGCGCTCGGCCGGCGGGCAGCGCCCGGTCCGACGATCATCGAGGCAGAGATTGAACAGTAGGTCTTCAAGCGTTTCCAGAGACTCTTCGGCATCGCCGAGACGCATGGACGCCAGTGCAAGCAGGCGTCCGAGTGGCTCGGCGAGCGCGGCTCTGGACTTCGGCCAGGTGTCGCTGGAGGCAAGTAAATAAAGGGCCTCGGGGCTCATCCGGTAGCGTGGAGGCGTGCGTGAATCCTGCGATGTGGAAGGGCGGCTGGAGCAGGCACGGACGCCAAGATCCGAGCACACCGGCAGGGCGCCGCCGGCGAGGATGAGTGTTGTGCCGGAGTGTTCTTCAGGTGAATCGTGGGTCTTTGTCGACGGGTCGGAGGCGGCGGCAAACAGTGGCGCGAGTGCGGCGACCGGCAGCAGGACACACAGGGCGAGGCGGGGTCGGATGTTCATGCGATCCACGGTAGGCGCGCCTGTCCTGCCGGCGCAAGTCGGCGCAAGGGTGACGCCGTGCGCTCGCTCGCTGGCGACTTGACGGCGGTCGAACGCCGGGGTAATGCTTCGCCGCGTTGTCCCCATGTTGGCGCCCATGTCCAAGCCGCGGAACCACATCCGGCACCTTGCGCGCACCTACTACTTGAGCGAGTGGTGGGACGAGTAGTCGTTTCCCCGCGGCACCCCAGCCACTGAGCAAGCACGCGACCGCGAACAGCGTTGCGGGTCCTTGCTCGAAGCCAACCGTGTCCATGCCCGAGCGGCGCCTTCCGTGCGCATCGGGCCTTCGTGGGGAGCATCACCATGCG
The DNA here is from genome assembly GCA_044344935.1 of Aquimonas sp. GTDB lineage: Bacteria > Pseudomonadota > Gammaproteobacteria > Xanthomonadales > Xanthomonadaceae > Aquimonas. Next base: position 2,836 of record JBIJCA010000048.1, on the reverse strand, counting down.
CAAGTTGCGAGCGCTGCCGGCCGCGGTCGTCGCGGCCCTTTGCGGTTTTCCGCTGGTTTCGGCCAGCGTCCTGGCTCAGCAGTCCGAGGTCACCGACCCGGCCGAGGCGCAGCCGGAGGTTCTTGACGAGATCGTCGTCACCGGCACCAACATCCGCGGCATCGATCTGCAGGAAGGCCAGCCGGTCACCGTGATCGACGCGGAGGCCATTCGCGAGTTCGGCGCGGTCACGGTGGGCGATCTGGTCGCCCAGCTCGCGGCCGCGCGCGGCGGCACCGGCACCTTCAGTGCCGCCAACTCGGGCGCGCTGCAGGCCGACACGCCGGCCGGTGCGGCGGCAGTTTCGCTGCGTGGCCTCGGCACCGCCTCGACGCTGACCCTCGTGAACGGTCGCCGCATCGCGGTGTCCTCGTTCGCCTCGGGTTCCGAGAACTTCGTCGATGTCAACGCGATTCCGCTGGCGGCGATCGATCGCATCGAAGTGCTGACGACTGGCGCCTCGGCGATCTACGGCGCGGATGCGGTGGCCGGCGTGGTGAACTTCATTCTGCGCGACGACTTCGACGGCGTGCGCCTGTCCGCGAGTCTGGGCGACTCGGAGGCCAGCACCGACGAGCTGCGCGCCAACGCCAATATCGTTGCCGGCTACGTCGGCGAGCGCTCGCGCGGCATGCTGGTGTTCGACGCCTACAAGCGCAACGCGCTGTACGACCGCGACCGCGCGATCACCGCAGTCGAGCCGCGGCCCTCGCAGCAGGGCGTCTATCCCAGCTTCAACGATCTCGCCGAGATGGATCTCGACCTGGTCGAAGCCGGGTGCCCGGACGATCAGCGTTTCGACGGTCGCCCCGGCTTTCCCAACAGCCGCTTCGGTGCGTACTGCACGCTCAATCGCAACGCCTATACGCCGACCGATCCGGAAAGCAAGCGTTTCGGCCTGTATGCGACCTGGCAGCTGCAGCTCAGCGATGCGGCCGAGTACTTCACCGAGCTGGCCGTGCAGGAGAACCGTTCGCGCGCAGCAAGTGCCCCCGCGCCCTGGAGCGAGGAAGAGATCGACTTCGCCCACCCCAACATGCCGGCCGAACTGCGCGCGCGCCTCATCGCCGCGGGCGCGGATCCCGACTTCACGGTGTTCGGCTGGGGCCGCTTTCCTGACGCTCGCGAGATCGAGGTCGACACCCGCAACCTGCGCTGGTTGAACGGCCTGCGCGGAACGGCCGGTGACTGGGACTGGGAGGCCACGGCCAGCTATTCGCGCAGCCGTTCGACCCAGGAAGCGGTGGCGGGCATCTACAACGTCGAGCGCTTCAGGGCCGCCTTGCTGGGCGAGCTTTGCGGCAACGGCGATACCAACTGCGCCCCTGGCCGGGGCGGCCTCTACTACAACCCGTTCGGTGGTCAGCAGAACAACAGCGCGCAGGTGCTCGATCTGCTGCGCGAACGCGTGCCGCGCGACGGAGAGTCCGATCTCATGAGCGTGGACGCCCGGCTGTCGCGGCTGTGGGGTGAACTCGGCGGCGGCAGCATCGGCTGGGCGTTCGGCGTCGAGGCGCGCCGCGAGGACATCGAGGATCGACCCTCGCCACTGGCGACGCTCGACCCCGCCACCGGCGAGGTGCCGGTCTACGGGTTCGGCTCGACCGCGGTGCAGGCCGATCGCAGCCAGCAGGCGCTGTTCGCCGAAGTCTTCCTGCCCTTTGCCAGCACCCTGGACCTGCGTGTGGCGGCACGCTACGACCACTACAGCGATTTCGGCGGCGACTTCAACCCCGCGCTCAGCCTGCGCTGGCAACCGCATGAAAACGTCGTGCTCCGCAGTGGCTGGAACACATCGTTCCGCGCGCCCTCGCTGGCCCAGGTGGGCGCCGGCACCACGCTGGGTTCGGGGGCCTTGCCTTGCTCGCCAGGCAGCGAGTTCTTCCAGAGTTTCTGTGGTGGTTTCAGCGGCGACGACGGCTATCTGTCGGAGATCTACGGCAATCCCGATCTTGAGGCCGAGACCTCCAGCGCCTGGTATCTGGGCAGCGCCTTCAGCTTCGGCGAGCGCACCACGCTGACGCTGGACTACTGGAACTTCGACCAGAAGAACCTCGTCGATATCGACGACCTGGAGCTGTTCCGACGCGCCTTGAACGATCCGTCGCTGGTGCTCCGCAGCGCCGACCTGCGCTCCGGCCAGCTCGGTATCGGCATCCGCAACGGCCGTATCGGCGGCAACATCGATCAGGTCAACCTGCAGCTGATCAATGTCGGCCGGCAGCGCACGGACGGCGTTGACATCAGCTTCGAACACCGCTTCGACGAGTTCGGCTGGGGCCGACTGCGCCTGCTCGCGGATGCAACCTGGGTGAACAGCTTCGAGCGCAGCGAGTCCTGCGGCGGTGCGGACACCCGTCGCGGAGCGGGCGTCTGCCGCGATGGCCAGCGGCTGGTCGAACGGGTCGGCGAGTTCCGCTATCCGGAGTGGACTCTCAACACCGGCTTCGCTTGGTCGAAGGGCGACAGCTTCGCGCGCTTCTTCGCCAACTACGTCGATGGCTACTTCGACGACGACCAGCGCGACGGGGTGCCGGCCGGGCGCCGGGTCGGCTCGTGGACCACGCTCAACCTGACGCTCGGCCAGGACTTCGGCGAGAACCATTCGCTGAGCCTCACCGTGCGCAACCTTGCCGATCGCGATCCGCCGATCGCGCTGGGTTCGGCCGCGAACGTCGATCTGTTCAACCACGACACCCTGGGTCGGTTCTGGACCTTGAACTACATCTACCGGCTCTGACCGGTGCAAGGCAGGCGCCGGCGGCGAACTCCCCGCGCCTGGGGCCCGACCCCACCG
>JBIJCA010000034.1:0-23306 GCA_044344935.1 Aquimonas sp. | reverse complement strand
CACGATGTCGCGGCCGGTCATTGCGCCGACATCGCTGATGCCGGCGCTGAAGTTGGCGGTGCCCCCGTTGTTGATCGAAGGCAGCACGCTCGGCGCGATCGGCCGGAAGAAGTCGGTGCCGAGATTGCCGTTGAAGTCGACCCCCGCACGCTGCTGCGCATTGAAGGTTTCGGTGAGGCCTACCGCCGTCCGACCCAGCGATGCCAGCGCCGGGTCGATGACCTGGCTGCGGAAGTTGTACAGCCCGGCCAATTCACCGCCCAGGCCCGCCGTGGGCAGGCTGGTCACACCCAGTGGACTGGTGATGGTGAGCTGCTGGCGATCCAGACGGAACGGATCGCGCGTCACCGAGATCGTCTGCGCGTTGTTGCCCAGCACCAGGCTGGCGCCCGAGCTGGTCTGCACGTTCATCGCGCCATCGTCCTGCTCGAAGGTGATCACTCCGATCTTGGCCGACAGCTCACGCACCGCCTGGTCGCGCGCATCCAGCAGATCGTTCGGCGGCTGGTTGAATTCGCCGCGGGCACGCACGATCTCGCGGTTCAGGCGTGCGATCTGGGCGGTGAGGCTGTTGACTTCGGTGACCGTGTTGCCGATCCGCTGCCCGGTTTCGAGATCGAGCTGGTTGAGCTGATTGGCCTGGGTGCGGAACCGCGCGGCGGCATTCTCGCCGCCGTCCAGCATCGACTGCCGCGCCGCCGACGAGGTCGGTTCGGTGGCCACGCCCTGGGTGGAATCGAAGAAGTCCGAGATCGGCCGTGGCAGCGAGGTGCCGGCCTCACTCACCAGTCGATCCACCCGCGTGGCCAGCCCGGACAGCACCTGCAGGCGGCCGAGCTCCGAGGCGCTGGCATCCATGCGTGAGACCAGAAAGCTGTTCAGCATGCGATTGACGCCGCTGATCTGCACGCCGGCGCCGAGGAAGCCGAAGCCCTGGCCCTGGCCGATCCGCGTCGAGAACTCAACGCGCTGGCGGGTGTAGCCCGGCGTCGACGCGTTGGCGACGTTGTTGCTGGCGGTCGCCATCGCCCGCTGGAAGGCCAGCAGGGCAGACGTGCCTATGGAAAACGGATCGGACATGGGTCACCTCTCCGGAATCAGCGGCCGGAACGCGCGGAACTTGAGGCCGTCGGCATGGCCTGCGTTCAGCCGCGCAGGCTGCGCGTCACGGGATCGGAAGCGTCCTGCAGGTTCTGGGCCAGCTCTGGGGGCGTGGATGGCGCGTTCGTGGCCTGCAGCTCGGCGAGAGCGCGATTGAGGCGCGGACCGTGCGCGATCGCGGTGAGCTTGGCCGCGTACTGCGGGTCGGTCGCGTAGCCGGCGCGCTGCAGAGCCGAGGCGAAGGCCTGGTTGTTGCCGGCAGCGGCCAGCGCCGGCGCGTAGCGGCTGCTGCCGCGCAGGAGCGCCACGTAGTCACTGAAGCTCTGCTCGACGCTGTCGTAGGTGCGGAACTCGGCGCGCTCGGCCTGCATTCGGCCGTCGCGGAACTCCTGGGTCAGATGGCTGGCGCGCTCACCGCTCCAGCTGCGTCCGGCCTTGATACCGAACAGATTGTGGCCGGCTTCGCCGTCGCCGGCAGCCGGCACGTGGCGGCCCCAGCCGGTCTCTAGCGCGGCCTGGGCAACCAGCATGCGCGGATCGACGCCAAGCATCTGCGCGGCGCGCTGCGCGTAGGGCCAGATCCGCTCGACGAACTGCTCAGGCGTCGATTTCGCGGTCGCAGCAGGACCCGCAGCGCCGGCCGGCGCGTCCGCACTCGGTACGGGCCGCGCGCCGGGCTCGGGCGCGCGCGGCTCGGATCGCTCCGGAGCGGGCGGCTGCGTGGGAATGCGCGGCAGGTTCGCTGAAGGTGCGTCCGCACGCGCGCCGGATTCACGATCGAAACGCTGTGCCGGCAAGACCCGCGCGTAGCCTTCAAGCGAATACGCCTGGCCGCCGCGCGCGGGTACCGTCAGGACGGCGGCCTCGGCACTACGACCTTCAAGCGCGGCCTGCTGCAGGCGCAGCGAGCGTTCAATCAGGGGCGCGAGGCCGAAACCCTGCCCCTGGCTGGCGGACTTCACCACCTCGCGGTCGTGCATCTCGCGGAACAGAGCCGACTGCCCGGGAAACAGTGCATCGCCGTCGCCGATCGACGACTCGCGCATGGTCTTCAGCATCTGCTCGACGAACAGAGCCTCGAACTGGCGCGCGGTGTCGGCGACCTTGTCGCCGGCCTTGGGTGTCACCGGCGCGCTGGTGGCCAGCCGGTTCATCAGAGCCAAGTCAGGGATGCGCGATTCCATGGCGATGGTGCCTCAGATGATCTCAAGCTCGGCGCGCAGCGCGCCGGCCTGCTTGAGCGCTTCGAGGATCGCGATCAGATCGCCGGGCGCGGCACCGACCTCGTTCACCGCGCGCACGATCTCCTCCAGCGAGGTTCCACCTTGCATCAGCACCATGCGGCTCTCCTTCTGCTCAACCTGCACATTGCTGGCAGGCGTCGCCACCGTATCCCCGCCCGCCAGCGCGTTCGGCTGGCTCACCTCGACGCGCTCGGAAATGCTCACCGTCAGCGAGCCGTGCGCCACGGCTGCAGGCATGACCCGCACGCCCGCACCGATCACGATGGTGCCGGTGCGCGCATTGACCACCACCTTGGCCGGCGCGTCGCCCTGGGTCAGTTCGAGGTTTTCCAGCTGGGCCATGAAGCCGACCCGCGCCGACACATCGAAGGGCGCGCGCACCGCCACACTGCCACCGTCGACCGCGCGTGCGGTTTCCGGGCCGTAGGTGCGGTTGACCACATCGACCAGGCGCTGCACCGTGGTGAAGTCGGCGCGGTGCAGGTCGAGCACCAGCTCTTCGCCATTGCGGCTGAGGCCGTCGGGCACCGCGCGCTCGACGATCGCGCCGTTGGGAATGCGACCGGCACTGGGTACGTTGACCGAGATCCTCGAACCATCGGCGCCGGCCGCGCCGAAGCCGCCGACCACAAGGTTGCCCTGGGCGATCGCATAGACCTCGCCGTCGGCGCCCTTGAGCGGCGTCATCAGCAGCGAGCCACCGCGCAGGCTGCCGGCATTGCCGAGCGAGGATACGGTGATGTCGATGGTCTGGCCGGGCTTGGCGAACGGCGGCAGCTCGGCGTGGATGGCCACCGCGGCAACGTTCTTGAGCTGCGGATTGACGTTCGGCGGAATCGTCACGCCCAGCTCGTTGAGCATGGTTTTCAGGCTCTGCACGGTGAACGGCGCCTGCGAGGTCTGATCGCCCGTGCCGTTCAAGCCCACTACCAGGCCGTAACCGATCAGCGGATTGCTGCGCACGCCGTTGACGCGGGCGATGTCCTTGACCCGCTCGGCGGCAACCGGCGTGGCCGCCAGCAACAGGCCGATCAATGCCGCGGTGAACAGACTGCGCATGGCGGACCTCACATCGGAAACGCTGAAGACTGGAAGAAACGCGTCAGCCAGCCCTGGGCGTTGGCCTGGGCGAGGCTGCCGCGTCCGCGGTACGCGATCTGCGCGTCGGCAACGCGCGATGAGGAAATGGTGTTGTCCGGGCCGATGTCGGCCGGGCGCACGATGCCCTGGATCTGGATGTGCTCGTTGCCCTGGTTGATGCGGATCCACTTCTGACCTCGGACTACCAGGTAGCCGTTGGGCAGCCGCTCGGCAACGGTCACCGTGACGCTGCCGTCCAGCCGGTTGCTCTGGGTCGAGTTGCCGCTGCCGGAGAATTCGCTCTCCGCACCCAGCTCGGAATCCAGCGTGCGGCCGCCGATGGTGGCCGGGGCGCCGAACAGGGTCGGCGCCGGCACGGCGACGTTCGAACCCTTCGCGGTGTTGGTGCTGGAGGACGCGCTTGCCTGGGTGCGCTCAACCAGCTGGATGGTCAGGATGTCGCCAACGTTGCGCGCCTTCTGGTCAGCGAACAGCGAAAGCCCGCCGGTGCCGCCACCGCGATAGATCGCGCCAGGCGCCGGGGCCGCGCTGTCCATGCGCGGCGGCAGACTGGGCTCGAAGCCGCTTGGCGGCAGGCTGGGGCCGCTGGCGGCGCAGGCGGCGAGCAGCAGGCAACTGGCGAGGCAGGCGAGACGCGCGATCATGGCCGGGCTCACAGGTTGTTGTTGAGGTAGGCGAGCATGCCGTCGGTGGTCGAGACCGCCTTGGCATTCATTTCATAGGCGCGCTGGGTCTCGATCATGCTGACCAGCTCCTCGACAACGTTGACGTTGGAGCTTTCCAGCGCGCCCTGCTGCAGCAGGCCCAGGCCATTCAGGCCCGGCGTCGCCTGCTGGGCCGGGCCGCTGGCGCCAGTCTCGACGAACAGGTTCTCGCCCTTGGCCTGCAGTCCGGCCGGGTTGATGAAATCGGTAAGGGTCACATTGCCGATCTGGATCGGCTGGGCTTGACCGGCGAGCTGTACGGAGACCGTGCCGTCGTTGCCGATGGTCACGCTTTGCGCGCCCTCGGGAATCTGGATGCCCGGCTGCAGGGTGTAGCCCGAGGCCGTGACCATCTGGCCCTGGTTGTTGATCTGGAAGCTGCCGTCGCGGGTGTAGGCGGTGCTGCCGTCGGGCAGCAGCACTTCGAAGAAGCCGCGACCGTTGATGGCGAGGTCCAGCGCATTGCCGGTCTGCAGCAGGTTGCCCTGGAGGAAGTTCTTCTGCGTTGAGACCACGCGCACGCCGGTGCCCGTGGTCAGGCCCGAGGGCAGTTCGGTCTGCTGCGAGGAGGCCCCGCCGGGCTGGCGGATGTTCTGGTACAGAAGATCCTCGAAGCTGGCGCGACCGCGCTTGAAGCCGGTGGTGTTGACGTTGGCAAGGTTGTTGGATGTCACGCTCATGCGCGTCTGCTGCGCATCGAGGCCGGTTTTGGCAACCCACAGGGACTGGAACATGGCTCTTCTCCGATGTTGCGATGTGCGCGGGAGCTGCGCGGCGCTTAGCCGCCCATCCGCAACAGGCTGTTGCTGGCGCGGGCGTTCTCGTCCGCGGTCTTGATCGAGCGGATCTGCATTTCGAAGCTGCGTGAAAGCTCGATCATCTTGACCAGCGCATCGCTGGCGTTGACGTTGCTGCCTTCGATGACGCCGGTCATCAGCACCGCCCCCCCAACGGGTGCCGCGGGCTCGCCGTCGCTGCGGCGGAACAGGCCATCCGGGCCACGGCTGATGTCGGCCGCCGGGGCCTCGACGACCTTGATGCGCGCCACCACCGCCTGGGTTTCCGGGCCCTGCCCCAGCGGCACGATCGACACCGTGCCGTCGCTGGCGATTTCCATCTTGGTGTGCGGAGGAATCGCCACGGGGCCGTTCTCGCCCAGCACCTGTCGCCCGGACGCAGTCGTCAACAATCCGTTCTGGTTGACCTGAAGCTCGCCGCCGCGCGTGTAGGCCTCGTTGCCCTCACCGTCGGACACCGCCAGCCAAAGCCCCTCTCGCAGGGCGATGTCGGTGTCCTTGCCGGTCGACAGCAGTGGCCCCATGCGGTTGTCGAAGCCGCCGTCGACGCCGGTGGCGTCGTAGCGCGATTTCAGCCCATGACCTTCGATCTTGAAGGTCTCGGTGTGCGACAGAAGTGCCCGGAAGCCAGGCGTGCTGACATTCGCGAGGTTCTGCGAAACAGCACCCTGCGCACGCAGCGTGCTGGCGGCGCCGGTCATCGCAACATAGAGGGACTTGTCCATGGCCTAACCTTTTGCTGCTCAGCAATCAGCGGATGTTGATCACGGTCTGGGTGATCTGATCGGCGGTCGAGATCATCTGCGCGTTGGCCTGGAAGTTGCGCTGTGCGTTGATCATCTCGACCAGCTGCTCGGTGATGTCCACGTTCGAGGCTTCGAGCGCGCCGGCCTGCAGCAGACCGAGGTTGGCGCTGCCCGGCGCACCGCGCTGCGGCTGGCCGGACTCGCTGGTTTCGCCCCAGCTGGTGTCGCCCAGCTTCTGCAGCCCCTGCACGTTCGAGAAGTTGGTCATTGCGACCTGCCCGAGCGGAATGGCCTGGCCGTTGGTGTAGCGGGCGGAGACGACCCCGTCTTCAGAGATGTCGAGATTGGACAGGCGCCCGGTCGGATAGCCATCCTGCACCAGCCGGTTCACCGAGAAGGTGCTGCCGAACTGGGTCGACTCGCCCAGCTGAAGGGTCAGCTCGATGTCGTTCGCGCCGGTCGGCGGCGTATAGGGCGGCAGCGTGATCTCGCCCGAGGCCGGGGTGATCAGCTCGCCCGCCGGCCCGTAGGCCAATGGCTGGGCGGTGCCGACCGGGTTGCCGTCGATCTGGGTGTACAGCTCCCACTCGCCCGGATTGGCGGTCTTGACGTAGTAGAACGTTGCGTTGTGGGACACACCGAGCGAGTCGTAGACGGTGACCGTGGTGGCGAAGTTGTAGGTCTGCGAGTCAGCCGCGTTGAAGGGCGTCACCGTCGGCGGGACGGCGTCGGCCGGGAGATTGGTGCCGATCTCCACGATCGAACTGGCCAGCGGCGGCGCTTCACCCAGAGCGAGCCGCAGATCGCTGAGCTGACCGTTGTTGAAGCCGGTGATCTGGCCGGTCGCGGACACCGTCGGCGGAAACACCTGCAGGCGATCGCCCACCGGGTTGACCACGTAACCGGCGCGGTCGACACCGTAGTTTCCGGCGCGCGAGTACACGGTCTCACCGCCGCGATTGAGGGTGAAGAAGCCGTTGCCCGAGATCGCCATGTCGAGGGCGTTGTCGGTGAAGTTGATCGTGCCCTGGGCGAACTGCTGGGCAACATTGGTGACCCGCACGCCTGCGCCAACCGCATTGCGCTGCAGGCCGTAGCCGGAATTCGCGAACAGGTCTCCGAACTCAGCGCGAGAACGCTTGAAGCCGATGGTGTTGACGTTGGCGATATTGTTGGCCGTGCTGTTCAGGCCGGCGGCAGCGGCATTGATGCCGCTCAGTGCGATGCGAAAGCTCATGGCGGTAGTCCTCTTCCGGCCGGTCAGGCCTGTCCGATGCGGGTGATGCGATCAAAGGTGGTCGGCCCGATGCCGACCAGGTTCAGGAGCACCCCCTGCGGGGTGTAGGAAACACTGTCGATGCGGGTGGCCACCTGGATCTGCGCGGCCGTGGCGTTCTGCTTTGCACTGATCCGGTACTCGCCCTGCGCAGCCGGCTGGCCGCTGGCGTTCAGGCCGTCCCAGCGGAAATCCGCAACGCCGCCAGCGCCAGCTTCGACCACGAAGCTGCGGACCAGCTGTCCGCCAGGCGTGCGCACTTCCAGCGTGACCGGTCCGGGCGCGGGCGCTTTCAGCGATCCCTGAACGCCGGATTCGCCCTCAAGTGTCGCGACATCAGTGCCGATATAAGCAGTACGTCCAACCATGGAGGCCGCCTGCAGGGCCTGCGATTCGCCCATCAGCAGTCCAAGATTGTTCAAGCCGGAGTTCATCTGCTCGATGCCCTTGACGGTGGAGAACTGGGCCATCTGGCCAATGAACTCGCCCTGGTCCATGGGCTTCAGCGGGTCCTGGTTCTTCAACTGCTCGGTCATCAGACGGAGGAAATCCTCCTGCCCCATCTCGGTCCGCCGCTGCGGCCCGAGAGAGGTCTGCTGCCTGACGCCCAGCTGGGCGTACATGTCGGCGGAGTTGACGCTCATGGTGATGCTCCAGAAGAAGTGGCGCGCTCTCAGCGGCCGAGGTTGAGGGTGGCGAGCGCGAGTTCCCTGCCCGTGTTGAGCATTTCCACATCCGCCTGGTAGGCGCGCGCAGCGGAGATCATGTTGACCATCTGCGCGACCGGGTCGATGTCCGGTGCGTACACGTAGCCCTGCGCATCGGCCAGCGGATTGCCGGGCTCGTAGCGCTTCAGCGGCTCAGACTCGCTCTGCTCGATTCGGTTGACGCGCACCCCCGCGAGACCCGGCTGGGTCGCGTCCAGCACTTGGCTGCTGAACACGGGCTCGACCGGCTTGTAGACCGCCTGCGGATCACCGGTGACGTTGCCGGCGTTGGCCAGATTGCTGGCCACGGTGTTCAGGCGCACAGACTGGGCAGCCATGGCCGAGCCGGCGATATCGAAGATCTTCATCGAAGGCATGGCCGTCAGCTCCCGGTGATCGCGGTCATGAGCTTGCGCACACGGCCGTCGACGAAACTCAGGCTGGCGCGGTACTCCAGCGCAGCGCGCGCGAAGGCGGCCTTCTCGTACTCTGCATCGACCGTGTTGCCGTCCAGACTCGGCTGCAGCGGCAGCCGGTAGACCAGCCCGTCAGGGCCGGATTCGGTGATTCCGCCAGCGTGACCGGCCTGCGTCTGTGCCGGTGCGCCGGGCAGCGACTCGCCCATGGCGCGCTGCAGCGCGGCATGAAAATCGACATCGCGCGCCTTGTAGTGCGGGGTGTCGGCATTGGCGATGTTCGAGGCCAGCACCTCCAGGCGCTGCTGGCGCAGGCTCAGGGCTGCGCCGTGTACGCCGAACAGGTTGCCGCCGCCAATGGAGTGGGAGTCGCTCATGTCCGGTGCTCCGGAACGCCTGATGCCAGGCTCATCGGGATAGCGGCAAGAGCTGTGCCAGAAGATTCGCCGGAGTTCCGGCGCCATTTTTGTGGCGCCGGCAGAGGCTGTGGACCTCGCCGATCAGGCCTCCTCGGTCAGCCCCAGCATCTCGAAGCGATCGAGCACGCCTTCGGCCAGATCGTCCGGGCTGAACTTGGCGACAAAGGCGTTCGCGCCCACGTGTTCGACCATGGCGGTATTGAAGATGCCCGACAGCGAGGTGTGGAGCATCACCCAAAGATCCGCAAGCTCCGGATCGCGGCGGATCTCGGTGGTCAAGGTGTAGCCGTCCATGTCCGGCATCTCGATGTCGGAAATGATCATCGCGTAGTGCTCGGAGGGCTTGATGCCGCGCTTGGCCAGATCCTTCAGGTGATTCAGTGCGCGACGACCATCCGGCAGCAGCACGCAACTCGCTCCCAGAGTTTCCACGACGCCCTGGATCTGGTGCTGGGCCACACGAGAGTCGTCCACGATCAACACCCGAATCACGGCGCCAGCGATTGCCTGCACGCGCATTTCCTCCGACAGCTGGGGCGCACCGCCGATCACTTCCGCCAGCACCTTCTCGACGTCGATGATCTGGATCAGATCCTCGTTGTAGCGGGTGACCGCCGTCAGATAGGAGCCACCGCTGCTGTCCGGCGGCGGCTTCACGTTCTCCACCGCGATGTTGACGATGCGCTCGACCGCGCTCACCAGAAATCCCTGCACCGAGCGGTTGAATTCAGTCACCACGAGATAGTCCGAGCGGTCGAGGCTGGACTCCGGATGGCGCACCGCCGCGCCGAGGTCCAACACCGGGATGGAGCGCTTGCGGATATCGGCGAGCCCCAGCAGGGGCGGTCGCGACTGTGGCAATGGCTGCAGGTGCGGACGCTTGAGCACTTCCTGCACCTTGAAGACATTGACGCCAAAAAGCTGGCGGCCGCCGAGACGGAACAGCAGCAGGGCCAGGCGGTTGTGCCCTGCAAGGCGAGTGCGTTGCTCGATGCGATCCAGCAAATCGGTGCTCATGGGGCTCTCTGTGCCGCTCGTTGGTCGCCGCTCATGCGGCCCAGGGCCGCCGCGCCCGGCGCGACGGAGTCCACCAGCAATTGCGTACTTTCAGTGACTTGCACTGCTGCTCCCGGCGCTGGCCAAGCTCGGAGCGCGGTCTGCATCGCACCGCCACACCGTTCTGGACACGGCGCATCGGGGCAGCGCGCCCGTGCCTGCAAGGATTGCGCCTGTCCGCACGGATTCCCGGGGCGCGCCGCGGCATGCCGATTGCACCCGCTGCATCACGTCCTTCCTACCGCGACACACCAATGCGCCTGTGTCCCCTCATCTGTCATCTGCTGGCTGCGCTCATGGCGCTGCTGCCCTGTGCCGCGGCAGCCACAGACTACGAACCGGTGGAACGCATCGTGGCTGCGGCAGTGGCAGCGGTTGCGCCTGATGCAGCCGCCAATCCTGCAGTCCGCGCGGAAGCGGCAGTGGATCCCGGCCTGCGCATGCCTGCGTGCAGCGACGGCTTGAGCGCGCATGTCGGCCATCGTGGCGTCGCCGAAGTCAGCTGCATCGGACCGATGGCGTGGAAGCTTTTTGTTCCGGTCAAGGTCTCGCGGATGGGTGATACCCTGGTGCTCGCGCGCCCGCTGGCGTCGGGCCAGACAGTCACTCCGGAACTGGTGCGCGTGGAAACCCGCGATCAGGCGGGACTGGCCGCGGGCGCACTGGAGCGAGCGGACCAGGCCGTCGGGCGAGTCGCGGCGCGGGCGCTGGCAGCAGGCAGCCCGCTGATGGCGACCGATCTGAGAGCACCCAGGCTGGTGCGTCGCGGCGATCAGGTCACCCTGATCGCGCGGCGAGGCGGGCTGGAAGTCCGCAGCCTGGGGCGTGCTCTAGGTGACGCCGGGCAAGACGAACAGGTCAACGTCGAGAACAGCAGTTCCCGGCGCCAGGTACGCGGCGTAGTCAACGCTCGCGGCGAAGTGGAGATCCTGATGTGACACGGGCGCACTTCGATCGCTCGCGACTGGCATTCACTGTCGACAGGGCTGGCAGCGGCCGGTGGTGGTGCTCGCGTTGCCGCGACGATGCGGATCGGCCACCACGCCAGAGCCCGGCTCAAGGGGTACCTCCATCGGCGAGTCGGGCCGCCTGCTCGGCGGCGCCTCGTGGCCGACGCGCCTGCCATTCTTCGCGCGTCCTGCCTTGCGACGGCTCGACCTCTCTGCGCCCTCTTCGCCCGGCATGGCTGATCCTGATCGTGGGGCCTGTCGCGCACCCGCGTCCGCCCGGAAGGCACCGGAGGGCATCGGCCGATGGAGAGATGGAACCTGCGTACGCGCGACCGACGTTGCAGAAGGCCTGGAATCAGGCCCTAAAGTTCCGGCCAGCCCGGCCGATAACCGGAACGTCCAGTGGGATTCGGAGCACAGTATGAACACCAAGATCGACGGAATCGGCGGCTCCACGGGTAGCCCCCGCCTTGAGCCTCAGGCACGTCGGGTCGGCGGCGGCGCGGCCGAGCCCGTCGGGGCCGTCAGCGCGAGTGGCGCGCTGCGTCTCGACGACGACTCCTTGCAGTTGAGTGCCGGTGCCACTGCCGCTGCTGGGCAGGGCTTCGACGGAGCGCGCGTGGAGCAGTTGCGCGCCGATATCGAGGCCGGGCGTTACACGATCAACACCCAGACGCTGGCCGCTCGACTGCTGGAGATCGAGGGCAGCCTGTAATGAACTCGGCTGAGGCACTGGACAGGCTCACCCAGGCGCTTCTCGGCGAACGCGCCGCATTGGTGGCACTCGACGGCGAGGCCCTCCGGTGCGCGGGCGAGTCGAAACTGGCCGCGCTCGACGCCATCGCCACCTGCCTCGGCGCAGGCACTCCGCCCCCGATGCTGGAAGACCCCCTGCGGAGAGCATTTGAGCTGCATCAAGCGAATGCCGAACTGTTGATGCGCCGCCGTCAGGAGACCTCCTGGCTGCTCAAGATGCTCGGAGCCGTTGACACAGCGTCGGCCTACGACGCAAGCGGCGACCGCCGCGACGCCGCGGTGACGCGTCGAATTGCCGAGGCATAGCGCTTGCAGCCGTAGAGGCCCAGCGCCGCTGCTGTCCAAGCACACCCGGCGCGACCACAACTCCGCGCGGGGGGCCGCCAGCCTTGAACGTCACCGCACCGATGCACGCCGCCATACCCAAAGCGGCAATGGATCTCGCAGCGCTTGCAGCGGACGCCCGCGCACACGACAGTGACGCGGCACCCAAGGCGCAGGAGGCGCCCATGTATAGCGTTGACGATTCCGGACCCGAACTGCTTCCTCTGATCAAGGTGGTTGCGGACAACAGCCAGAACCCGATTTTCCTGATCGATCCGGGGCTGGAGATCCTGTACGCGAACCGTGCAGCCCATGCGATCACGGTGCAGATCGCCGTCGGCTCGGGACGTCAACCCGGCACCCGTCGCATCAACGAGCTGCACCCCGATCTGTTGCCCTCATTTGCTCTTGAAATGGCAGCGAGCGCTGGTGAGTGGAATGGCGAGGTCGCCCTGCCTCTGGGTCAGCGCCGTCCGCTGGTGCTCATGCTGCAGATCACCGCGATCCGCAGCGAGGATCGCAGCCTCCAGTGCTACGGCGTGTCCGCGCGCGACATCAGCTTCGAGTACGCCCGCAAGACGGAGCTGCAGGCGCGCAACGCCGAGCTGGAGGTTGCCTACCGCAAGCTCAAGGGTGCCCAGGAGCAGTTGCTGCAGTCGGAAAAGCTCGCCTCGATCGGTCAGCTGGCTGCGGGCGTGGCGCATGAGATAAACAACCCGATCGGCTACGTGCACTCGAACCTGGCGACGCTGCAGGAGTACAGCAAACACCTGCTCACCCTCATCGAGGCCTATGGCCGGGCTCTAGACGCCAATGACGCCGAAGGCGCACGCGGCGAAGTGCGCGACCTGCGCCAACGGCTCGATATCGAGTTCCTCCAGAGTGACCTGCCCCAGCTAATCGAAGAATCTCGCGAGGGCATCGAGCGGGTACGCAAGATAGTGCAGGATCTGAAGGATTTCTCGCGCAGCGATGCGCGCGACAAGTTCGTGCTCGCAGACATCCACCGCGGCCTCGACAGCACTCTCAACATCATCTGGAACGATCTCAAGTACAAGGCCCAAGTGGTCAAGACCTTCGGTGAGGTGCCTCAGATCGAGTGCATCCCGTCCGAACTCAACCAGGTGTTCATGAACATTCTGCTGAATGCAGGACAGGCCATCGCCGAACGCGGCATCGTTACAGTCAGTACCAGCGTGGACGGCGATCACCTGGTGATCGCCATCGGCGACGATGGCGTGGGCATTCCGGAAGACGTGCTGCCTCGCATCTTCGATCCCTTCTTCACCACCAAGCCCGTGGGCACGGGAACCGGCCTGGGACTTGCAATTTCGTACGGGCTGATAAAGAAGCACCACGGCAGCATCGACGTGACCAGCACACCCGGCGAAGGCACGCTCTTCCTGATCCGACTTCCCATCACCCAACCCAAGATCGAGGGCCAGCAACCATGAGCGGTCGAGCCGGCGTCTATCGCGTACTGCTAGTCGACGATGAAGCCAATGTGCTCAACGCTCTGCGACGCTGCCTGTCCTTCATCAACATCGACATGCTGGGCGGAGAGGGAATCCAGGTTGAGACGCACGTGTCGGCGGAACAGGCGTTGGATCGCATGGAATCGGACGACTTCGACCTGGTCATCAGCGACTACCGCATGCCGGAGATGAGCGGCGTCGAGTTCCTGACGCGCGCCATCGAGCTGCAGCCGCACATTGCCCGAATGATCCTGTCGGGCTACGCGGATCGGGACGCCATTCTTGCGTCCATCAACGAGACGCAGGTCTCCCGCTTCCTCTGCAAACCCTGGGACGACGCCGATCTGCGAGTCCTGGTTGCGAGCACACTGGTGCAGTCACGCATCATCCGCGAGGCACTTGCCAACGCGGCAGCTGGCAAAAAGAGCAACGTGGGCGGTCGGCATTCGGTCGCCAGCGAGCTGGATCGTCTGGAGTCCGAATTCCCGGGAATCACTCGCATCCAGCGTGCAGAAGATGGCGGCATCATCCTGTCTCTGGACGACGACATCTAAAGACTTCCCCGCTGCCCTTCGCGCTCACGGTGTAGCGGCGAGGCCTGCGCGCGCTGCCCGTTTCTCCGGCTTGCTGCCGCAGAAGATGCGCTCCACTAACGACTCGTGTCGTTCACATCCGGGACGCGTCGCAAAGATCCGATCTCCCGTTCCCCGCCGGCCGTCTCGGCTTCCTGCTTTCTTGATGACGCGAAGCATGCCTTGGCGAGATCGGCAGTACTTGGGCATCTTCCGGTCCGTTGCCGGCCACTGTTCCACCCAAGGGCGACACAAAAAGAAAAGGGCACCTTTCGGCGCCCTTTTCGTTCAGCGGAGTTTGACTCGATTACTGACCGCGGCGGAAGCCAACGAAGGCCAAGCCAAGACCAGCAAGCAGCGCGATCAGGGCGATCTGCGACCACGCCGAGCTGGCCGGCACGACGGCCGGGCGCGGCACCGGCGGCGGGAAGGTGCTGCCGGTTGAGCTGTAGTTGAACACGAACGGCGAGCTAGGCGCGTTGCTGGTGCAGCTGACCCCGCCAATGGAGGTGACTCCATCGGCCGGGACCGCACAAGCCACGGTGACCGTCTGCGAAGCGCCAACGGCCAGACCAGTGGCGGTACCGCCCGACACGATCGAGACGATGCCACCGCCGGTGCAGGTGAAGTCCAGACCCGAACCCGCACCCGGATTACCGTTGTTGGTGATCGCGATCTGGCGCTGAACCGTGCTGCCGGCCTGACCGCTGCAGCTGATGGCCGTGGCGGGGGTGTTCGGCGCCGGCGAAGCGCCGAAGCCCGGGCCCGGAACCGGTGTGCCCTGCGGGCAGCTCAGGGTCCAGGAGCGCGCTGCGCCGGGTGCCGGCGAGTTGGCGTCCGTTTCGGTACAGGTCAGCGTTGCCGTGGCCGCGCCGCCGGAGTTCGGCAGAGTGCAGGTCAGCGGAATCGTGCCCGTGCCGCCGCCAGTGACGGTGATCGTTCCAGCCGGGGGCGCACCAAAAGCAGCCGCGCCAGCACCCGTGATGCCGCAACCGGTGACCGTGCCCGAGCCGACAGTGCCCGAGCCAGTGATGCCGATTGAAGCGTTCTGAGTGGTGAGCGCAACACCCGCCGGGAACGAAACCGTACCGCCGGGGGCCGGCGCGAAGGTCAGGTTGACGTCCGGCGGAGCGGTGCCGATGATCACTGATCCGTTGTTCAGCGTAGTCGGGATGCGCGCAAAGCCCGCATCCAAGAAGAAGCTGCCGGTGATCAGATCCGGGTTAAAGACCAGCGGTGAACCGGGGCTTGGGACTTGGACGCCAAGTACGTTGAAGTTGATTGTGACTGTGGTCCCGTTCGCCACTGGAGCGAAGGAGCCGCAGCTCACGCGATTAGCAACAGTGATGTCACAGGTCAGGTTTGCGTCCGAAGACACGGCAGAAGCAGCAGTCAAGTGAGTGCCGGTGTAATCCAATACCAGCTGCACGCCACCGATGGCTACGCCATTTGTATTCAGATTCAGCGTGGCCACGTGACCCGTGGTGTTGATCACCGCACTAGTGTTCGAGGCAGTAAAGGACTGCGCGAACACCGAAGGTGCTGAAAGCAGAGCAAGCAGACCTGCGCCTGCAAGCATGCCCAGCGTAACACGACTCTTCATGGTTTTTCTCCGTTCCAAAGTTTATGGCGGTTGTGAAAGGGCGGACCCCGACCCGGGGCCCGCCTGGGCTCGTTCAGCGAACCACTTGCTCTTGCGCCGAAATCACTTCAGCTGCCGCGTTGATCATTTCCAACTGGTCAACGGTTAGGACGCCTTTGGCCAGCGAGGCGGGAAGCCTGAGACTACCGAGCGAAATGACACCAGATGGCAGCACAGTCGTCCCGGTTGCCAACGCCGAGAAGTAGATGCCATCAACGTTCTGACGGCACTCACCCGAAAACTCCTTCGGAAGATCCGCCAGACACTTAGAGATGTCTACAGATCCGAGCTTCATCTGCTCAGAGCTCCGAAGAATGAACTGAAAGCCCGACACATCACCGGCAGAAGCCAGATCAAGAGTGACCGCAACAGACCCAGACTTGCTCGCAGAATCAGACTGCGTCACCAGGAGTTCCGCCGAGAAACAAGCGCTCGACACC
Organism: Aquimonas sp.; assembly: GCA_044344935.1. GTDB lineage: Bacteria > Pseudomonadota > Gammaproteobacteria > Xanthomonadales > Xanthomonadaceae > Aquimonas. The sequence goes on along the minus strand of JBIJCA010000034.1, from coordinate 7,580 downwards.
AGAAGCGCCGAAACGGCAAGCAACATTTTTGACCTGCTAAACATGGTTGGACTCCCGGGGATCAAGAAGTTGGGCAGGCACTCTGGCCGGCCAGGAACAGATTACGCACCAGACCGGCGTCGGCGATGGTGACCGAACCGTTCTCGTCGAAGTCAGGCTGCCCAGACGTCGCGTTTGCCACCGGATTCAGAAACTCAAGGCGGATCCGACCAGCGTCCGCTATGGTCCGGGAGCTGTCCCCATTCGTGTCTCCACGGCAAAGACGAGGAATCGGGGTAGTCGAACGTGTCGACTGGAAGGAGTCGTGCTGGAATACACCCGTTCCGGCGCCAATCAGACCGAGCGACGCAGATTCGATCGACGCACTTGGGGCAGTACCTGATCCGGTGGTAGCCGTAGTGGCATTGTTGCCTTGAACGGACACGTTGAAAGCTCCACCGCTAACGTAGGTAAGAGTCACCGAGTACCAGCGGTTCTGCGCAGCCGCGATAGGAGCAACGCCCGACACACCTGAGAAGGTGAAAGCCGTTCCGTTGTAGCTAACGCCCACAGCCTCCGTGCCGCCGTTGCCATTCGCCGTCGTCGCACTAAAGATCTTACCGGTGCCGCCAGTAAAGGTGTAAAAAGTCGCTTGATAAGTCGTTTCGGCGCTTGGTGTGTTGTCGGTCACGAACTGACCTGCCGTCGTGCTTAGTGAACACGCTTCCGAGTAACGGCGCTGGGCAGTGGCGGGACCCGCAGCCGATGCACCCGTCGCCGCCGACGTATTGCCATTCCACGCGTTGATGGTGCAAGCCTCCGCCGCGGCGAAGGGAAGGGCCATCAGCATCGCTGCGGCCAGGACACTCTGAGTCAATGCTTTCATTTCCACCCTCTCTGCAGATATGTGCTGCAAGCTACTGATCTGGACGGATTTCGTCCGGACGCCCCCATACCCGCCAAAGGCTAGCACAGGTTTTGCGCAACAGGAAACACCTGTTTGCATGAGCGAACGTTCGAAGCCTTGAGCCCCCGAGCCGGGGGATCTCAGGAAAGGTATACGCAGCCCTGCGGCGATTCAGGCCACGTTGGGCGGAACTTTTTTCGTTCTGTGCGCTGCGCCACGCTCTGCGTGGGGCCTCAGCCGCCTGCCGGGCGGGCGGTGCGGGCGGCGAGCGCGCTCAGTTCGGCCGTTGAGAAGCCTGCTTCGCGGCGCGCGGATTCGTTGAAGGGTGGCCGCACCGCATCCGGTGCATGCATGTCCAGCAAACGCTGGAAGGTGCCCAGGGGCTCAACACGGGCGCGCGCGCAGCACCACTCGAACCAGCGGGTGCCGGCCGCGACATGGCCGACTTCTTCACGCAGGATCACTTCCAGTACCTCGATCGAGGCGACATCGCCCGCGGCACGCAGGCGCTCGATCATGCCCGGCGTCACGTCCAGGCCGCGCGCCTCCAGCACGCGCGGCACCAGGGCCATGCGCGTGAGGCAGTCGTGGGCGGTGCGGCAGGCCATGTCCCATAGGCCGTTGTGGGCATCGAAGTCGCCATAGGCCGCGCCCAGCTCGGCCATGCGCGACTCCAGCAATCGGAAGTGGCGGGCTTCGTCGGCGGCGATCTGCGCCCAGTCCATATAGAAGGAGAACGGCATGCCGCGGAATCGGTAGACCGCGTCCGCGGCCAGATTGATGGCGTTGAACTCGATGTGGGCAACCGCATGCAGGAAGGCCGCGCGGCCGGCGTCGGTGCCCAGTCCGCGCTGGGGCAGCTCCCGCGGGGAGACCAGCCGGGGGCGCTCCGGACGGCCCGGCACGGGTAGCGCAATCGGGTCGGGCGAGGCCATCGGCGCAAGCTCTCCCGCGTTCAGCGCGCGCGTCAGCTCGAACGCGGCCTGGCACTTGACGCTGGGGTCGCAGGCCTGCAGCACGGCCAGCGCCGCGGCATGCAGATCACCGGGCGCGGGCATCACGCCTGGCGACGCAGCCGCTTGGCGTCATCCGACCGGGCTGCGCGGATGCGCTCGAAGTAGTCGGCGTCGATTCCGGTCACGTACTCACCGGTGAAGCAACTGGCGTCGAAGGTGGTCAGCCGCCGTTTGGGGCCGCCAACGGCGTCCTTGAGGTCTTCGAGATCCTGATAGATCAGCCAGTCGCAGCCAAGCTGCTGCTGCACTTCGTCTTCGCTGCGACCGTGGGCGACGAGCTCTTCCGCCGCGGGCATGTCAATGCCGTAGATGTTGGGATAACGCACCGGCGGCGCGGCCGACGCCAGATACACCTTGCGGGCGCCGGCTTCGCGGGCCATCTGGATGATCTGCCGGCTGGTGGTGCCGCGCACGATCGAGTCGTCGACCAGCAGCACCACCCGATCGCGGAACTCCAGCGAGATCGGGTTGAGCTTGCGCCGCACCGATTTCACGCGTTCGCCCTGCCCCGGCATGATGAAGGTGCGGCCGATGTAGCGGTTCTTGATGAAGCCCTCGCGATACTTCACGCCGAGCACATTGGCCAGCTCCAGTGCCGAGGTGCGCGAGGTGTCCGGAATCGGGATGACCGTTTCGATATCGTGGTCGGGCCGCAGGCGCAGGATCTTCTCGCCAAGCTTCACGCCCATGCGCATGCGCGCCTTGTGCACCGACACGTCGTCCATCATCGAATCGGGTCGCGCGAAGTAGACGAACTCGAAGATGCAGGGGGCATGCTCGCCCACCCGTGCACACACTTCGCTGTGGATCTCGCCGCGCGGGGTCACCACCACGCACTCGCCTGGCTTGACGTCGCGCAGACGGGCGAAACCCAGAATGTCGAGTGCCACCGACTCGGATGCCACCGCGTACTCGATGCCTTCGGGCGTCTCGCGTCGACCCAGGACGAGCGGACGAATCCCGTGCGGATCACGGAACGCAACGAGCCCCAGGCCCAACACCAGGCTCACCACCGAGTAGCCGCCCCGACAGCGACCGTGCACGCCCGCGACGGCGCGAATGGCGGAATCCGGCGACAGCGTGCCCTGCTCGGCCAGCTCGTGTGCAAACACGTTCAGAAGCACTTCCGAATCGGAGCCGGTGTTGACGTGGCGTCGATCCATCTCGAACACCTGCGCGCGCAGGGCATCGGTGTTGATCAGGTTGCCGTTGTGCGCCAGCGCGATGCCGAAGGGCGAGTTCACGTAGAAGGGTTGGGCTTCGTCCGAACCTTCCGAGCCCGCAGTAGGGTAGCGGCAGTGGCCGATGCCCATGCGGCCGGATAGCAGGCGCATCTGCGGCTCGTCGAACACGTCTTTGACCAAGCCATTGCCCTTGTGAACGCGCAAGCGCATGCCGTCGGCCGTGGCGATGCCGGCTGCGTCCTGGCCGCGGTGCTGCAGCACCGTCAAACCGTCATACAGGGCCGGGCCCACCGGGCCACTACCGACGATGCCGATGATTCCGCACATGGGGAGTCCTTGGGGGCGAGGATCCGCGAACGCGCCGCGGCAAGGCGCGCATTATCCCCCGAGTGGTGCCGGCTGGGCAGGCTTTGTGGAGGGTTCCGGCAGTTCGAGCCGGATCACCGGCACGAAATTCACTTCCTGGGCCACCGATTCCGGCAGGTGGGTGCGCAGCCATTCGGCGCCGCGCTGGAACGCCGGCACCACCCGCGACTGCTCCCACCAGGCGTCCCCCGGCAGCGCGGTGAAGCCCGCCAGCAGCACAACCACGGCGCCGAGCGCATAGCCGCGTGCCAGCCCGAACACCAGACCGAGAAGCCGGTCGGTGCCGGAAAGCCCGGTGCTCTTGACCAGTTTTCCCATCAGCCAGGTGGCGAGACCGCCAACTGCAAGGGCCAGCGCGAACAGGCTGGCGTAGCCCAGCAACAGGCGCGCAGAAGCCGCCTCGACGACGCCTTCGAACAGCAGGGACGCAGCGTCGCCATAGGTGAAGGCCAGCCAGAACGCGCCGACCCAGACGGCCAGCGACATGACTTCAACAATGAAGCCGCGCCACAGGCCCACCAGAGTCGACAAGCCGAGGATCACCAGCAGGACGATGTCGGCCCAGTTCAGCATGTCCAAGCGCGGGGCGGGCTCAGGGGTGGCTGACGACGAGGCCGTCGATGCTGAGGCGCGATTTCAGCTCGGCACGACGGCGATCAGCGGAGGCGCGGTCGAGCTCAGGGCCGACGCGCACGCGCCAGAGCACGCCGGCATCGGCATTCACGCGCTCGACGAAGGCGACGAAACCGGCGCCACGCGCGCGATCACGCAGCGCGTTGGCGTCGATCTCGCTGCGCAGCGCACCCAGCTGCACCGCAAACCCGGCCGCGACCGCAGGGCGCGCTGGTGGCGGCACGCTGCTGCCAGCGTCGAGATTGATGATGCTGGTCGGCAGGTCGCGCTGCAGCCCCAGCGCCGCCTGGCGCGCACGCTCAGCTTCGGCACGCTGGGCGAAGGGCCCGAGCCGCACGCGGCGCACGGCGCGGCCATCGAGGGACACACTTTCCGCGTAGGCGGCGATACCGGCATTGCGCAGCCGGTTGAGCAGGCTTTCCGCATTGGCGACGTTGGCGTAGCTGCCAACGTTGACCGCGAAGCTGCCGCCGGCCGTGGCGACCGGCAGCGGCGTGGGCGCGTCGCGTGGGGGCGCTGCGGCGGGTACCGGAGTCACCGGTGACGGAGTGGCGACAGAGGTAGAGGCAGAGGCAGGCGTGGGCGTGGGCGTGGGCGTGGGCGTGGGCGTGGGCGTGGGCGTGGGCGTGGGCGTGGGCGTGGGAGCTGGAGCTGGAGCTGGAGCTGGAGCTGGAGCTGGAGCTGGAGCTGGAGACGAGGCTGATGCCGAAGCCGCTGCCACGGGCGCGGGCGCCGGCGCGGGCGCCAGTCCGGGGGATGCTGAGGATACAGAGGCGCCTTCCGCGGGCGCCGGAGCCGACGCGCTCGACTCCGTCGCCGCCCCCACCGGCGCACCGCTCAGCGCATCGGTGCGCTGCGGGGCTGCCGTGTCAACTACCGGAAGCACTTCCGCGCCATCGGCGACCGGCGGTTCGGTGGCCGCGACCACGGGCGACGGCAGCAGAGGAATCTCGCGTGTCTCCATCGGCCGGTCGGGCCGCGCGGGCAGATCCAGGCTGAGCTGTTCGGCGCTGGCCTCGCGCTCGGTTTCAGGACCGTCCACCAGCATCGGCAGGAAGATCACGGCCAGCGCCACCAGCACGGTGGCACCGATCAGGCGCTGCTTCAGGGCTGCATCCATGGAAGTCGTCGCATCCGCGGCAAAGTGAAGATCGTGCGCGAGTATAGAGCGTCCCCTGCCCTACACTTGCGCGCCCATGGCACGCATTCCCGACAGCTTCATCGACAGCCTGCTGGCGCGCACCGACATCGTCGAACTGATCGATGCGCGCGTGAAGCTCAAGCGCGCCGGGCGCGAGTACACCGCCTGCTGCCCCTTCCACGACGAGCGGACACCTTCGTTCTACGTGAGTCCGACCAAGCAGTTCTACCACTGCTTCGGCTGCGGGGCCCACGGCACGTCCATCAAGTTCCTGATGGAGTACGACCGGCTGGAGTTCCTCGACGCGGTCGAGGAACTGGCCAAGCGCGCCGGCATGGAGGTGCCGCGCGAGAACAAGCCGGCGCGCGGACGCGAGGACGACTTCGGCCCGCTCTATGCCAGCACCGGCGCGGCCAGCGCGTTCTTCCGCGAGCAGCTGAAGACCGCCGCTTCAGCGAAAACCTACCTGCAGAAACGCGGCGTGGATGCCGCTACCCAGGCGCGTTTCGAACTCGGCTACGCGCCGGCAGGCTGGGATGGCCTGCTGTCTGCGCTCGGCCGCGACGAAGCCCAGCGCGCCCTGCTCGACAAGGTCGGCCTGCTGTCGAAGAACGACGCCGGTCGCACCTACGACAAATTCCGCAACCGCCTGATTTTCCCGATCCACGATCGTCGCGGCAGAGTCATCGCATTCGGCGGCCGGGTACTCTCGGCCGAGGACAGTCCGAAGTACCTCAACTCGCCCGAGACCCCGCTGTTCCGCAAGGGACGCGAGCTGTACGGGCTGTGGCAGGTGCGGCAGACGCACTCGCGCATCCCGCGGCTGATCGTGGTCGAGGGCTACATGGATGTGGTCGCCCTTTTCCAGTTCGGGGTCACCCAGGCGGTGGCGACCCTGGGCACCGCCACCACGCCGGACCACGCCGAACTGTTGTTCCGCAATTCCGGCGACGTGTATTTCTGTTTCGACGGTGATCGCGCGGGCCGGGCGGCGGCGTGGAAAGCGCTGGAGTCCACCCTGCCGCGCCTGAAGGACGGGCGCCAGGCCTGGTTCCTGTTCCTGCCCGAGGGCGAAGACCCGGACACCATCGTGCGCAGCGAGGGCGCGGAAGGATTCGATCGCCGCCTGCAGCAGGCGATGCCGCTGTCGGAGTTTTTCTTCAACGAGCTCGGCCGCGACATCCAACTGGACAGCCTCGACGGCCGCGCGCGCCTGGCCGAGCGCGCCCGGCCGATGATCGAACAGATGCCTGACGGCGCCTTCCGCGACCTCATGCGCCAAAGGCTCGCGGAACTCAGCGGTCTGGCTGCACGCACGGACATGGCCCGACCCAGACCGAATCCACATACACCACGCCCGCGTAGCGCGCGACGCTCGATGGTGCGGATCGCCATCGAGCTGCTGCTGCAGCAACCGGGACTCGCGCATCGCATCGAACCGCCCTACGTATTCGCCTATCTCAACCAACCGGGCGTGCCGCTGCTGCTTGATCTGCTTGCGCGCTGCCGCTCGAGGCCGGACATCACGACCGGTGCGCTGCTGGAGAGCTACAGCAGCAGCGAAGACCTGGCATCGCTGACCAAACTCGCGGTCGCTGAAGTGATCGCACCGCCGGAGGGGTGGGCTGCCGACTTCGATGGCGCCATGCGCGGCCTTGAACTCATGGCGCTGGAGCAGCGCGAGCACGAGCTGCAGGCTCGGGCACGGGAAATCGGTCTGGCGAACCTGAGCCGTGAAGAGAAAGACGAGCTGCGTCTGCTACCGCAGCTGAAAGCGGAGCGGCGCGGCGTATAGGGTGGGTCTTGACCCACCGACGCTCGAAATCCGCTCGAAGGCCGGACTACGCCGCCACCCGGTTGACATGCGCACGACGCGATGGCGCGAGGTGGAGTGCTCACTCGCGGCAAAGCAGCGGTGGGTCAAGACCCACCCTATGCGATAGGCATGCACTTCCGCGGCGACGCTGCCTACGATTGAGCGAATCGGCGGCCCTTTTGCCAACGCCTGATGCGCGGAGCGTGTCAGTGCCTTCCCGGTGCTGCAAGCGCACTCGAACGCAAAGAGGCGCCCGCAGGCGCCTCTTTGCCGCACTCCTGAACGGAGCTGATTACTTCAGGCCGGAATCCGCGCGCAGGGCCTCGGCGCGGTCGGTCCTTTCCCATGAGAACGCCGTGGCCTTGACCGTCTTGCCGGCGGCGTCGACGTAGCTGACCTCGTGCGGCTTGCGGCCGAAGTGGCCGTAGGCAGCGGTCTGCTGGTAGACCGGGTGCACCAGATCCAGCATCTGCAGGATGCCGTAGGGACGCAGGTCGAAGTGCTTGCGGATCAGCTTCTCGATTTTGTCATCGGCGAT
>JBIJCA010000011.1:0-33373 GCA_044344935.1 Aquimonas sp. | reverse complement strand
CCTCAAGCGGGGCGTCGGAACAGCCCAGCAGGGCGCCGTCGGCTGCGGCCAGCCGGCAGACGCGCAGCGGGAACAGATTCGGCCCGACGTTGGGCGGGAAGGCGACGTGCACGACGCCTTGGCCGTCGGTGTCGACCGCCGTATAGATCTGCCCCGGGGCGGTTGCACGCAGCGGCTGGCTGATGCGCTGCTGCCAGAGTCGAGTGCCGGAGGTGTCGAAGGCCGCCACCAGCAAGCCGTCGGGGCGAAACGCCGACGCCGAGGCATACACCGGCGCGGTGACCAGATTGATCGCGCGGCGGGAGATGGCGTCGATGCGCACGAACTCGGCGCTGCCCTGCAGGTCCAGCGGCCACGTGACGGCGCCCGGCTCGGTCTGACCGTCGACCCAGATCGGCCGCAGACGCACGCCGGTCGCGCTCTGGTTCGCAGCATCGAGAAGACGCAGGAATACTCGGGCGCCCTGCACATGCGAGATCAGGGCGTCGCCGCCGACGGGCACCTGGCTCAGACGCGTATCGAACTGCACGCTGCCGGCGGCGTCATAGCAGCGCCAGCGCGGCGCTTGCCAGGGGCTGCCGTCGCGCTGCACGAAGCCGGGACCACAGACTCCGTAGCTGTCCGCACTGAGGGCGACGCGCGCCAGCTGCTTGAAGGGCTCATCAAGCTCGCGCTCCCAGAGCGTCTGCCCCTGTGCATCGAGCGCCCACAGACGGTGCTGGTTCGCCAGCGGCCCGCGCGAGGACGCCGCGACGTAGACGATGCCGCCAACCACTTCGACCTGGGCATCGGCGATGTCGAAGCGCGGGACCTGAAGCTGTCGGCGCCAGAGCAACTGCCCCCGCTCGGACAGGCGGGTCACTTCCAGGACTTCCTTCTCGCCGGTGCTGACGTAGCGGGCGTGCGCACCCTCCAGGGTATTCACCTCGCGCGCCACCGCCGGTGCCCGCTCGCGCAGATGCGCGTAGGTCGGGAAGCCGAAGCCATTGGGCATCGGGCCTGCCAGCGGCGTGCCGTCCGTGGAGTCGAACAGCCGCAGATTGACGGTGCTGGAAAAGGACACGCCGCGCGGTGCGCACGCTGCATTCAGACAGGTGCTCGGATCGCGTTGCCAGATCGATTCCGGCTCACCGCTGGATGCCGACAGATGCCGGCTCAGACCCAGCGGGCCCGCGGCCAGGCCGCCGAGCGTGAACGAGGCTCCGACCTGCAGGGTTCCGGCGACCGGGTCCAAGGTCAGCACTTCGCCGTCGCCGCTGTTCTGCGCGGCCAGCAGACGGACGCGATCGCCCAAGACCTGCCAGGCGCCAAGGTCGAACGAGGTCGCCGCACGGGTCAGTCGCCAGCGCTCCAGGCCATCCGCGCTGATACGGCGCACATCGCCGACGCCAGAGTTGCCCAACAGGGCATCGCCGTCCGCCAGCCACGCACGCACGCTGAGCTCGCCGATCTGCGGGATCTCAGCCCGCACGCTGCCGTCGGGGCGGATCACGCGCAGCGTCTGGCTGTCATCAGGCAGCCAGGTGTCGCCGGTGGGCGACAGCCACAGGCGGTTGGCGCTGATGAAGGCGCCCGGCCGCTGCCAGCGTTGGACACCGTCGCGGACCAGGCGGGTGGTCTGCACTGGCGGGGGCAGCTGACTGGACGCGGTGGTGATCAGCAGGAAGCCGACGCCGCGACGGTAGTCACTGAACTGAAGGAATTCGCCGGGCGGCGCATCGACCGTTTCCAGCAGCTGCGCATCCACGCCAAAAGCGCAGGCGCGGGTCGCCGCGCCCGACGTATCCCGGAAGGCCACCACGAACTCGCCGTCGGCACCGAGCTGGGCCCACGCGATGCCCGCGACGAGCTCACTCGGATAGCAGGCCGCAGGCGGCAGGGATGGGTCGAGGCTTTCACCCTCGCCGTCGGCGCTGAGGAACAGGGCTCGCGTACCGGCCAGCACGCTCAGCCCACCGGCCGGGGTCAGGCGCGCGTCACTCAGCACCAGCGGAGGCGCGAGGCTGAGATTTTCAGTCGCGCTGCCCAAGTTCCAGAACCGCTTCCACAGCACCTGCCCGCTCGCATCGAGGCGCAGGATCTGGAAGCCACGCAGCCGTTGCCAGGAGGGGTTCAGCACGAAGCCAAGTTCGCTGCTGCCGCCGCCACCGTTGACCGGCAGGATCAGATACGCACCGTCCTCGCGCGCCACCACCGCACTCGGCGAAAAGCCGGGCTGTTCATTGGGCTGGGGAAAGGGAAAGCCGAACAGGGTCGCGCGTGCGCCGGGCGATTGCGGCGCGGGCTCGGCGTATTCCCAGGCGAGACCCTGGGCCAGAGCCAGAGACGGACTAGCGAAAGCCACAAGCGCAAGCAACAGAAGACGCGCAGCCGACATGATCACCTCCGAAAGAAGGCGCGCATGCTGAAGGCACGATCGGATTCGCGAAAGCTCAGAGCGCGTGAAAAAACCCAGACGCCTTAGCGAGGGCGTCTCTGGGCGTTCGTGGCAAGGCGCGGTGCGTGGAATCAAGGGGATTTGGCGAGCCAAATGACCGCGGAATTCGCGTAGCGCGCTGCCTCCACGGGCGGCCAGAGGCGGCCGCAGTAGGCGGAGGGTTTTTTCGCACGCTCTCAGTCGTCGGCGTTGTCGCAGCCGTGCTTCAGCGCCAGACGCTCCCACTTCCTGCGCGCCGAATCGCCGCGGCTGGACCGTCGCGCAAACACCTGCATCTCGCGGATACAGCGACAGTCGCCCTGTTCGGCGCCGAGCTCCGCCCAGCGAATGGCACTGCCACCCATCCCGCGATCGAGCAGGGCCTCGACCAGACGCCAGGCCGCATCGGATTGGCCACGTTGAGCTGCGTCGGCGAGTGGGCGCAGATCGTCCGGAAGGGCGTCGAAGATCGCAAAAGCCGGGCCTGCGATGAGCAACACGCCGAACAGAAAGACACAGCGCAGGAGCGATCGAGACAAAGGCACGGAGCGGTAAACCACGGGCTGGTTCGGGAGCGGTGCCGGCAATCGGCGGCGCTTTCAGGGTACCCAAATCGCTCCGCCGCCGCGTCCATGCGACCATCTCGCGCCCTCGCCTGCCCGTTCCGACCATGCCGCCCTGGCCGATCCTGTTCATCAACCTCGACCGCGACGTCGAGCGCTGTGCGCGCATGCAGGCGGAGTTCGCCCGCCATGGGCTCACGGGCCAGCGCCTGCCGGGCGTGCTCTGGACGGCGCTGCCGCAGATCGAGCAGGGCGCGCTTTACAGCCCGGCGCTGAATGCGCGCGGCTTTCACAAGCCGCTGGTGAACGGCGAGAAGGGCTGCTACGCGAGCCATCTCAAGGCCTGGCGCTGGCTGCTGGATTCGGCGCATCCAGCGGCGGTGGTGCTGGAGGACGATGTGCGCCTGCGCCCGGCCTTCAGCGACGTGCTGCAGGCTCTGGCGGACAGCAGCGAGCGCTGGGACATGGCCAAGCTGATCGGCCGCGTCGAGATCGGCAAGCGCGAGAAAGCGAAGTCGCAGACTGCGCTGTGCGACGGCCATGTGCTGCTGCGCTACCGGCGCGTGCCCAGCCTGACCGCGGGTTATGTGATCAGCCGTCGCGGCGCCGAAAAGCTGCTCGCCAGCCGCGTGCCCTTCGGTCGCCCGGTCGATGTTGACCTGCGCTACTGGTGGGAGTCGCAGGGCCTGGTCATGCGCGGCGTCTCGCCGGCGGTCATCGAGCTGGACGACACCAGCCAGGACAGCAGCATTGGCGCCAAGGTCGAGGAACGCCGGCTCGCGACCAAGCTTCGCAAGGCCTGGCTGCGCACGCAGTACACGCTGGCGAACGCATGGGCGCGTGAAAGCTGACGCGAGCCGCCCGCGATGCTGGCGCGCGCGATGGGCACCCGAGGCCGGCAAGGCACCACCCGAGCGAGCGCGTGCGGCGCGCGAGGGCAGCGGGCCGCACGCCGCGACAACAGCGGGCATGGCTTGAGGATTGCTCAAGCCTGCCGCATGCTGCGGCCTCTTCATTTTCTGCCCTTGGTACTGCCATGAACGAGTCGCGCGACTATCTGGAACTGACGTTCCGCTCGGTGTCCTGCTTCGGCAACGACGGTCGGCTGGATGCCACCGAACTCGACCACCTGATCGCCATCGCCGAACGCGACGGCCGCATCGACGCCAACGAGATGCGTGTGCTCAAGAACATCATCGACCGGATCCGTCCGGACGAAATCGATGCGGCGATGAAGGCCCGGCTGGAGTCGCTGTCGGCCAAGCTGCGCGAAGCACGGGGCTGAGCGCACCGGGATTCGGGATTCGGGATTCGGGAAGTCGTCGCCGGGCCAGGCTCGCGGTCAAGCCCATCGCATAGGGTGGGCCCTGGCCCACCATGAGCCCCACACCTGCCCCGGTGCAGCTCGCCCAGAGACTCGTTTCTCCACGCGCGCAAACGCGAAACTCTCAACAGGCGCGGCCACATCACCAACCACAGCGGTGGCGGCGACATCAAGACCGTGGTGGGCCAGGGCCCACCCTATTCCGTGGATGCTGACGCCGATCCCGGTCAAGGGCCGAACGTGGCGGCCACGCGCACCAGCGCCGGGAATCGCAAGGCTCTTGCGTGTCCCTGGTCCCTGGGCCTGTGTCCCTAAGCCCGATTCCCGTCTCAGGGCCTCAGCGCACCACGTGCCACTGCGTCTGCCGGCCGGCCAGGTAGATCACGCGCTCGCCGTTGAAGACCGCGCCCTGCTCCAACTTGATCTGCACCCACTGGCCGTCCCACTCGGGCAGCTGCACCTTGACGTTGCCCTCGATCGCATAGACGGTCGAGGGATGCAGGAGCCAGTCGCCCTGCACGGGCGTCGGCCCCTGGTTGTCCCACATGCCGACCGTGGGCCCCGGCGCGTGGCCGAACATGCCGAGCGGATGCGTGTAGGTGCTGCTGACGATGCCCGCTTTCTGCGCCGCCTCGCGCGTGCCCGCCAGAATCTGGTTGCCGCTGCGTCCGCTGCGGAACTCGGCGGTGAGCAGATCCTGCCACTGGTTGCCAACTGGGAGCGCCTGCAGCAGGCCCGCCGGTACGCCGGTTTCGCCCGCACGGGCGACGTAGCCCATCTCCTGCGTGTCCGTGCAGAGTTTCAGGTAGCAGATGCCCACGTCGGTGTGCAGCACATCGCCCGGCTGGATCACGCCGCTGATACCGCAGAAATCGGTGTCGCGCTCGCAGGCCTCGCCGGGCCGCTGCAGGTTCACGTAAGGCATGAACCAGATCGGCAGGCCGAGCGCCTCGAACCGTTCCCGCAGATACCAGGCGACATCGTCCGTGGTGGTGACGCCGGGCGTGATCACCCGATTGCTGAAGCCCTCCGCGATCACGCCGCGAGCGATGCCCATGATGTGTGGGTAGGCACCCAGCTCCGACTGCGAGCGCGTCTCCAGCCAACGCACGACCAGATCTTCCGCGGGCACCAGACGCGCCCGCAGCGCTGGTGTGAGCACCTCCAGCAGCTGCGAGTGCAGCCCCTGGGTCAGGCCATCGGCCACCGGCCATTCGCGCGAGACATTGATGCCGATGCGTGCGGGATCACGCTCGGCGATCAGCGTGCCCAGCGCCTTCCATTGTTCAGCGAGGTCACCACCGGACCAGGCCGACTCGTAGGGCTCACCCAGCGGATAGCGGTTGACGCTGAGTTTGTCGACGCTGCCGTCGTCCTTGCGGTGGAACACCAGCATGGTGGTACGACGGGCGGCAAAGCTCGGCTGCGGCACCAGGCTGAAGTAGACCGGGTCTTCGGCGTACTCGCGGTTCAGGACCAGCCACATGTCGAGATCGGCCTCGGCCATCAGCAGCGGCAGCAGCTGCTCAAGACGCTCGACAAGCATGCGGTTTTCGGGCTCGATGCGCGCACGCGGCGCGAGCACGGCAAAACTGTCAGCGGAGTCGATGACGCGCCCCTGCAGCGGGCCCACCGGCGAACTCGCCGCAGCAAGACCGGCGAGCAGGACGCCGCAGACGGCGGCAAGCATCGACAGGCTTGGCGCAGCGCTGGAGGATCTGTGCATGGGAACACCCGGGTTATCAGAGAAGAGCGCAAGACTGCCACAGGCGGGCGGACGCACGCTGTGCCGTTCGCTTGGGCGTCTGACCCTAGCAGCCTGCCGGGCTTTGGGGGTCGAGGCGATAGTCGACTGCGCGAGGACAGTTTTTCGACGACTTGAAGGTCAAGAGTGGGTGCTCGGCCAAGAGTCGACGGGAAAATGGACCGCGCAGGCGGATTCGCAGCCCGGCCAACCCAAGTCCGACAGGCAGCCAGCCACCCGATTCGAACAGCGGAGTCGACCATGAGCCCTGCGTCACGCGATCGCGCTTTGCGCAACATCCTGGCCAGCAACGCGCTGACGGCTGCCGTCGCCCTGCTGTTCGACTGGAGCCTGCTCGCTGTGCTGTGGCCGTTCTGGATCCAGAGCGTGGTGATCGGCGTGTTCGCGCGCCGACGCATCCTCAAGCTGGTCGAGTTCAGCACGGAAGGCCTGAAGATCAACAATCGCAGCGTCGAGCCCACGCCGGCCACGCGGACCGAGGTGGCGAACTTCTTCGCCCTTCACTACGGCTTCTTCCACTTCTTCTACTTCGTGTTCCTGGCCGGATTCACTGCGACGTCGATCAGCGGCGGTGGAGTCGTGCCGGTCACCGATGCGGGCACAGGCGAAGTGACGCAGGTGGTGATGGGGGTGTTGGGCCCCATCGATCTGCTGCTGTTTCTGGGCCTCGGCTATGCGTTCTGGCGCACCCACGCGGCCTCGCATCGCGAACACGTGGAGGCCGATCTCGGGGGACGGCCGAACATCGGCACCCTGATGTTCATGCCTTACCTGCGCATCCTGCCCATGCACCTCTCGATCATCCTTGGCGCCGTGCTCGGCGGCAGTACGGCCGTGCTGTTCTTTCTCGCGCTCAAGACGGCAGCGGACGCGGGCATGCACGTGATCGAACATGCGCTGCTGGCAAAGCGGACGCCTGCATGAACGACTCCAGAGGTGGCGCCGGTCGGGCCTCGGCCTGATCGGGCGGGCTCACCCCACGGGCGCCCCATGGATCGCTTCGGCGCGAACGTTCCCGCCCCGCACGGCGGAGCAGGCTGACTGAAACCACGGTCTGGCGTGGCCCCCGCCAAGCGCCGAGGTCGCTTGGCAGGGGATCGCGCTTGCGGGCGAAGCGACGAAGGCGCTCAGGTCATGCCAAGCTCGCGCACCTCGACACCGCCGCCCTGCATGCAGGGCATCTTCGCGGCCCAGGCCAGCGCTTCGTGGATCGCATCGACTTCGATCAGGTAGTAGCCGCCCAGGGTTTCGCGGGCCTCGGCGAAGGGGCCATCGATAGGCTCGCCGGCCTTGCCGCCGTTGAAGCGCACGGTGCGCGCGGTGGCGACGGGCTTGAGTTCCGCACCGCCGCGTACCACCCCGGCGGCCTCCATCTCCTTGCCGTAGGCCTCGTGTGCGGCATAGCAGGCCTGCCAGTCGGCTTCGGTCCAGTCGGCGGACGCGGCTTCATCGCCGTAGATCAGCAGGATGTAGTTCATTTCGGTTCTCCGGATCAGACCCGCGGGCTGCGGGCAGGGTTGGTCGACGCAGCGCGATGGGTTTCGACATTTTGGGTCAGAGCCGGAGCAGCTGCTCCCTCCGCTTGGCGCGAGTAGGGAACGGCCGGCCAGAAAAAACCCCGCGCAGGGCGCGGGGTTTGTACGAGATCAAGCCGGACCACGTGGAAGAGGGAGCCCGGGACCACGGCCTGCCGACTCTGCGAATCCCGAATCCCCAATCCCCAATCCCCAATCCCGGCTCTCAGAATCAACCGCGGCGACGAGGCCGAAACTCGGACAGCGCATCGATCAGGCTGTCCAGCCGCGGCTCGATGGATTCCAGGGATTTCTGTTCAGCGTTCAAGGTCGTGAAGTCGACCTTCTCGCGCCAGCCCGCACTCAGCGGACGCTGGTCGCCGACCGCATAGGCGCGCACGCCGAGCTGCACCGAGTACAGGGTCGAACTCTGGCCGTAGTACTGCAGCTCCTGCGATCCGATCGGCTCGGCGCGCACCACCACCACGGCGCTCGCCTGTCGACGGATCTGACGGAACATCTGCGGCAGCCGCGCGCCGGGATCCACGTCGAGCAGGTCACTGTCGACCACATCGAAGCCGAGCCGGACGAGCTGCTCCTCGATGCGCTGACGCGCCGGTCCGGTCACCGCGGAGTCGCCCATCGCGATCACCGCAATCCGCGGCGGGGGTGGCGGCACCTGACTCCGCGGAGGCTCGGCGCTGGCGGTCTCGATCCGCTGGGTGCCCGCATTCACGGCCGTGCCCGCCGTTGCGACCTTGCCCGGCTGCGTGGTCGCCGTGGCAGAGGCCGCGGGCGCCGAGGCGCTACCGCTGACCACGCCACTGACCGGCGTGGACGCGGGGTTGGTCGCGCCGGTCTCCACCGCCAGCGTCGAGGCCGCAGCGGCAGCGCCGGAGGCGCTGGTCGTCTGGGCGCCGTCCGGCGCGGCCGGCGCCGTCGGCGGCGGTGCTGGTATCGCGCCGCTGGCGGCCGAGGTATCGGCGGCGATCAGTTCGGCGTTGCCGGCAGAGGCATCGGTGCGAGTCACCGGAGACACAGGGGCAAGCCCGCTCGCGCCGGGGGCGCTGGGAGGCACCGCGGGCGCGGCCTCGCTGCTGGCGATCGGGTTGGTCGCACGACCGGCGGCGACGCCTTCGGAATAGCTGCTGCCGACGAGACCGTCATAGAAACCGGCGACCAGATTGGTCAGCGGCACCCGGAAGGCGAACACGCTGCCGGCCACCAGCAGGGCAAGGCCAGCGGCGATACCAAGAGCGAGCTTGCCGCCTCCGCCGCGCTTCTGGGCCTGCAGCACCGAGGGTCGGGTCTGCGATCGGGCGCGCGTGGCGGCATTGGGCCCGGCGGGATCCGTCGGCGCATGCATGACCGCGGGTGCGGGTGCAGGCACAGGTGGCGGCACCGAGACCGGTGGCGGTGTCACTGCAACCCCGATACCGGCTGCGCTCACCACCGGGGGCGGCGTCGGTGCGCGACGTGGCTGCGAAGCCGGAGTGGGCGCACCGACCACGGTGGCGTCGGACGCGGCCGGCTTCGCTGCAGGCAGCTTGAGGGCACCCGTATGGGCAACCAGCGGATGCGCCTGCAGCGCGGCAGCCAGGTCGTGGCAGTTCTGGAAGCGATCCGCCGGATCCTTGGCCAGCATCTTGGCGAGGATGGCGGCCGCCTGCGCGTCGACCCCGTCGTTCAGCTGGCGAACGTCGGGGATCTCCGCCTTGACCACCTCCAGCATCAGACCCAGCGGGCTCTCGTCCGAGAACGGCGTCTTGCCGCTCAGCATCTCGAACAGCACGATGCCCAGCGAGAACACGTCGGAACGCTGGTCGACCGGCTTGCCCAGGCAGACTTCCGGCGACAGGTAGCCAGGCGTGCCGACGAACTCACCGGTCCCGGTCAGTTTCTTGGAGATGTCCTGCGTGGCCAGCGCGATGCCGAAGTCCGCGATCTTGACCTGGCCTCGCGCCGACAGCATCAGGTTGCCGGGCTTGATGTCACGGTGGATGACGCCGGCATCGTGCGCCGTGGCGAGGCCCTGCGCGGTCTGATAAAGGATTTTCAGCGCCACTTCGGGCTGCAGGCGGCCCTCGCGCTTCAGCAGGCCTGACAGTGAATCGCCCTCGACGAACTCCATCACGAAGAAGGGCTGCCCGTTCTCCTGGCCGATGAAGTAGATCTGGATGATGTGCGGATCGTTCAGCGCCGCCATCGATCGCGCTTCGCGCAGGAAGCGCTCGACCAGCTGCGGGTCGTGCGCCAGCGAAGGCGAGAGCTCCTTGATCGCGACGAAACGGTTCAGCGCCGGCTCGAAGCCCTTGTAGACAACGCCCATGCCGCCGCGGCCCAGCTCCGCGACAATCTCGTAGTGACCGAGGTGGGTCTTCATGGTCGCCTCCTGGGGCGACGGAGTGGTGGCAGTCATCCTAGCACCGGCCTTTGCGCGCTGGTCCCGCGGCATGCGGGCCTTGTGCAGAGGGGTACGCGGCCCGGCAGGGCAATGCGACAAGGCCCCGGTACCCGTTGGCGTCGATTCATGTTCCGAGCAGGCGCGCTTCAGCGCCTACAATCCCCGCCTTGGGCGCACCGCCCCGAGCCCGGGAGATTTTCTGATGGAAGCGAAGACGACTGACCTCTGCGACATCCACGGCGAAGCGCTGCGCGTGCTGGAAGAGCCGCTCTCCGACTTCGGCGGCCTGATCGCCTTCGGTGGCCCGGTGCACACCATCCGCGCCTACGAGGACAACAGCCTGGTGCGCGCGGCGCTGTCCGAACCCGGCCAGGGCCGCGTGCTGGTGGTCGACGGCGGCGGCTCGCTGAAGCGCGCGATGCTCGGCGACGAGCTGGCAACGCTGGCGGTCAAGAACGACTGGGAAGGCATCGTGATCTTCGGCTGCGTGCGCGACTCCGCCGCGCTGGCCGAGCTCGAAATCGGCATCAAGGCGCTGGGCACCTGCCCGCGCAAAACCGACAAAACGGGCCAGGGTCTGCGCGACGTGCCGATCCGCATCGGTGGCGTCGACATCCGCCCCGGCGATTATCTGTATGCCGATGAGGACGGCATCGTGGTCTCGGCGAAGCGGCTGCAGGAAGCGGGTTGAGCGCGCGCGGAGGCACTCCCGGCAGAGTCCCTTCACGCCGGGATCGCCCCTCGCTGATGCGGGCTTGACTGCGGTGCCGGCAGGCTGACGGCTGTTCCGGTCCTGAAAGCCACCATGTTCCTCAGTCGTCTCATCTACGCCAGCCGCGCCGTCGACAGCCTGCAGACGGCGGATATCGAACAGATTCTCGAGGCCTCGCGCCGCAACAACGGCAAGGTGGGGGTCAGCGGCGTGCTGTTGTTCTCGGCCCGCGAGTTCCTGCAGTGCCTCGAAGGCTCGCGCGAGGCGGTCAACCAGACCTACGCGCGCATCCTCGGCGACCCGCGCCACGCTGAAGTGCTGATGCTCGACTACCGCGAAGTGTCCCGCCGCCTGTTCCCCGACTGGAGCATGCAGGCGCTGGCGCCCGGACTGTTGTCGCGGCAGCGGGTGCTGCGCTACTCCGAGCGCGAACTCTTCAGCCCCACGCGGATGGGCGCGGCCAGCGCACTGGCGATGCTGGAAGACATCGCCGGTGACATCGAGCGCCATGGCCTCGCCGACGTCAGCGCCGCGCGAGAACCCGGCTCGACGCCCGCGGAACCGCTATCTGCCGGCTCGCGCAGCAGCCTGTTGGCCAAGCTGCGCGGCGGAGCCGGCTGATCCGGTACCGCGCATCCATGTCCGGATCCGGCGAGTTGCATCGACCGGCAGGGCTTAGTCTTGCGCCATGCCGCCGATCCAACCCCCGCCCGATGCCATCTGCGAACAGGCCCGCCTGTCTCGCGACGCGCGCTTTGACGGGCTGTTCTTCACCGCGGTGCGCTCGACCGGCATCTACTGCCGGCCGGTGTGTCCGGCGCCTGCGCCCAAGCCGCGCAATGTGCACTACTACGTATCCGCTGCCGCCGCCGAGGCCGCCGGCTATCGCCCCTGCCTGCGCTGTCGACCCGAACTCTCACCTGCCGCAGGCCCCTGGCGTCGCGGCGAGGCCGTGCTGGGCCGCGCGCTGCGGCTCATTGACCACGGCGCACTCGAAGGCAGCGGCGTGCCCGCGCTGGCGGCTCGGCTGCATGTCGGCGAGCGCCAGCTGCGACGACTGTTTGCCAGCGAGCTGGGCGTGTCGCCGCTGCAGGTTGAAGCGACGCGCCGCCTGCTGTTCGCCAAGCAGCTGCTGACCGAGACCGCGCTGCCGGTCACTGAAGTCGGGCTCGCCGCGGGCTTCGCCAGCCTGCGCCGCTTCAATGCCGCCTTCCTTCAGTCCTACGGGTTGGCGCCGAGCCAGCTGCGTCGAGCACGGGACGAGGCGCAAGCGAATGCACCGACCGGTCCGCTCGTGCTGCGCCTGAACTACCGTCCGCCTTACGACTTCGCGGCCAGCCTCAGCTTCCTGCGCGGTCGCGCCCTGCAGGGCCTGGAGCAGGTCGACGCGACCAGCTATGCGCGGGTGATCGCCGCCGAGGCCGGCGCTTGGCTGCGCGTTTCAGCCTGGCCGGGCGGCGTCGATGCGCTGCGCCTTGAGCTGCACGGCCTTGCCGCCAGCGCGCTGCGCGATGTGGTGCAGCGGGTGCGGCGCATGTTCGACCTCGACGCCGAACCTGCCGCCATCGACTCGGTGCTGGGCCGCGATGTCCGTCTGGCTCCGCTGCTGCAGGCGCGGCCCGGCCTGCGCCTGCCCAGCGGCTGGGACGGCTTTGAAATCGCCGTGCGCGCCGTGATCGGCCAGCAGATCAGCGTGGCCGGCGCACGCACCTTGACGCAGCGATTGCTGCAGCGCTGCGGACAGGCCGTGCCGGCGCCACTGCAAGCGCAGGGCTTCAGCCATCGGTTTCCGACGGCGGCGGAACTGTCTGTCGCCGATCTCGATGGCCTGGGCCTGACCGGCGCGCGTCAGCGCACGCTGCGCACGCTGGCGCAGGCCGTCGTCGAGGGGCGTCTCGATTTCGATCCCAGCCAGCCGCTGGAATCCTTCATCAAGCGCTGCGTCGCCCTGCCCGGCATCGGCCCGTGGACGGCGCACTACCTGGCCCTGCGCGCGCTGGGTCATCCCGATGCACTGCCGAGCGGTGATCTCGTGCTGCAGAAAGCCCTGCCGAATGACGGCAGCCGACTCCCGGCCGCAGCACTGGAGGCGCGCGCCGACGCCTGGCGCCCCTGGCGCAGCTACGCGGTGATCCACCTCTGGCAGGCCGCAGCCCATGGAGACTGACGTGCACGTCCACTACCTCACCCTCGAAAGCCCGATCGGCACGCTCACCGTAGCCGCAGGCGCGACGGCACTCCACGCCATCGAGTTCGCGCACAACCGCCATCCGCAGCCCCGCGCTGACTGGGTGCGGGGCGACACCGCCCTGCTGCGGCAGGCGGCCGATCAGCTGCGCGCGTACTTCGCAGGCCAGCGCAGGCACTTCGAGCTGCCGCTGGCGCCGCAAGGCACCGAGTTCCAGCGCGCGGCCTGGCAGGCACTGGCCGCGATTCCCTTCGGCGAGACGCGCAGCTACGCGCAGCAGGCCGCTGCCTTGGGCAAGCCCGCGGCAACCCGCGCGGTCGGCGCCGCCAACGGCCGCAACCCGCTGCCGATCGTGCTGCCCTGTCATCGCGTGATCGGCGCGAACGGCGCGCTGACCGGCTTCGGCGGCGGCATCGAGGTCAAGCGCTGGCTGTTGGCGCACGAGGCCGCCCACGGTTTCGCTTTGGCTTGAGCGCGCGCTCGATGCGCGCACCCACTGCTTGCTGAGGTTAGTCTCGATCTCAGGCACTCGCGACGCCGAGCTGCAGGGCGCTCGCTGCAAGCGCGCAAACACACAGCCCCGTTCAAGCCGGGGCTGTGTGTTTACGCGTGATGGCGCTCAGCCACTCATCCGCGCCGCCTCATCTGCAGCCCGGCGACGCCGAACACCAGCAGCACCAGGCTCAGCAGCGCCCACGGCGCATCCACCGGAATCACTGCGGGACGCGGGTTCGACGGCGGCGTCGGGCCGACCGCGTCCGCATTGTTGTTGTCGATCGGATCGCGCTGGTCACCACGCACTGTGGCCACGTTGCGGTAGTCGCCGGTTGCACGCACGCGCACCTGCATCACCAGGGTCTCGGACTGGCCCACTGCGAGGTTGCCCACGGTCCACAGCGGCGCGCTGTAGCTGCCCTGGCTCGCCGTGGTCCCCAGCAGCTCGAAGCCCGAGGGCAGGACGTCGGTCACCACCACATTGGTCGCCGCATCCGGGCCGTTGTTGCGCACCTGCAGGGTGAAGTTGATCACCTGGCCGAAGCTCGGCGTCATCTGATCCACCGTCTTGATCACCTGCAGATCGGCGATCGCCAGCGGGTGCGTCGTGATGCACGGCGAGCACACCGGATCCGGGTCGCCGCCGCTGCCGCTGATCGTCACGCTGTTGCTCACCGCGCCGGTCGCACCTGACTGCACCGTCGCCATGTAGCTCAGGCTGTAGCTGCCTGTCGCCGTGCCGCTCGGCAGGCTGCAGACCAGTGGCTCACTCGCGCCGCAGGTGAACGGGCCGGCCGTGACCGCGCCGCGCAGCAGGCCCGCGCCCAGGGTGTCGGTGAGCTGGAAGGCCGCCGTCAGCGGGGCATCCGAGACCGTCGCCTGCAGGGTGTAGGTGATCGTGTTGCCCACCACCACCAGGGTGCCGGTGGCCGGGTTGGCCGTCTTCGCCAGCGCGACGTTCGGGCCCTGCACCGGCGTGGTGATCGTGCTGCTGCAGCGCGCCGCGGCCGGACAGCCCGCATCACCACCACCGCTCACGCTCGCGGTATTGGTCACGCCTGGAATCGCGGTTGCCGTCGGCGTCACCGGGATCACGAAGTTGACGGTGGCATTGACCGCGAGGCCGGACGCGATCGTGCAGGTCACGGTCTGGCCCGCTGCCGTGCAGTTCGCCGGCAGCGTGCCGAGCGTGAGGCTGGCCGGGATGTTGTCCGTAACCGTTGCCACCGCCGTCGTCGCGGCGCTGCCGGTGTTCTGCACGCTCAACGTGTAGCTCGCCGGGGTGGCGGCCACAAAGCTCGCTGCACTCGCTGTCTTGGTGAGCGTCAGCTGCGGTGAATTGACCGCTGTTGGGCCGACGCTGTCGCTGCAGCGCGCTGCCGCAGGGCAACCGGGGTCACCGCCGCCGCTCACGGTCGCCGTGTTGATCACGCACTGCACCGCTCGCACCCGCTTCACTGAGCGTATAGACCGCACCGAGTGCGCCTGGGTTGAGTGTCGCGACACCCGTGGCCGTCAGGCCTGCACCCGTGGTGTTGACCGTTGCAGGCCCCCCCGTCCCCGCGATGGTGAGCGCGAACTGATCGGCCGCGAAGAAACGCCCGCTCGGCAGCGCCTTCTGCAGGCGCAGGATCGGCAGTCTGGTGTTGGTGAAGGTGCAGGTGAAGCTGACGCTGGCGGCGATCTCGGCGCCGGTGAGCGTGTAGGTCGATCCGCTCAAGCTGCCGACGGTGGTGCTGGCATTGTTGACGCAGGTCGCGCCCGTCAGCTGCCAGCCAGCCGGCAGGCTGTTCTCGTTGATGGTCACGGCGGTCGTCGGCGACGTGATGGCGTACGCGAGGGTGGCAGTGCTGCCGATGTCGCCGTCGACGGCGGTGGGTGTGTTCACGACCGTCGTCGTCACGCTGCCCGTGGTCTGCACCGTGTTGGTCAATGCGAAGCCGAAGGGTCCTCCGACACCGCCCTGCGAGGTCTTGAGCAGGAGGAGCCGGCGCGAAACGCTGAACTGGTAGTCCTCCACCTCGCCCGACTGCACGGTGCCCACCGGCGTGTTGCAGTTGTCGAGCGCGGTGTTGTTGGTGCAGACGCGGAAGCGCGCGAAGGTCGGCCCGACGATCGCGGTGATCGGCACAGCGATGTTGAGGTTGGTGGTGCCCGCAGCGACGGCCTGGGCGGTGATCATCTGCTCGCCGGCATCGTTGAAGTCGCCGTCGCCATTCCAGTCGAACCAGGCGCTCAGGAAGCCGCTCGCGTTCTGGATACTGACGGGCACGATGGTGGTTTCGCCGGTGGGCAACAGCGGCGTGAGGGTGACGCCGTTCTCGTCGTCGGTGTTGTCGATGTCGTCGCCGGTCGCCGTGGCATTGTTCAGGAGCGTGGCATCCGCATCGACGCTTGCGCCCAGCCGGATGCCGGCGATGGTGTGGGAGGGGTTGCCGTAGCTGATCGGCGCATCGCCGACGTCCGCGTTGTCGGATTCAAGCAGGAAGGAGGCATTGGTGCCGCCGTAGACCAGTGTGGCTGCTGCGCCACCTGCAGTGACCGTGTACAGGCTGCCGGGCGTGGCGCCGCCGTTGCGGAAGTAGGCGCCAGCCGACATGCCGTTCGGCTCGTTGTTGATGTTGCCGTTGGGCGTGTCGTAGGTGCCGCCGGCGTTCGAGGTGACCAAGCCCGCGGCCGCCAGGGTCACATGCCCTGCAGGCAGACCGAAACCTGCAGTGTCGGAGCTTGAGACCGTCACCAGCTTGCCGTCATCGGCTTCATCCGGCGCCTGGCCGGC
The DNA here is from genome assembly GCA_044344935.1 of Aquimonas sp. Lineage (GTDB taxonomy): Bacteria > Pseudomonadota > Gammaproteobacteria > Xanthomonadales > Xanthomonadaceae > Aquimonas. The sequence goes on along the minus strand of JBIJCA010000011.1, from coordinate 17,213 downwards.
ATCGTAGGCGGCCGGGGCCAATGAGAAGTTTCCAGGCGTGCCGGTGGTCACTTGCGCTGTCGCGGTGGCATTGCGAACGAATCCGGTCGGCGTCTGCTCGACGTTCTGGAAGACGGAGGCGGTCAAGAGGGCGTCATCGCCCGGGTTGGAGGCGGAATTCAGATCCGCCAAGCTGATGCTGACGGTCCCCGACGCAGCCCCCCCGAGCAGACTGGCGATCTCGTTCTCGAAGAGCACGATGTGGAAGCTGGAAAGGGAGAAAAAAGAAGTGCCGGCCGGCGAGCCCGACGGCGAAGTGCTGATGTTGATGAAACGGGTATCGCCGCTGGGCGTGCCGCCGATGACCAGCGCGTTGCGCTTGTCGATCGTGCCGCCCGGGCCAGTGACCCGGGCCGTCAGTTGATTGTTGGACGTGGTAGCCGGCGGTGTACCGACGCGTGGCTCAGGATAGTTATCCCCCAGGCCCGTGCCTGCGACGTTGCCGCTGACACACAGGCCGCCGGTGCCGTCTGCGGCCGAGCAGTGGTCCCGCTCGAAGCTCGGCCAGATGAACAGCACCCGGTTCTTGCCGCTGGGGATGTTGAAGCTGGCGATGCTGGGCGCGCCACCGGCCCCGGCACCGGTGGCCGTGGCCGTTTGGGTGTTGAGATGCTGCACCTGCGCTGCCTGCGCCCAGGGGCCCAACACGAGGGCAAGGCAGAGCGCCGCAAGGCGGCTGCACGTCGACCGCGACGCCTTCGGGGCGCCATGGGTTTGCTCAAACGGGACCTGACTGTCCCCAGACGCGTGACGACCTGCCTGCATGGAGCTTTCCCCGAGCGTGGTGATGCGCGCTACTTCCCCATTCGGCTGATGCAATTCTCATGCTGACGCCTTGGCAGCGCGCAGGCGATCCGCTCGGCCACATCCCTATCTGTGAAGGCAGCGCCAAGGCCTCGGCGCCGCTGTGCATGCATCTCGCGAAGGCTGCGGGACGCCCCCGCCGGCACGGTCTGTTGCCATCGATTGCGGATCTGCACTGGTTATCCACGGTATGCCCAGGCCCCACATGGGCAGCGAGTTCGCCCCTCGATGCGCCAGGACACCGCGTCCTCCGTGGCCTCGTGGTCGGGGGAATCTCAAGTGCCCGCAACGCCCGCAGTCATTCCGGAGCCCAAAAGAACAAAGCCCCGCACGAGGCGGGGCTTTGTTCATTCAGCGCATCAGCAGCGCTCAGTCGCGCCGGCGCATCTGCAGCCCGGCGACTCCGAACATCAGCAGCACCAAGCTCAGCAATGCCCACGGCGCGTCTGCCGGGATCACCGCCGGACGCGGATTGGCTGGCGGTGCCGGGGTCACGCCATCGGTGTTGTTGCCGATGATGGGATCGAACTGATCGCCCCTGACGACAGCCACGTTGCGGTACTCGCCGGTCGCACGCACCCGCGCCTGCATCTGCAGGGTCTCGGACTGGCCCACCGCCAGGTTGCCCACTGTCCACAGCGGTGCCGCATAGCTGCCCTGGCTCGCGGTCGCGCCCACGAACTCAAAGCCGGTGGGCAGCGCGTCAGTCACCACCACATTGGTCGCCGGGTCCGGGCCATTGTTGCGCACCAGGACATTGAACGTAATCACCTGGCCGATGGCAGGCGTCATCTGGTCGACCGTCTTGATGACCTGCAGATCCGCCTGCGCGAGCGGGTGCGTGGTCGTGCAGGGCGAACAGACCGGATCCGTATCGCCACCGTTGCCGGTGATCGTCACGCTGTTGTTGACCGTGCCAGTTGCGCCCGCCTGCACGGTCGCGGTGTAGCTCAGGGTGTAGGTACCGATCGCGGTACCACTCGGCAGACTGCACACCAGCGGTTCGCCCGCAGCGCAGGTGAACGGGCCGGCCGTGATGGCACCGCGCAGCAGGCCGGCACTCAAGGTGTCGGTGAGCTGGAAGGCGGCGATCAGCGGCGCGTCCGTGACGGTCGCCTGCAGCGTGTAGGTGATCGTGCTGCCGACCACCACCAGGCTGCCGGTCGCGGGGTTGGCAGTCTTGGCCAGACTGACGTTCGGGCCCGGCACCGGGGTGATCGTCGTGCTCGTGCAGCGCGGGGCCGCCGGACAGCCCGGATCGCCACCGCCGCTGACGCTGGCGGTGTTGGTCACGCTCGGAATCGCGGCCGCTGTCGGAGTCACTGGGATCACAAAGCTGGTGCTGCCGCCGGCAGCGAGACCCGCCGCGATCGTGCAGGTCACGGTCTGGCCTGCAGCCGTACAGCCCGCAGGCAAGGTGCCCAAGGTCAAGCTGGCCGGCACCACGTCAGTGATCGTCGCCGCTGCCGTCGTCGCGGCCGTGCCGGTGTTCTGCACGCTCAGCGTGTAGCTGGCCGGGGTGCCGACGGTGAAGCTCGCCGCGCTCGCTGTCTTGGTGATCGTCAGCTGGGGTGCATTGACCGGGGTGATCTCGGTATCCGTGCAGCGCGCCGCCGCCGGGCAGCCCGGGTCACCACCACCCGAGACGCTGGCGGTATTGGTCACGCTCGGAATCGCGGCCACCGTCGGCGTCACCGGAATCACGAAGCTCGCCGTCGCGCTGGGCGCGAGGCCGGCGGCGATCGTGCAGGTCACGGTCTGGCCTGCCGCCGTGCAGCCCGCAGGCAGCGTGCCGATCGTCAGGCTTGCCGGCACCGCGTCGGTAATCGTCGCCGCTGCCGTGGTGGCCACGGTGGACGTGTTGATGACCGCAAGAGTGTAGCTGGCCGGCACACCCACGACGAAGCTGGCCGCGCTGGCTGTCTTGGCGATCGTCAGCTCGGGGCTGCCAAGCACGGTGGTCGAGGCCGACGCCGTGTCGTTGTTGACATTGGTCTGTGCGGTGGAAGTGGTGATGGTGGACGTCACGGTGATCGTCGCCGGCGTGGCCGGCGCGGTGTAGCTGACGTCCAGTTCAAGCTGCTGGCCGGGCGCCAGGCTTGCGGGCAGGCCGCAGCCCGTGACGGCGCCGGTGCCGGCGCTGTAGGTGCACAGCGCGCCGTTGAAGCGGATCTCGATCGCGCTCGCTCCGGCCGACAGTTCGATCCGGTAGCCGACGCCGGCCGCCGTGCTGGCGCCGACATTCGAATAGCTCACTTGCACCTGCACCAGGCTGCTGGGCGGCACCGTCGCCGGGGCGCTGACCGCGGTGGTGACGTCAGCCGTCGTCGCAGCCACGATGAGGGTGCTGCCCTGGGCGGTGTTGTTTGCGAGGTTCGCTTCGGGCGTGGTGGTGCTGATGCTCGACTGCACCTCCACCGTGCCGCTGCCGGGCGCGGTGTAGCTCAGGTTAAAGCCAAAGCCGCTGCCGCTGTTCAAGGTGGCCGGGCCACCGCTGACGGTCACCGCACCCGTGGCCGGGTTGTAGGTGCAGGTGATGCCCGCGCCCGAGCAGCTCACGCCGGTCAGGCCCGGGGGCAGGGTCAGCGAATAGACCACACCGCCTGCGGCATCCGGACCCAGATTGCTGAAGTTCACAGGAACGTTGACGGTGGAACCGGGCGCTGCCGTGGCAGGCGCGCTGAGGCTGGTTGTGACATCCACGCCGGTGCCGGCGGTGATGACTGTGGTCGAGGCGGAAGCGCTGTCATTGGCGGGGTTCACGTCACCGGCGACATTCGCTGTGGCGGTGACCGTGACCACGCCGGAGCTCGGTGCGTTGTAGCGAAGGCTCAGGCTGACCAGATCACCCGGGGTCAGATCGCCGCTCAGTCCGCTGACGCTCACCGCGCCCGTCGCAGGGTTGTAGACGCAGCTCACCGGCGCCACGCAGCTCACGCCGGTCAGGCCTGGCGGCAGCTGCAGGCTGTAGGTAGCGCCCGTGAACGGATTGCTGCCCACGTTCTGGAAACTCACCTGGGCGGTGACCAGGCTGCCGGGAGCCGCCGTCGCCGGCGCCTGCACCGCTGCAGCCACATCGACCGGAACCGTGCCGAGCACGGTCGTCACGCCGCTGTCCGTGTTGTTGGCGAGATTGGTTTCCGGGCTCGTCGTGCTGATGCTCGACTGCACCAGCACCGAACCACTCGCCGGCGCGGTGTAGAGCAGCTGGAACGGCGGTGCCGAAGCACCCGCCGCCAGGGAACCGGGCAGGCCGGTGACGGTGACCGCACCCGTCGCCGGGTTGTAGCTGCAGGTCACGCCGGCCGTGCAGCTCACGCCGGAGAGGCCCGGCGGCAGCTGCAGCGCATACGTGAGGCCTGCAGCCGTGCTGCCGCCGACGTTTGCGTATTCGATGTCGACCGCCACGACCGCTCCGGCCACCGCCGTAGAGGGCGCCAGCACGCGGGTCATCACGTCCGCTTCGTTGCTGCCGCCAATCACCGTGATGCCGCTGGCGGTATCCGGCGCGAGGTTCGGGCCCTGATTGGTCGTGGTGGTGATCGTGGCCGTCACCGGCACGCTGCCGGCGGCCGGCGCGGTGTAGCTCAGGCTGATGTTCTGGATCTGACCGGGCGAGAGTGAACCCGGCAGGCCGGTGACAGTGACCACGCCGGTGGCTGGATTGTAGGAACAGGAGGCACCACCGCAGCTCACATTGGTCAGACCGGGCGGGAGCTGGATCGCGTAACCCACGTTGGCAGCGTTCTGCGAACCGACGTTGCCAAAGCCGATGTTGACCAGCACGGTCGCGCCCGGATCGGCGCTGGCGGGCGCCTGCACGGTGGCAATGACGTCAGCGAAGTCGATGATGTTGAGCACGCTCGACTGCGGGCTGGTGACCTGGTAGGTCCACAGGTTCAGGCCCTTGGTGTCGCCGAAGCCCTGCAGGTTGGGCGTCGTGCCGCCAGTGTCGCAGTCGGCGTTGCGGTTGGCCGCGTTCAGCCAGAACCGATAGAACTTGCCGCTGCCGCCGAAGTTGGCATCCGCCGAATTGGCGCCCACCAGATTGACGTTGGGCGTCGACTGCTCAAGCGGACTGCCGGCGCCGCACAGATGCCCGTTGAGCTCACCGACCGCCGTACCGCCGCGGGTGACGTAGCCGCGGTCGTCGTAGTAGACCAGCGCGTCCTGGATATTGCCGTTCAACTTGGTCAGCGTCGGGCCACCATTGAAGTTGCCCTCGACATCGGCAAACGGGAAGTGCGCTTCACCGTTGCGGCCGACCAGACGGAAGCGATAACCGGTGCCCGGCGGGAAGTTGTTGCCTGCATTGTCGCGACCGTCCCAGGCCACGGTGTAGGTACCGGTGCCGGATTGCCCGGTCAGCACGCGGTTCGCGGGCAGGGCCGGGTCGAAATTGACGCCGTCCCGGCTGATCACGATCTCGAACGAAATCGTATCGGTGACATTGAAACTGAAGGTACCGCCCTGACCCACGTAGGCGGTGGCGCCACCGGTGGGCGGATAGGTGAACTGGAAATCGTTGACCTGCGGCGGCAGCGGCGCGGCCGGAATGCCCAGCGCGCTCAGCACGCGCTCGGCCTGCTGATTGTTGGCGGCATTCCCAGCGGTCGGCGCGATGTCGCTGAAGAAAATCGGGAACTGCGCCGTCTGCACGCTGATGCCGGCCGGAATGCCGTCGCTCACCAGCGGGTTGGTCGCGCGGATGTTCTTGTACAGCGGCTCGCCCTGGTCCAGAAAGCCCAGGGTGTTGGCGAAGAAGGTGCCGCCGTTGGGGTCGATGCCCGACAGGGTCTGCCGGTAGCGATAGCCGTCCAGGCTGACGTAGTACAGGTCCTGATACAGCCGACGCCCCGAGCCATTGCCGGCCGTAAACACAGTCCAGGCGTAAGTGAAGACGCGGCTGTTGATATCGGTGGTCGACACGTCGCTGGCACGCACGGTCACGTCCCAGGCCGACACCGTGTTGTTGGAGAGGGCAGGCGTCGCAATGTTCGCATCGGGGTTGCCGCCGGAGTTGGCCCCAGTGAAGTTCACACCGTAGATGCCGTTGATCGGCGCCACGTACACGCAGGGCACATAGCCCGCGGGATTGCCGCCGCCGCTGACCGCGCGCGGCCCGGCCAACTCCTGCGCACGGTCGCCGATCAGGCCGGTGGTGCCGCTGGTGCAGGTGAAGTTCGCGGTGGCCGGCAGCGTTTCCGCGCCGCGCGTGCCGAAGTCCTGCGGGTTGTAGACCTGGATGATGCCTTCGCCAGCGGAGGCCCGGTTACGCGAACCGACAAGGATGCGCTCACCCGCCTCGGCATAGACGTAGATGAAGCCGCGTCGACGCACCACGTTGAGGTAGGACACACCCGGATCGGAGACATCCAGGTTGCCGCGACCGGCATCTGCAATCAGCTCCGCGCCCGCGGGATACAGATTGCGGCTGCCCTCGGCGAGCGCCGCAGGTGCGCAGATCAGCGCGGCCAGCCCGCCTACAGCGAGCAGGCCGAGGCGGCGGAGCAGCGACGCCCGGGGACGGGTATCACTGCGGTCGGCAGGATGATTGTTCAACGCAGACTCCTTGGACGATGGATGGATCAGACCGGGCTCTCTGCGGAGCGCTCGGCGCAGCAGGTGACGGATCAAGTGAAACCTTCGGCGGGGCGCGGGAGCGCGGATCGATGGACAGGGCGCCGGATACAAGCGAGCGCACACCGGAGGCCCGGCGCCGCGCACTTTCCATCAACCCCCTTCACGAACCGACCGGTGCATTCCCCCAAGCGGCAGATGGTAAGCACACAGCGTCACGACGTCCTGTCGATCTGCAGAGTGCGCACGATTGCGGCCAAAACTGCACAATCCGGGCCAAGCACATCCATGCGGCTGGCGCATTCTGCAAACGTTTGTGAAACCTCGCAAGCCTGTTGTCTGCGGGCAGCCGCGAGGGGTGCGAAGCGCCGGATCGAACCGCTGAACCCGCTGGGTTCGGGCACGGGGCGCAAGCCGCCCCGACCCGGTGGACTCACGCAGCAGGTGACGCGCTGGGTCACTGATCGCCGCGGCGGGCGCGAACCGCAGGCCACTCGGGCAAACGCGCCAAGGCTTGGGCTGACGGAGCGGCGACGACTGCCGCAAGGGTGAAACGGGGTCAGCGGGCATTTCTCGGGGGCAGAAGCCGCACCAGCCCGCAGTCCCTGGAGAACGTGCGCTGACTCCGGCTTTCGTCACCCACTTCGACGCACTGGCTTGGCCTTGCGTGGGCGGCTTCGCGCGCGTTTGTCGTCCTGCGGATCGCGCCAGACCATGTAGACATCGGCTCGGGCGTAGTGCGAATCGGGCTTGATCGAGGGCTGTCGCTCGAACCCGAGGCTCTCATAGAGGCGCAGCGCCGGCACGAGCTTGCTGTTGGTCTCGAGGAACAGTCGCCGGCCGCCGTGGCGCCGGAACTCGGCGATTGCAGCCTCCAGGAGCGCGCGACCGATGCCCAAACCCTGGCGCGACTCGTCCACCGCCATCTTGGTGAGTTCGTAGGTCTTGTCCGCATCCGGCAGCAGCGCGCAGGTGCCCACCACGTCGTCGCCGAGCATCGCGAACAGGATGCTGCCGCCTCGGGCGAGGATCTCCGGCTCCGGGTTGGACAGCACGCGGTGGTCGATTTCCTCGACATAGAAGTATCGCCGCAGCCAGGCTTCGTTGAGCCGAAGGAAGTGCGGCGCGAGCGCGGGCGCGTAAGGCACGATCCGCAGTGCGTCGCCGTTGGCTCCGGCACCGCGGGCGAGCACTTCGTCGGCGAGCGTGGGCGTAATCACCCTCTCGAACACCGTCAGCGCATCCAGCAGGTCGATCCCATGCGCATGGCAGTGCGCGGCGTAGACGTCCTCGATGGCGCGCCAGTACGGCTTCGCCCTGCGCAGTTCGGCCTGCGCCTTCGGAGTGATCGACAGCCGGCGCACGCGTCCATCCGCGGGGTCAGCCGCAGCCGCAAGCCAACCCAAAGCCAGCAGCCGCTGCGCGAGTTGGCTCACGGCGGAATGGGTCTGGCCGACGGCCTGGGCAATCTCTCCCACCGTCAGCGCGCCGCGGTCGTTGAGGATGCGCAACACCGGCAGCCAACGCGCCTGAAGCTGCAAACCCAGCGCCCGGTACACGTCGTCCGCGACGGCATAGACACGCTCGCTGACGGCACGGAGTCGGCTGCCCAGGGCGACCAAGCCCAGGCGGGAAATGTATTCCATGACGGTCTTCCAGTCGTTGTGTAAGCCATAACATATCTGCCGGACGAAGCGCACGCAATGGATCCCGCATGCCGACATCGGGCGCCCTCGAATGACGCAACGACAATCCGTGGCGCGGCCAGGTCGCACATCCAGCGGCTTGCACACCCGCATCAGCAGGAACCCTCGCGTGTGCGGATCCGGCGCGACATCGCGGGGGACTTCGCTCGGAGAAATCGATCCAGCGGCCCAAGCAGGCGCCGGCAGCAGCGAGCGCAAGCGCCCCGGGGTGAGCCAAGCAAACTCGCGTGCATCAGCCGGAACTGAAGCGCCCCAGGCACGAAGCCCGGCACAAGGCCGGACCACACGGGTGCCGCATGCTTCGCACCACCGTTCGCACCCTCCGACGTCGGGCTTGCGGTCTATGCCGTGGTCGCGTTCGGCGCTTGTGGAAGGCGACCATTGATCGCGTTCCGCCGACCTGCACGCCGATGGGTACCGTGCGGGCGCCACCACCCTTGTGGTGGCGCATGGTCAAGTCGACGGGTGTCCTGCGATCAAGGCGCCGGAGCGCCTTCACTCGAAGCCGTTGCGGAACAGCTGCGGCGTCAGCCCCACGAACACGTCATCGACCTGGACCTCGATCGTGCCGCCGGCGACCGCTTTCTCGACGCCAAGGCGGACCAGCATCGATACCGAGATATCCACGCTCACCAGAAAACTGACCGGTGTCCAGGTCGAGGCTCGCGGAAACCCCCGCCCCGCGCCACCGCGGATGCTGCCGGTGCAGTTGGCCCCACCGTAAAGCACCGTGCCGAGGACGGCACGGCCGGCAACCTGCGTGGCGTCGAGACGCGAACTGGCCCCGACGAGGTATACGCCCGGACCGGGTAGCGCCACGCACTGGTCGAGTGGAATGGCCTGGACGCCTGCGTCGACCTCTGCGTTGCGCAGCAGCGCCGAGCCGGACACGGGATCGCCGTCGATGTCGTCGAGTGAGAGTGACGCCGTGCCGTTGCCAGTAGTCCGCCAGTCGACGAGCGCGCTGGAGAATCCGCCATTGGCGACCAGATTCTGTGCGGAAGCAGCAACGGGCAGCAACGCGAGCAGCACTCCCGCAGCGATGCATCGGCCTGCGCACAGGCCACTCATGGCTCGAATCCATTGGCGAACACCGCATCGCCAGCTGTGGTGTCCTCAGCAACCAGAGCGATCTCGTCGAAGAAACCGGTGCTGGTGGCGTTGACGTTGAGGCTGCCTTCGCGCACCTGCAGCAGCACTTCCACGTTGGTGAAGCGACTGAACAGAGAAGGCGAAACTTCGATCAGTCCAGGGCTGAGCGGCGCGCTCCAACTCGCGGTGTTGCTGAATTCGACGCTGCCCTGCGCGTCGATCGTGCCGGTGCAGGTCTCGCCGCCGGTGTTGTAGCGCAGGTTCCAGCGCAGGCTCACGCGGTCGCGGGTCAGGAAATCGGCCCCGCTCCCGTAGGCAAGGCCACTCAGCCGGTAGCGCCCGGGCCCCGGGATGCGCACGCATTGACGAAGCCCAACGAAGCTGCCGCCCGGTGCTGCGACCATGTTCAAGCTGATGCTGCCGCCGTTGGCTGCACCTGTTGCGCCCCAGGTTGCGGTTGAACCCGGGATGCCGGCGTCCCATAGCCGGCGATCGGCAAGGAACTGCGGATTGAGTGCGAGGTTGCCGAGTTGATCGCGCTCGTAGGCACCCAGGTCGATCGCGCCGCTTACGTTCGTCACCCGCGCGAGGTCGATGCCGCGGGGCGCCCCGTTCAGGTCGCGTCCGTCGGTCAGGGAGAAGCGCGAGAAGTCGATCGCGGGCGAGGCGGCTTGCAGCCGAAAATCCCCGCCCGCTGGATCGATGAAGCGCGGCTGCGCCGAGACGATCGAGTTGCCACTACCGAGGCTGGTGATCTCGCTCGCAAGGACGTCCAATACCGATCGCGTGCTGGCTTGCAGCGTCGTTGTTCCCGGCTGCCAGACGATGCTGTTGCGCAGGTTGAAGTCGCATTCCGCGAGGATCACCGCGCCGGCCTGGATCGCATTGCCAGCGAACGTCGTCCCTTCGGCGCCGCAGTATGACGCCCCGCCCGCGATACTGAACACACTGCCACGCACGGTATTGGTGTGGAACAACGAATCGGAGACGTAGACAACATTGGCACTTCCTGCCCGAATCACCGGACCACCATCGTTTCCAGCGAAAGAAGCGCGTCGAGCGGTGAAATTGCTTAACTCGGTGATCACGAGAATCGGTCCATCGGTGGGGACGTTGGCCGCCGTGAGGCTTGTGTTGCCGTTGACCCTGCTATCGAGGAGCGCGACGCTGGATCCCCGCGTGTAGTTGGCAAAGCTCTCGTTGCTCGCATATACGGCGGCGCCCGTCGGTGCGGCGTTGCCATCGAGCACGGCATTGGCAAGTCTCGCCGACGTACTGACATTCTCGGACAGTGAAGCCGTCGGCTGTAGATCGATCGCCCCGCCGCGCTGCGACGCGAAGTTTTCGCGAACCGCGACGGGAGCGGCCGCACTGGCTCCGACAAGCGACACGGCAGCCGATCCGTCGTTCGTGGCGAACAATGCGATGCCACCGCCCACCGCAGCGCTGTTGCCCTCGACCGCGGCCACGGATTGGAATCCGGTGCTGCCAATCGTCGCGGTCGCGGGATTGCCGTCGGTGGCATAGATGCGCAGCCCACCGCCACTTTCAGTCGCGGTGTTGGCGAAGATAGAGCTACCCGGCTCCACCATGCGCAGATCGGCGCTCTCGAGGTAGATGCCCCCGCCACTGCGCGCGCGATTGCCGGCGATCAGGTTGTTGCTACCGATCACCAACCGGGTCTCGGAACCAGTGCCGCGCACGTGGATGCCGCCGCCCGCGTCGGCGTCGTTCAGGTTCACGGTGGTTGCAGTCAGTACGAGCGTGCCCCGGCCGGTGAACCGGATGCCACCGCCATCGCCGGTCGAGTCGCCGCCGGTGATCCGCAGCAGGCGCAGCCTGACGATCGCCGTGGCCGAATTGGCACTGATACGCAACACCGGCGCGGAGCTCCCGCCCGCGCCGTCGAGTACGGTCTGCGTGCCATCTGCAGCGGTGCTGGTGCAGGACGCGAAGCCACCGACCAGGTCAAGTTCCTGTTGCGTGCTGATCACCAGTTCCTGCGCGCTGTACGTCGCGCTGCGTGTGACGCGGATGGTGTCCGGTCCGAGGCTCGCCTCCGCAGCCGCCACCGCGGCAACGAGCGTTGGATGGGTGCAACCGCTGGCGAGTGGGCCGACGGTGAAAATCGCAGCCTGCGACGGCAGCGGCGCGCACAGGCCGGCCATCAGCAGCGGCAGTGCGCGATGGAAACGATGGGATCGGAACATCAGAAGCATCCGCGGCGCACTCGAAGCTGAGTTGGACCGAGAAACGGGCGATCAGCGCGCTTTGCGACATTCGGGTAAGGCAGCCTGCGACCGGGCCTTGGGAAACGACTGCGCCGTGACAGATCACGGCTTGCGTTGTGAGGTGACCGCTGCATTCGCCAACGGGCGCCTGTCGGCGATCCAATGGCGAAGTGGGCTGCGACGCGTGATCCTTCCTGCTGGTCGGAGGTGTCGTGCAGTCGAAACGGCTATTCGAAGCCGTTGGTGAAAATGAAGGGTGAAGCTGGCGTATTGGTACGGATGTCGGCGACGTCAGCGTTGGCCTGGAGTCGGCGCCAGGGGCTTGCGCCTGGATTGGCAGGAGCCACGCCGGTGAGATCGGCGAACTGCACGCGGGTGCGCCAGTGGTACGCGCGGTCAACGGCCAAGCCGGTGGCGGCCAGGGTCAGCGTGCTGCCGAGCGGATCGGCGCCAAGCTCGGTCCAACTGCTGGACGTGAACCGGTTACACAGCATCGAGCCGAATGGCGCTGCGCTGGGGCAGGCCTCAAGCTGCAGCCTCGCGCGTTCGCGGCCGCGCGGGCTGGTGGCGTTGAGCGCCACCACGAAACCATCGGCTTGCTGCGACAGGCCCCAGGGCTGCACCGGGCTGCTGCCATTGGCACGGAATTGTTCGGCTTGCACCAGTCGACCGCGAGCGGTGCCGAGGTAGACGAAGGCGGCGCCTTCGTCGGTCTGGCCGTTGTCGTAGCCGGTTGCGCCGACGATCACATCGGCAAAGCCATCGCCGTTGACATCTCCGGCGCCGGCCACGCTGTTGCCGAAGAACGCACTCGCCTGATTCGCCTCCAACTGCGCATCGGTGGTGGCGTTGAAGACCCCGGCGCCGCCGAAGTAGAGGAAAGCGGCGCCTTCCTCGTTCTGGCCGTTTACGTACCCGGATGCGCCGACGATCACGTCGGCAAAGCCATCGCCATTGACATCTCCGGCACCGGCCACGCTGTTGCCCAGAAACGCACTCGCCTGATTCGACTCCAACTGCGCATCGGCTATGTGGTTGAAGGCCCCCGGACCACCAAAGTAGATAAAGGCAGCGCCTTCATCGGTCTGGCCGTTGTCGTAGCCGACTGCGCCGACGATGACATCGGCAAAGCCATCGCCGTTGACATCCCCGGCCCCAGCTACGCTGGAGCCCTGCTCTGCATTCACCTGGCCCGACCCCAGTTGCGCATCGGCAGCGGGGTCGAAGGCCCCGGCGCGGCCGAAGTAAACGAAGGCTGCGCCTTCATCGCTCTGGGCGTTGTCGTAGAAGCGAGCGCCGACGATGACGTCGGCAAAGCCATCGCCGTTCACATCCCCGGCGCTGGCCACGCTGAGGCCAAACAACGCGTTGGCCTGGTTCGATCTCAGCAGGGCATCGGCGCTGGTGTTGAAGGTCCCGGCGCCGCCGAAGTAAACGAAGGCAGCGCCTTCATTCGTCTGGCCGCTGTCGAACAAGGATGCGCCGACGATGACATCAGCGAAGCCATCGCCGTTGACATCCCCGGCGCCTGCCACGCTGACGCCCAGCTGCGCATCTGCCTGGTTGGACTCCAGCTGCGCATCGGCGCTGGGGTCGAAGGCGCCGGGACCGCCGAAGTAGACGAAGGCGGCGCCTTCATTGTTCTGGATCGGGTCGTTGTCGAAGTAGGCTGCGCCGACGATGACGTCGGCATAGCCATCGCCGTTGACATCCCCGGCGCCAGCCACGCTGGTGCCCAGTTGCGCATTCACCTGGTCCGATTCCAACTGCGCATCGGCCACGATGTTGAAGGCCCCGGCGCCGCCGAAGTAAACAAAGGCGGCACCTTCACTGGTCTGCCCATTGTCGTAGAAGCTTGCGCCGACGATGACGTCGGCGAAGCCATCGCCGTTGACGTCCCCGGCGCCGGCCACGCTGAGGCCAAGCAACGCATCCGCCTGACCCGACTCCAACTGCGCATCGGGGCTGGTGTTGAAGGCCCCGGCACCGCCGAAGTAGACGAAGGCGGCGCCTTCATCGGTCTGGCCGTTGTCGTAGAACCACGCGCCGACGAGGACGTCGGCGTAGCCATCGCCGTTGACATCTCCGGCGCCGGCCACGCTCCAGCCCAACCTCGCATTTGCCTGGTTCGACTGCAATTGCGCATCGGCGCCGGTGTTGAACGCCCCGGCGCTGCCGAGGTAAACGAAGGCGGCGCCTTCATCGGTCTGGCCGTTGTCGTAACGGTACGCGCCGACGATGACATCGGCAAAACCATCGCCGTTGACATCCCCGGCGCTGGCTACGCTGTGGCCCAGATATGCGTCCACCTGATCCGACTCCAGCAGCGCATCGGCGGTGGTGTTGAATGCTCCGGCGCCGCCGAAGTAAACGAAGGCGGCGCCTTCATCGGACTGACCGTTGTTGTACAAGGATGCGCCGACGATGACATCGGCAAAGCCATCACCGTTGACATCCCCGGCGTCGGCCACGCTTGAGCCCAGTTGCGCATTCACCTGGTTCGACTGCAACTGCGCATCGGCGCTGGTGTCGAATGCTCCGGCGCCGCCGAAGTAGACGAAGGCGGCGCCTTCATCGGTCTCGCCGTTGTCGAACAAGGATGCGCCGACGATCACATCGGCAAAGCCGTCGCCATTGACATCCCCGGCACCGGCCACGCTGGTGCCCAGCTCTGCACCCACCTGGTCCGACTGCAACAGCGCATCGATGCTGATGTTGAACACCGCTCCGGCACCACCGAAGTAGACAAAGGCGGCGCCTTCATTGGTCTGGCCATTGTCGTAGAGCCGCGCGCCGACAATGACATCGGCAAAGCCGTCGCCGTTGACGTCCCCGGCGCCGGCTACGCTGGTGCCCAGCTCTGCATCAACCTGGTCCGACTGCAGCCGCCCATCGAAATTTGGTTCGAATGGCCCGGCGCCGCCGAAGTAAACGAAGGCGGCGCCTTCTTCGATCTCTCCGTTGTCGAAGAAAGGTGCGCCGACGATGACATCGGCAAAGCCATCGCCGTTGACATCGCCCGCGCTGGCGACACTGGCGCCGAACAACGCACTCGCCTGGTTCGACACCATCACCGTGTCGGCGTTGGTGTTGAAGCCTCCGGCGCCGCCGAAGTAAATGAAGGCGGCGCCTTCATTGATCTGGCCATTGTCGTACAAGGATGCGCCGACGATGACATCGGCAAAGCCATCGCCGTTGACATCCCCCGCACCGGCCACGCTGGCGCCCAGTTGCGCGCCGGCCTGATTCGACGCCAGCAGCGCATCGGCGGTGCCGGTCAACAGGGCTTTGAGCCGGATCGGATACTGCGCGCTGGCATCATCGAACGACAGTTGCAGCTGCTGGCCCGTTGTCGCGACGCTGACCGAAAGGGCCAGGCCCCGCGCATCCTCTGCGCCGAGAACATCCCAGCGCAGGCTGCCATGCGCGCTTTGCAGCAACACCTGATCGGCGCCCGCGGAAGTCGAGGTGGTACCCGTATCGATCGCTACCGTGACTCGGCCGTCACCCACGGGCCGCTGCTGCAAATGTATTTCCTGGCGTAAGCCGTCGGGTTGATTGTTCTGCACCAGCGCCAAGCCCCGCCAATGCTGGCTGATCTGCGCTTGTTCGGCCACCACGGCCGCGGCACCCAGTGCCTCGAACTGCAGCTTGGCGCCGGGCTCGGCGCGACCCACGCCCACCATGCGCAATTCGGCCAAGCTCTCGCTGTCGGCATCGCGCGTCACCAGCCGCACGCCCGTATCGTCGAAATAGCTGCGGAACCCCTGCGCGCGATTGGGTGCCTGCAAGCCAACATCGTTCTCGCTGACAAAGTACTCGCGCTGTGCCAGTTCCTGCTGTGCCTTCGCCAGCCACGCGGTGTTGTCGGGCGCGGCCGCCAGTGATGCAGCCTGTACGCCAACGCCGACAACCAGCATCAGAACGGCAGATCGGCTCCGAACACGGCTGCCAGCTGCATTGGAAGGCGTTCGGCGCATGAAAGCATCCTCAAGATGCCGAGAGATTCCGGCTGCCTCCAAGCAACGCGGAGATGCGGCGGTTTGCGACATGCGGCAGCGATGTAGACCGCCTGGCGCCCGGCGCCACGCAACTCCGGGTCGGCGGGCCGACAGGGTTCACTGGCGGTCCCGACTCACACCCCTGCTCTCCCCTTTCAAGCGGGAGCGGGCTGAAGCCGCGCCAGAGGTTGCGATGTGCCCATCAGGGAGCGCGCTGTGGCTGCGCGGTCGCTGCCGGTGCGAATTCGCGCATCGCGGTGATCCGGCGACGCAGTGCAGGCGGAGGCGTGCGCAGATCAGCGAGCAGCGCTTCGGCGCGCGCCGCGGCTGCGGCCGCGTCCGGATCAGCGGTGCGGTGAAGGACCAGCGCACCGAGCACCGCGTGCTCAGCCACCAGCAGCGGTACCGCCGCGCCGGCCTGCTCCAGCAGGACAGCGCTACGCCGCAGCGATTCGCGGGCGTCGACAAACGATGCTGCATCGAAGGCAACGGCCGCTCGCCGCAATTCGACATTGCCCATCCAGCACGCGCGATTCGGCGGCGCATCGGGGTCGGCGGCCTGAAGACGATCCAGCCACTCACGTGCACCCGCGACATCGCCCAGATGCTGCGCAAGGCGCACGCGTTGTTCGATCGCGCCGCACAGCCGGTCGGGATCGCCCGTCGGCAGCGCACGGAGTTCGGCGATCGCCTGTTCGAGCGCGGCGACGCCGGCCTGTGTCGACCCCAGCATGCCCAGCGTGTAGCCGTGCTGCGCGCGCGCCGCCACGGTGCGCCAATGCGCCGGACCGAAATCGCGGGCGTTGTCCGCCACACACTGACCCAGCAGTGGCGCGGCTTCGGCGTAGTCCTCGCGCATCATCAGCAGGTTGCCGACTCCGTAACGCGCGAGCGTGGTGTCGGGATGTCCCTCGCCCAGCGCCGCGAGATTGATGCGCAGCGCCTCGCGGGCGACGACCAGTGCGCCGTCGAGATCGCCGCGCTCGCGCAACACCAGCATCAGCGCGTTGAGATTCACCGCCGCATGACGGTCGTCTCCGGGATACACCGCGCGGTCGATCTCCACCGCTGCGCGCGCGGCTCGCTCGGCGCGACCGAGGTCGCCCGTGCGGCGGTAGGCGCGCGCCAGTGCGGCCTGTACGTTGGCGATGCGCTGGTGACGCTCACCGAAGCGTTTGCGATTGAGCGCGAGCAGTTCCTCGTAGGCTGCGATCGCCGCCTCATCACGGTTGGCCGCCACCAGGACGACGCCCCAATCGTTGAGCGTGACGCGGATCAGCTCGGGATCGCCGTGCTCGCGCGCCAGCGCCATCGCCATCTCGCCATCGCGCAGCGCGCGTTCGACATCGCGCACGCGCGAGGCCAGCACCGCCGACATCGACAGCCAGTCGACCTGTTGCAGCAGGTCTTCGCCAGCGGGCGGCAAGGCATCGAGCTGCGCACGCGCCTGCGCGTACTCGCCGCGCGCCATGCTGTTCTGGATGACGTGGGTGGCTGCTTCGATCGCGACCGGATAAGCCCTGCCCCAGCGCTCGCTGGCGGCGTCGCGGACTTCTTCGAACAGGACTCGCGCGCCTTCCAGATCGCCCTGCCGCTGCAGCACCTGAGCCAGGCGCAAGCGCAGTTCGAGCCGCGCGCCGGGTTCCGCGTTAGGCTCGGCTTCGCTGGCCGTGAGGGCGCGCCGCACCGCGTCCAGCACGGTCGCGGGGGGCGCCCCGGGGGGGCGCCCGGGGGCGGCCGGCCGGGGCGCGCCCAGCAAA
>JBIJCA010000015.1:0-30435 GCA_044344935.1 Aquimonas sp. | reverse complement strand
TCGGCGTCCGCGAATGCGGCGAACATGAAATCGCGCATGCTGTCGGCGCGCGCGGCCTGCTGTCGCGCCAGGTCGCGCTGCGACAGCACCAGAACGAAGGCGCCGAGCAACATTGCGAACATCGCCACGCCCACCCCGACACCGATCCGATGGCGCGCGATGAACTTGCGCGCCCGATAGCTTCGCGACGGCGGGTGGGCTGCGATCGGCTCGTGCGCAAGGTAGCGTTCGATGTCGTCGGCGAAGTGGCGTGCGGACGCGTAGCGTCGCGCCGGGTCTTCGGCGAGTGCAGTGCGCAGCAGCGTGGCGAGATCGGCATCGAGCGCCTGCCAGCGCCTGCGTTGCGCATCCGCCTCGGGCCCGCGCGAGACCCGTCCATCGGGTCCGAGGCGTGCGTCGATCACCAGCTCCGCGCCGATCACGCCCAGTGCGTAGACATCGACCGCAGTGGTCAGCGCCCCGGGGCGATACTGCTCGGGTGCGGCGTAGCCGGGGGTCAGAGCGATGTGCTGGGTCTGGGTCGAATCTTCGGTGTCGAGCAGCTTGGCGATGCCGAAGTCGAGCACCTTCACCCGGCCCTCGCGGTCGACCAGGATGTTGTCGGGCTTGAGGTCGCGATGCACGACCAGCGCACGATGTGCCGCGTCGACCGCCAGCGCGACGGCGACCAGCAGTCGCAGGCGCTCGCGCAGGTCGAGCTGGCGTTCGCGCGCATCCGCTACCAGCGGTCGGCCATCGATGCGCTCCATCGCGATGTAGGGGATGCCCGCGCTGCTGACCCCGGCATCGATCAGCCGCGCGATGTGCGGATGGCACAGCCCCGCGAGGATCGCCTGCTCGCGGCGGAATCGGCGCTGGGCGTCGGCCGAGAACAGGCCGGTGCGCAGCAGCTTCAATGCCACCTGCTGGGCGGCGCCCGCGACATCGCGCTGTGCCGCGAACACCACCGACGAGCCGCCCTGGCCGAGGCGCGAGACGATGCGGAAGCCGCCGATTGACTGGCCGATCAGGCCATCGATGGTGTCCGGTCCGGTTTCCAGGCGCGCGGCCCACACGGTGGCCGGTATGCCGAACGGATCTTCGGTGCGCTGATCCGCCGACAGCATGGCTGCGAGCAGTCGCACCACGGCCGGATCGGGCAGTTCAGCCGCGAGCAGCGCCTCGCGCTGCACCGGATCGAGATCGACGCAGCGATCGAACAGGGCGCAGGCGCGGGCCAGCGTGTCGGTCTCGATCGGGTCGGTGGGCGCACTCATGCTGACGGGAAACGGGGTTCGATCATCGATCGCGACACGGCGTCCGGCCCGACCCGACCTACTCGACGCGCGACAGCAGGTAGGCGCGCGCCTGCCGCCAGTCGCGATCGACGGTGCGCCTGACCACCCCCAGCAGTTGTGCGACCTGTTCGAGACCGAGCCCGGCGAAATAGTGCAGCTCGACGACCTGCGCCGCGCGCGGATTGGCCGCAGCCAGTTCATCGAGGGCGCGATCGAGCAGCAGCGCGAGTTCCGGTTCGGCCGCCAGCACGTTCACCGCCGGGTCGGTCAGCGATACCGCGCGCTGGTCACCACCGGCCTTGAAGCTGAGCCGGTGACGTGCGCGATCAACGAGGATGTGGCGGATCGCGCGCGCCGCATAGGCGAAGAACTGGTCGGGCGCGCCGAAGCTCAAGTCATCGCCGAGCCGCAGGTACAGCTCGTGCACGAGCTCGGTCGTACTGACGGTGGCAGGCGGCGCGCGATGCAGCTCCCGATGCGCCATCGCCTTGAGGCGGTCGTAGGCTTCCGTGAACGCCTCAGCAGGCGCGAACGGTGCTCCGGCTACGGACGGATCAGAGGCGCGGTTCATGGCGTGCCGGCCCAAGGGTTCCAGCGAGGATCGATGGTGCATGACGTCGGGCGATCGGTTGCAGGAACGTTCGATCGCCGTATCGCCAGAGTCTGGCGAGTACGCCGCGGCCGCGCAAGCGCCGGTTGTGGCCTGGATCGCAAGTCCGCGCGTGGGAGGTCGGCTCTACGCGGCCGCGCAGCGGCGCCGTCCGGAGCCATTTCTGAGCGATTCCCGTCAGCGGGCCGAGCGCCGACCTGCAGGTCATGGCCGCGCCGTGTCGTCCTCCAGCTTTCGCTCCCGGCACCGTTGCCGGCGGCTGCTCACGCAGTCGCCGGCGGTGCGCGCACCGCGGGCCGGCAGTTCGCTTCCCCGTGCACCGTGCTGCTCGAAGTGGACGAGCATGGCGCGGATGGCCATAGGCTGCTCGATGCTGGCGACGATCCGTTCCGCACCGCCGCAGTGGGCACAGGTGATGACGTCGATGTTGACCCAATCGCCTTGTGCGATTTGGAAGAGCCAAAGACTTGGCCGGAGGGCGCAGGGCAGGAAGCCCGGAGCAGAACGCGCTTGAGTCGTTGCGCCCAGGTCACAGCGCGGCGCTTCTGCTCAGGCCTGCGCGGCTCGGCGTTGACGCTCCCATCGACCGCTGCGGCATCGATCACAGCCCGCTTCCCGCCCCTCCGATGGCGTGAACTGGGCGCGGGGGCAAACACGCCATGGAAGCGGGTGAGGTGCGCGTGGTAGCGGGACCGGCGCCGCCAGCTTGGCGATGAAGCCCACCGGATCCCATGCGCTCGCAGACCGCCACCGGGGTGACGCCCGACGAAGTGCACGCACTGGGCCTGCGCGAGGTCGAGCGGATCGGCGCGGAGATGGACGCCATCCTGCGGAGCGAGGGGCTGATCGAGGGCAGCATCGGCGAGCGCGTGCAGGAGATCGCGCAGCGCCCGGACCAGCTGAATCGCAACACCGATGAAGGCCGACAGCAGATCATCGAGGACTTCCAGACCCTCATCGACGAGATCGACCAGGGCATCGGCAGCGCGTTCAACCTGCGGCCGGAGCCCAGCGTCAAGGTCGAACGCGAGCCCGAGTTGCGCGAAAAGACCGCGCAGAGCGCGTACTGCAACGGCCCGGCCCTCGATGGCTCGCTGCCGGAGATCTTCTTCAGCAACCTGCGCAAGACCGAAGAAGTCGCGCGCTTCGGCATGCGCACCCTGGCCTATCGCGAGGCGATTCACGGCCAGAGTTTCCCGATCGCCATCCAGCGGTCGCTGACCGGCGTTTCGACCTTCCTCAAGCTGCTGCCGTTCACCGCCTGTGCCGAGGGCTGGGCGCTGTACATCGAACGTCTGGTCTGGGAGGAGGGCTTTCCGGAGAAGCCGCTGGACAACCTAGGTCGGCTGCAGCTTGGAATGTTCCGTGCTGAATGCCTGATCGTCGATACCGGCCTGCACCACAAGCGCTGGAACCGCGAGCAAGCCATCCATGCTGCTGGGCAGATCAAGCTCGCGCCGGCCGCGCTGCCGAAGCCGAAATGCATCACTGGGCCATGCCGATGCACCCCACCGGCACCCTCAACCTGATCGACAGCTGCTGCGCCTCTCCCAACGGCGGTGACCGCGTAACGCGCTGCATCTGGGCGTTGAGACGAGCCTGTTCGTCGCGCACGGCCAGCCGACGAATTGCCGCATCCAGGGCGATGGGCAATGCCATGGATGCGGATGAGCGCGTTGACTTCCCTCCCGGCTCGCGGGTCGAGTTGAAGGTGGAGATATCGCGAAGCGAACGGGACATCAGAGCAATGAGGTTTGACGACGCCGCGTTCTCCATCGAGGGCTGCAGACCGGAGCGTGCTCATGGAGTGCACGCGTAGAGCTCTCGCCCGCCATCTTCCGGGTC
This sequence comes from Aquimonas sp., assembly GCA_044344935.1. Taxonomy (GTDB): domain Bacteria; phylum Pseudomonadota; class Gammaproteobacteria; order Xanthomonadales; family Xanthomonadaceae; genus Aquimonas. Next base: position 26,703 of record JBIJCA010000015.1, on the reverse strand, counting down.
GGGCTCGCGAACTGAACCGAGGTCTGCGAATGGAGCGCGATAGACGACTCACCAGAAGCGATGCGCGCTCAAGCTGCTGCGCAGGCTCCGGGCACTCAAGCCCGCTGCGCTTCGGCGCTGGCCGCTCAGCGGTCTGACCGATACGTACGGCAGCTGGCTCGATGCCGATGCCAAGGCGCTTTCGCAGGCAGCGGCACCAGCTCGGAGCGTCGACTGAGCACGATGCATCCACCCTGCTCAGCTTGGGCGCCGGGGCGGGACCGACCGCCGAGGAAGACGGCACTCTGTTCGAGCGTGCTGTCTTTGTCGGAGCACGTCGCTTATGCGAGTGCCTTGGCCACCGAGGCTTTGCTGCGGCTGCGCAATGAGATCCCCGTCAGCTGCCGGCGCCGTCGATTTCACACATAGTTCACATTCGCATCACAACACTCCGCGCTCGACTGCGGGCCCCTCTGGTCATGTGCAATGCATGGCGATGTCGGAGTCGTTTACCGATGCTCAGGCCCCTCGTATGGCTCCAGCACTTTGCCAGTCAGGCCGGGCATCGAACCTGCGATTGCCTTCGGAGTGACTCATGGAACTGTTGACCGGCCTCTGGCTCGGCATGCCCGTCTGGGTGTGGCTCGCGTTTCTTGGCGCCGTCCTGGCCATCCTCGCGTTCGATCTGGGCGTCCTGCACAAGGAAGCTCACGAGATCGACGTGAAGGAAAGCCTGTGGATGTCGGCGCTGTACATCGGACTGGGCCTGCTCTGGGCCGTCGCCGTGTGGTTTATCTACTACGAATTCGGCAGCGAGAAGGCGATTGATCCGCAAATCGCCAACCTGCCGACGAACGAGGCCATGGCTTGGGAAGCCGTCAAGCTGTACCTGACCGGCTATCTGGTCGAGAAGGCGCTGGCGATGGACAACGTCTTCGTCATCTCGATGATCTTCACCTACTTCGCGGTGCCGCGGATCTACCAGCACCGCGTGCTGTTCTGGGGCATCCTCGGCGTCATCGTGCTGCGCGCGATCATGATCGGCCTGGGCGCGGCCCTGGTGATGAACTTCTCGTGGATCCTGTACGTGTTCGCGGTGATCCTGATCGCCACCGGCGTCAAGATGCTGATGTCGATCGACGACGAACCCGACATCGCCAACAACCGCATTCTGGGCTTTCTGAAGAAGCGCATGCGCCTGACTCAGGATCTCCAAGGCGAGCGCTTCTTCGTGAAGCAGGCCGGGCCCGGCGGCAAGCTGCTGTGGTTCGCCACGCCGCTGTTCCTGTGTCTGGTACTGGTCGAGATTGCCGACGTGGTGTTCGCGATCGACTCGGTGCCGGCGATCTTCGCGATCACGCCCGATCCCTTCATCGTCTACACCTCGAACATCTTCGCCATCCTCGGCCTTCGCGCCCTGTACTTCGCCCTGGCGGCGATGGTGCATCGCTTCCACTACCTGAAGTACGCGCTGGCCTTCGTGCTGATCTTCATCGGCTCGAAGATCTTCGTGGGTGACTGGCTGTTTGGCGGCAAGGTGCCCGCTGAGATCAGCCTTGGTGTCACCTTCGGTCTGCTGCTGGGCGGCGTGGTGTACTCGCTCTGGAAGTCGCGGGATCAGGCCACGCCGACCTGAAACGACTGACGCCCAAAGGCCCGCGGCTCGCCGCGGGCCTTTGGGTGTCTGCATCCAGCAGATCGCCTCGCTGCCTGGGGCTCCACGCGCAATGAGCACTACGTCCCCCAACGCTTCGCCCTCTGCCACCGCCCCGCGCCGCGGAGTCCTTGACTGGATCGAATGGCTCGGCAACAAGCTCCCGGAGCCGGCGCTGCTGTTCGCCTTGCTCGCCCTTGTGGTGGTCCTGCTGTCCTTTGCGGGTTCGCAGCTGCAGTGGAGCGTGCAGCCGGTCAAGCCCGTGCTGCAGATGCAGGAGATTGTCCAGGCCGATGGCAGCACCGTGAGCCAGCCGGTGCTGGATGCCAGCGGTCGTCCCGAGCTGGATCTCGTTGCTAGCGGTGCACCCATCGAGCCGCGCTCGCTGCTCACGGCGGATGGCGTGTACTGGATGCTGTCCTCGGCGCTGCGCAACTTCGCACTGATGCCGGCGCTGCCGCTGATCTTTGTGGCCATGCTCGGCATTGGCCTTGCGGAGAAGTTCGGCTTCTTCTCGGCGCTGATGCGCGCCATGGCGATGCTGACGCCGAAGCGCCTGCTGACGCCCGCCGTGGTGATGCTCGGCGCCACCGCGTCGGTGGCCTCCGATGCCGGCTACATCATTCTTCCGCCGCTGGCGGCTGCGCTGTACCTTGCGGTCGGGCGACATCCGGTCGCCGGCATGGCTGCAGCCTTCGCCGGCGTGGCCGGCGGCTTTGGTGCGGGCTTCTTTCCGAACGGAAGCGACGCCGTGCTCACGGGCTTCGCCCAGGACGCCGCGCGGGTCATCGATCCCGACTATTCGGTGTCGATGCTGCACAACTACTTCTTCAATGTCGTCTCGGTCTTCGCGGTGATGGCGGCGGGCTGGTTCGTCATCGATGCCATCATCGAGCCGCGCCTCGAGCGGCAGCATTCCGCCGACAAGCACAGCGGCCGTGACGATACCGCCGGTGCGATGGCCCTGACGTCGGTCGAACGGCGCGGCCTGAAGATGGCGCTCGCCAGCATCGCCGTGGGGCTGGGCCTGCTGGCGACCGCCGTGCTGGTGCCCGGCATGCCTCTGTACGGCTACGGCCAACCCAGCCTGCCAAACGCTCGCGCGCTGACCGAAACGAGCATTGCGGTGCAACCGGCTGGCAGCGCGCCGACAGCCGGCGCGACCGTTCTGGCGGACACGCCGCTGGTGATCACCGCCGAGGGCGCGTCGCGCAGGCGCGAGTCGCCGGCCCCGCGCTGGTCGCATGTGATCGTGCCCGCGACGTCATCCTGTTCCTGCTGGCGGGCATCGCGTACGGCCTCAGCACGGGTGTCCTGCGGGGTCAGCAGGACCTGGCCGATGCACTGAACCACGGCGTCAAAAGCATCGTGCCGGTGCTTGTGATGCTGTTCTTCCTGGCCCAGTTCACCGCGTATCTGAATTACAGCGGCTTCGATCGCATGCTCGCCTATGCGGGAGGGAGCTTTCTGTTCGAGGCTGACCTGCCCATCTGGGGCCTGGTGATCGCCTTCGTGCTGGTGGTGGTCTTCGGCGACTTCGCGATGAGCGGCATGCTCAGCAGGTTCGGCGTGCTGGCGCCGATCTTCATCCCGATGTTCATGATCGTCGGCATGAGTCCGGAGCTGACGACAGCGGCGTATCGCATCGGCGATTCGGTGGTCAACATCGTCACGCCGCTGAACTCGTACCTGCTGATCATTCTCTCGGTCTTCCAGAAGTACCGCGCCAGCGCCGGGCTTGGAACCCTGATCGCGCTGATGGTCCCGTACTCGATCGTGATCGGTCTGGTGTGGACCGCGATGCTGGTGGCATGGGTGCTGATCGGTGCGCCCTTGGGCCCGGGCTCGCCCTTGTACTACGTGCCCGGCGGGTGATCCGGCCAGGCACGTACGCGAGCAGCGATCCGGTGATCGCGCATCGGCTGGAGGACCGCGATAGAGGGCGCTGCTGCCGCACTCATTCGTGGTTCCGGTCGGGCCTTTCTGCGCGGCCGCGGGCCCAGCAGTGGCTGGCCGTGGCCGGCCCAGATAGTTCAGAAACTGAGCTTCCGCGTGCTGCTGCGCGGCGGCGACGTGCGCTTCGGAGCGTGCGAGTTCAGGCCGTGCCGGGCTGATACTCTCGCGACTTGACAACCTGTGTTCAAAGGAGGCTAAAAGCCATGCGAATTCTTGTCGCCGTCGACGGCAGCCACTACGGTGAGGCCGCGCTTGCACATGCTCTGGAACTCAATGGGCGGCTCAGCCAGCCCGCCGCACTCACCCTGATTCACGTTACGCTGTCGGCGCCGCCGCGCGCGGCGAGCGCGGTGGGCGGCGAGATTCTGCACAGCTACTACCAGCAGGAGCACGACGCGGCGCTGGCGAAAGCGCGAGAGGTGCTTGCGGCCGCGCAGCTGCAGGCCACCGAGGTCACCTGCGTCGGTGCGCCCGGCCGGCAGATCGCCGAGCACGCCAACGCCGGGGCATTCGACCTGGTGGTGATGGGCTCGCACGGGCACGGTGCGCTCACCGGCCTGCTGCTGGGCAGTACGGTCAGCACCGTGCTGTCACTCACCAAGGTGCCGCTGTTGATCGTGCGTTGACCCTGTGGCCGCGGCCAAGATCGCCATCGCCTGCGAGGCGGTTGAGGCCGCGGTTCTGCGCTTGCTTGCCGGCGGCAGGAAAGAGTTCAGGTCCAGACTTTCGGCCAACCCATCGTCAGCCCAACGATCTCTTTGCAGTCTGAACCCAGCAAGCAAAACGCCTCCGACCACACAGACCTCCAGCGAGCACGCGGGCATCGACCGCCGAAGCGCCCTGGCCAAGGCGCTCTCAGAAGTCGAATGGGACGCACGGCAAAGCCCTAGAGCGATGGGACATACGACTTGTAGGCGATCTGCCATCGGCCATCGATGCGCAACAGCGAGAGCTGCTCATCGAGCGCTTGTGCTGGACTGAATTCAAGGCGCAGCTGCACTGTTGCGCTGTTTCCATGCTTCAGGATGCGAGTGATCGTTCGCTCGACCTGATCCGCGCCTGGTGCAGGATTGCCATTGAAGAACCGCAAGTACTCGTCGAACGACCATGTGACAAGACGATCGCCACGCAAGCCCTCGATTCTGGCCGTCGAAAGAAAGGCTTCACGGATCAGCTCCGGGCTACCGGTGACGCCCGCTTCAAAGTACTTGCCAACGACCTCCCTGATCGCGGATTCATCGCGCGAATCTTCGTCTGCTGCCGCTCGGTCAATCGGCATGCCTGCGGCGACGGCGTTCACGAATGGTGGTCGTTCGAAGAACTCGCGGCTCTCGACAACGCGACCGAGATCGGCCTGTGTCTTCCCATCGATCAGCACCTCACGATGTGCGGCCTTGATCTCGCTCCAGTCCCTCTCGATCCCGGCAAACCCTTGTGCGTCGCGATAGGTCACCATGACGATGGCATTCCATGGCCCTTCATCGGTGCCGGTATCGAGCCACATGTAGTTCAAGAACAGCCCTCGCTCCACCGCGACCTTATCCATCGCGAACCAGTTCGCCCGCACATAGCGCTCGAGCTGACCGAGTTTCCCGGGAGCGGACTTCAGGTAAGTCATGGTGACCACGCGCGCGTCGTTGGTTCCTGCATGAATTGCCGGCGGTGATTGTGCAGGGGTGGAAAGCACCAGGGCTGGCCACGCAAGGATGCACAGCGACGCAGAAAACACGCGCTTGCGCCACAATCCTTTGCCGGCGGCGTGGATGCTGACTGAGGCATGTTTTTTTCCGAGTGCCGAGACCATGGCTTTTCCCCTGGGAAGGTGCTCGAAAGATAGGCCCCGCCCTTTGCATTGGAAAGCGAGCCGAATTGAACGCCGTCATCAAGTTGGCTGAACCATGAAGCCTCGCCCCACGCTTTCGCTCGACGCAATCTACGTGGTTGACGCCATCGCGCGGCTCGGGTCGTTTGCGAAGGCAGCCGCCGAACTGCACAAGGTTCCATCCGCGCTGAGCTATACGATCATCCAGCTTGAGCGCGAGCTCGGCATCAAGTTGTTCGATCGGAGCAAGCAGCAGACGCGGTTGACGGCGGGAGGCAGACAACTGCTCGATGAAGGCCGGCGGCTGTTGCAGCTGGCCGCCGCTGCGGAGCGTCGACTCGGGCGGATCGCAGACGGCTGGGAGACGGACCTCTGCATCGTCATCGACACGCTGCTTGGGACGCCACGGCTCTTTCCGGCGCTGGAAGGCTTCTATGCGCTGGCGTCCAGCACGCGGGTACGCGTCGCCGAAGAGTCGTTGGAAGGCTGCTGGGAAGCCTTGGTCGAGAGCAGGGCTGACCTCGTCATTGCGGGCCTCGGCGCTGGCGGCATTCCCTCAGGCGGTGGGTATGTCGTGATCCCGCTTGGAACGGTCGCGTTCGACTTCGCAGTCGCTCCTGGCCACCCCTTGGTCAGTTGCTCCGAGGCACTCGGCGCACCCTTGCCCGAGGCTGAAGTCCTGCCGCATCGCGCGGTTTGCGTCGCCGACAGCGCGCGCGCGCGCTCGGCGAAAACATACGGGTTGTTGGCAGGGCAAGAGACGTTGACCGTTGCCAGCATGGCGGCGAAGCTCGAAGCGCAGCGCGCCGGCCTCGGCGTGGGCTTCCTTCCGCGCTTCCTTGCCAGGCCCGAGTTCGAGCGGGGCACCTTGCTTCGAGTGGAGGTACAGCAGCCCCGACCTGAGGCAAGTTTCGTCCTTGCCTATCGTTCCAATGAATTGGGTCAAGCGGGGCAGTGGTTTGCGGAGCGATTGACGCGCGAGCCACTGGTCGAGGGATGGACCACGCGATCGGGCTCATCTTGAGGAGCGCTGGCGGTGGGAGGAGGAGAGCGCAATGGCCGGCAGCGACGACCTCGGCGGCCAGGATGAATACGCAGCGTCCAACGGCTTCAGCGATGCCGGCACTCAAGAAGTGACCGACAAAGGGATCCGGCTCATTGCCCACAAACCCCCTCGTGTTTCTGCGAGCTGAAACCTTGCAATGACCCCGGTTTCATCGCTACTCGAAGCCGTCGCGAAAGAACCCGTCGTAGCTCTGAAGAACGACGCGATTCTGCCGCGGCATGCCAACGATCAGGGTCCGCGCCTGGGGTGTGTCGCTCGGCAGGTAGTCGTAGGCGATGTTGACCGGTGAGGCGACGCCGGCCACGCTGCCGATGGCACTGTTTCGTGTGCTCAGCACGCCGCGCAGATCGGCGGGATCGAACACGCCGGCCTGGCCGACTTGCGGCCCGAGCGGAAGTCCGAGCGTCACCGCACCTGCATTGAACACCGGGTTCGAGCCGCTGCCTGGCGCATCCCAGAACTCGGCGCTGGCGGCCCAGTAGCTGTCGGCGAACACGCGGAAGGTTCCCAGGCCCAGTTGGTCGTCGGCCCGCGTGCCCACCCAGGAGTTGGCCGCGGTGATCGGTCCGGTGACGCCCATGGTTCCCGAACCCCAGGTGATGGCGCCGGCCCGGTTGGCCGTGCCGTTGTCCCAGTTGTTGGACAGCACGACATAGTTGCCGTTGGGCAGCACATGCAGTCGATTGCCGATGAAGTCGTCCTGGGTGCTTCCCACCAGCGAGTTGGCCGCGGAAACGGTCCCCAGCCACGGCGCGCCGCCCTGGGCCAGGGTCACCGCACCCACATTCCGGACGGCACCGTTGTCCCAGCTTGGCGATGAAATCACGTAGTTGCCGTTGGCGACTGCGATGACGCCGCCACCGCCGACCTGGTCCGATGCGGTCGTGCCGAGAAAGCTGTTGCTCGCATCCACCACGCCGGTGATACCGGTGGCGGGAAGCCAGGTCACCGCGCCGACGGTGTTGGCCGTCGCCGTTCGCCAGGTGGCGTTGACGAAAGCCGCGTTGCCGTCGCTCAACGCGGTGACGGAGACTCTGTTGCTGGTGCCCAGCGCGCCGATGCCGCCGCGCAGCGAGTTGGCGCCGCTGAGTGCCCCTGAAATCCCACTGCTCGGGGCCACCACCACTGCACCGGAGTTCACCACGCCGTCGATGTCGCAGTTCTGGCAGCTCACCACGTAGCCGCCGCCGCTGAGCGGGGTGACGCTGCGGTCTTCCTGCCCGAGGGTATCGGATTCGGTCACGCCGACCAGCGAGTTGGTCGCGGAGACTTCTCCGATGACACCACCGGTTCCGGAACCGAAGGTGATCGCGCCGGCGTTCGTGGTCGTACCGTTGTCCCACGCCCCGCTAGCGACGACGTAGTTGCCGTTGACCAGCGGCACGACCCGCGAGCCGACCTGATGGGTGGTTGCCGTGCCGACCAGCGAGTTGGCGGCCGAGATCGGTCCGACCACGCCGAGCGTGCCGGAACCGAAGGTCACCGCGCCGCGGTTCTGGTTCCAATTGGGCGAACGCACCACATAGTTGTCGTTGGCGAGCACGGTGATCCGATCCAGGCCTCCGACCGCGTCGCCGGGTGCGATGCCCACCAGCGAACGGCTGGCATTGGGGGAACCCGTCGTGACGCTCGTCCCGTCAGCCAGGGTCACGGCTCCTCGGGTGCCGTTCCATCTGGGCATTCCGATCAGATAGTTGCCGTTGCCGAGCGCAACCAGGTTGATCGGGTTGGAGCTGGGATTGCTCTGGCCTGTGGTGAACGAGTTCGCGACACTGACGACGCCGGTGGCCCCGGTTGCGCCATTGACGAAGGTCACCGCGCCGGCATCGACGATGTTGTTGGTGACGTCGTCCCAGAAGATCGTCTTCAAGACGTAGTTGCCGTTCGACAGTGCCAGAACGTTCTCGCCGACCCGGTCGTTGGTGCTGCTGCCGATCAGCGCATTGGCGATCCCGATCTCACCTCGGACGCCGCTGGTTCCCGAACCCCAGGCGAGGGCACCGACGTTCTGCGTCGCGCCATCGTCGTAGCCGATTGTTCCCACGACGTAGTTGCCGTTGGTGAGCGCCACCACCTGGTTGGGCGAGCCCACGAGGTTGTCGGTTGCGGTGCCGACCAGCGAATTGGCGGCGGAGACCTGACCCTGGCAACCAGTCTGTGCGGAACACCAGGTCACCGCGCCCCTCAGCGCGCTCCAACTGAAGCTGAGCACGAGAAAGTTGCCGTTGACGGGCAGCACCACGACGTCCTGTCCGACGGTGTCGTTGGTGGCCGAACCGGTCAGGCTGCTGATCAGCCGCCCGTCTTCGCTGTACAGGTGGGCCGCGCCGACGTTCTGTGCACCTCCGGGAATCGAATAGCTCGGGTCGGTGACGACGAAGTTCCGATTGGGCAAGGCGAACACCTTGGTCCCGAAGGCACCGCTGCCGGCTGGGCCGTTGACGATCACTTGCGCCGACCACGACGCCGTGGCGTGCAGCATCAAGCAGAGCGTGAGACCGAGTCGAACCATGCGCATGGCGGCTACCTTTGGCGGTGTTGGTAGCCGAAACGGGAAAGCGCGCCAGCAGGGATCACCGCCGCAGGTCGGGGGCGCCGGGGCGCCCGTCTTCGGCAGCTCGGCGACCATGGCTTCGGTGGTGATCAGGAGACCCGCGTCGGAGCGCAGCTCCTGCTAGCTGCGAAGCAGACCAAGCAGGTGGCGTTCTGCAGCGCCTTTCGGGTGAGCTTGGTCGGGTCCCAGATGCCCATCGCGGCCATGTCATCGACTCGCGCAGCGATGAAGCGAAGGCGTAGCCCGCGCAGCGGGCGTTGTCGCGCAGCGACCGACGAGGCCCACGTAGCGCACGGCAAGCCCGGTGCGCTCGGCCTGTCGCGCGCCCTGGTCGTGGCGGATCAGCGCGGCCCTGCCGCCTGGCGCAAGGCCCGCGCGACCGCTGCCGGATCGTTTGGCGTCCACAGCAACGCGCCGATCCCGCTTTCGATCCGCAGCGCCGGGCCGATCCGCGTCACCGCGCAGAACACCCCTTGGCCGCGACCGTCGATCTGCCATCCCATCGCGTCGCCTGGCGACCACCACGTCCGCTTCAGCAGCGGCTTCGGCAGGGTGTCGTCCGGCACGCTGGAAAGGTCGAGTTCGACGATACGGGCGTCGCCTAGGGCCTTGCGGTCCAGCATGACGTGACGATGCGCTGCTTCGATGCGCAATACGCCGTTGACCAGTGCCGCCTTCGGTGGTCGAACAAGCGCCCACGCAAGCAGCATCGACACGCCCGCCCCCAGCGCCGCGAGGGCCGCTGCCGCCACGAGGTGCTCGCCGCGGGTAATCACGGCGACGCCGACGCCCATCATCAGAGCGTCGAAGGCGAGGAACAGTCCGCCGCCGAGAGCAAGCCGACGACGACGAAGGGCCGGGGGAAATGCGAACGTCAGCATGCGGGGTCACGATCGAGACGCCTCAGCGTAGGGACGCGCCCCATCGAAGCGCCGTGACGACCAAGCCCCGTAACGCGCCCGGAAAACTCGAACACCCTTCGCGGTCGGCCTACCAAACCGCCCTGCCGGGCTTGGCTGCATCGTCTCGCTTCGTGGTGCGGGCCGGCGTGCGGACGGGTGCGCGATGACGGCCCGGCGACGGCCGCTCCGGCACTCTCGAAGGCCAGTCCCAAATGGCGCGAGCCGACCGATGCCCAAGACGACCCTGATCTTCGCCGCCCTGCTCATCCTGTTGGGCCTCGGTGCCTTCGCCACGTCGTCGAGCAGCACCGCACTGCTTCCCGCCTATGTCGGCATCCCCCTCGGCGCACTCGCGGGCCTCGCCATGGCCTTCGATGGCGCGCGCAAGCACCTCTCATGCACGTGGCCGCCGTGGTGGCCCTGCTCGGGTCGCTCGCGCCTTCGGCCGCCCTGCTGATTCGCGCCGCGCAGATGAGCCCGCTGGCCTTGGGAGTCAACCTTGGCATGCTGACGCTGTGCGCTGTTCTGCTGGTTCTGATGGTGCGCAGCTTTGTCGCGGCGCGCCGGGCTGGCCAAGCCGCCTGAGCGTCCGCGTCAGGCCTGAACGATGAGGCTCGCCACCCGGTCTGCGCCATGCCTCCGAGGTCGATGACGCCATGGGCGGCATCAGCGGATGGGCTCTGACGAGAGCATCTGAACCTCCTGGCGGTCGTGGCCTTGCCACAAGCTTCCAGGGGCGTGTGTTCGCATCTTCTGGAGAGCGAACGGCTCGACGACAACGAGGAACGACCCCATGACGCGATCGGCCGGATGACCCCGGCCGATCGCGAAGCCAAAGCAGCCGAAGTTTCTGGGAAAGTGTTGTCACTCGACGCGAGAGCTTACGAGTCAGCGGTCGAACCGCCTGGACGCGCTTACGGTGCAGGACGTTTGCCGATGCTTCGCCGGAAACCCCTGCCCAAGGCGGCCGCGGCACCCGGCCCGTCGGGACTGAGGGACCTCGACCCGATTTCGCGCCTGCTTTCGGTAACCTCCGCCCGTCGTCGCCATCGAGCCGCCCATGCGCCGTAACCTGCTGCCGTCCGTCCGCCCAGGCCTGTTCGTGCTGGCCCTCTGGCCGTCGACCCATGTCGCTGCGCAGTGCGTGCCACTCCCGGTGCCCTCCGGTGGCACGACCCAGTGCGCGGGAGCGGTCGGCGACATCGATACCCGACCCAGTACCGACGTCGGCGTATCGCTCCTGGGTGGCGCCAGCGCGGGCACGATCAGTCTCAACAGCGGACGGGTCGACGTCGGCGCGCCGGGCAGTCCGGCGACCGCAGCGGAGATCTACGGCCACGCCCCGAACAACAGCACGACGACCCAGATCTTCATCTACAACTGGGGGACGATCACGGGCCAGGTGTCGCCCGCGCCCACGAGCCTCGGCAGCAACTGGCGGACCACGCAGGTGTTCAACAACGGGCAGATGACCGGCCCGGTGTGGTCGCGGCTGGTCAATTTCCAGGGCGCGGTCGTCGACCTCAACCGGGGGGAGTTCTTCAATGGCGGCACGATCCGCCGCGCGGACCTTTGTTCGCTGTTCATCGACTTCAACGGCACCAACGACACCGACGGCGTCATCGAGGACTACCTGCTCACCGGCCCGGTGGCCGGGGGAGGGGCACCGGCACCTTTCGCCGACCCGAGTTGTCTTCCGTACCGGATCACCAACCTCGGCAGGGTCAACGGTGGCGTGGGCCTCGTCAACGTGGTGGCGGATTCGGTCGGCGATGTGGGGCGCGGCGAGCAAGTCATGACCGACCTTGACCTGACGAACGGCACGACCGGCACCATCCGGGGTCCGGTCGTGATGAGTACCGGCCGTCTCGGGTTCACCGGTGGTGCGATCCCGCGCCCGACCGGGCGCAATGCAGGATTGATCGAGGGTGGCGTACTCCTCTACGGCTCTCGGTCGGCCAGCGCTTCGGGACGCTTGGGCGAAGAGGCCCTGTTCCTGAACCAGCCTGGCGGCCGCGTGGGCGGCGCGGTCGTGGTGAATGCCGGACGCTTCGAGCAGGCCGACAGCGCGGTATTCCTGCCCGGCACAAGCCTGCATCCGTCGGGCATGACGCGGCTCCTTTCGACGTTGCCCGATCTGGTTTCGGGCACCATCGCGGTGGCGGGAACGCATACGGTAGCCTGCGTCGGCAACGATCCCTGGCCACAGGGGTTTTCGCGCGCCGACCTTGGGATCCTCGAACTCGCGACGGGCGCTACGCTGACGGTGTCTCCCACGGCGGAATGCGTTTATGCCGGCCAGATCACTGGCCCCGGCACCCTGCGCAAGACCGGTAGCGCGGCCTACATCTACTCCGGCACCGCCACCCACGGGTCGACCGTGGTGCAGCAGGGCCTGTGGTTCGCCAATGGCACCCAGGGCGCGATGACGATCGAGAACAGCGGCATCGTGATCGGCATCGGGCGGATGGGCGACACCCTGGTGCGCAATGGCGGCCGCTTGGCGCCCGGCGGCACGCCGGGCACGCTGGCGGCGGGCAGCCTCACGATGCAGTCGCCGTCGGTGTTCGAGTTCGAAGCCAATGCCGCGGCGAGCGACCTCCTCGACGTGACCGGCACGGTCTCGCTCGGCCGCGCCACGCTGGATGCCCGGCCGCTCGGCGGCTACACGCACCAGCCGGGGCGCGTGATGACGATGATCGCCAACGACGGCAGCGATCCTGTCTCCGGCAGCTTCGGTGGCCGCGCCGAGGGCGCGGAATTCACGCTCGGCGGCTTCCCCTTCCGCATCCGCTACGCCGCGGGCACGGGCAACGACGTGGTGCTGATCGCGCTCGATCCCGCGGCGGCGATCACGCTGGCGCCGGTGGCCGGTACGCCGAACGAGGGCGCGCCGGTCACGCTCACGGCGACGGTGACGGGCACGGCGCCGACCGGCGTCGTGACGTTCCGCGACGGCGCCACGCCGATCGCGGACTGCCTGGATCGGCCGCTCACGCCGAACGGCAACAGCGCCACGGCGAGCTGCACGACCAGCGCGCTGCCCGCCGGCGCGCGCAGCCTGAACGCCGTGTACGGCGGCGACAACACGAACCCGTCGCGCACCTCGGTCGCGGTGACGGCGACGATCAACGGTCGGCCGAGCCTGTCGGCGCCGGCCTCGTTGAGCATGCTGGAAGACAGCGTGGGCGCGCCGCTCGCAATCACGGTCGGCGACGCGGAATCGGGCGCGACGGCCGTCGTGCTTTGGGCGACCTCGGGCGATGCGGCGCTGGTGTCGGATACCGCTCTGGCGGCGGGTTTCAGCGGCAGCGGGGCGAACCGCACCTTGATGGTCGCACCGAATGCCGATGCTTTCGGCAGCACGACGATCACGCTGGCCGCGAGCGATCCCGCGGGCGCGGTACGCACGGCGCCGATGGCGCTGACGGTGACGCCGGTGAACGACCCGCCGGCATTCACCCTCGGCGGCAATCCCGCGCACGCGGCGGTCACGACGGCGCGCAGTCGCGGCCGGGCTTCGTGTCGCAGCTTTCACCAGGCCCGTTGGAAGCAGCGCAGGCCGTGACTCTGTCGATCAGCGAACTGGAGGACGGCGCCAATCTCGTCACCGATGCGGTGCTCGCGACGGACGGCACGCTCAGCTACACGCTCTCGGGCGCGAGCGGTGTCGCGCGCCTGCAGGTGGTGGCGCAGGACAATGGCGGTACCACCGACGGTGGCCGCGATCGCACGCAGCGCGAGTTCCGCATCGTGGTCGGGAATGGCGCCGACCTGCAGGTGGGACTGACGCGCGTAGCATCCGATCCGGTGCCGGGTCGGCGCGCCTACCGGATCACGGCACGCAACAACGGGCCGGCGAACCTCGCGGGCGTGAGCGTGCGCGGCGCCGTGGCCGCGGGGCTTTCCGACCTGTCGTGGACGTGCATGGGCGCGTGCGCGGCTGCGTCGGGGACGGGCGCGCCGCTGCTGGTCGGCGATCTTCCCGCGGGTGCGGTGGCGACGATCGTGCTGCAGGGCGCGGTCGATACGGCGGCACCCTTCGTGAGCCTCGAGGCGACGATCGCGCCGCCGGCCGGTGTGTTCGTGCTCAATCCCGCCGACGACCGCGCGACCCTGGTCGAAGCCGCGGGTAGCGACGGTCTGCTGCGCGATGGCTTCGAGCCGGTGTTGCAACGCGCACAGTGACGGCGACACAGGCGGCGGACGCTGCCGCGGGTCCGATGATTCGCAAGCGCCGACCAGGCACAGGGCAGCGCCGAGCCAGCACGCGGGCAGCCCCAGCGGCACGGCGAACACCCGTCCCGCACGCTGCAAGGTTCCAGCCCGGCGCTGTGTCCGTGCGGCCATCGGAATGATCGCGCCGCCCGACAGGCGGCGTCCCGCGTGCAGGGCACGCCGAGCGCGCATCCCCGGCAATGCCAGGCGGCCCGACTGGGGGATCAGCGCGTCTGCTGCACCGTCGTTCGTCCGGGCTAGGGCTGAGCGATCGGTCCGGGCGGGTAGCTCATCCGCCCGGACTCGCTGATCAAGGTGACCTTCTGCCAGATCTTCTGGCTCAGGTGGGTGGTCAGCCGCTTGAGGTCCTTGCAACGATGAATGCCACTCTTCTGAAAGTCCGACCCTGGCTCATGAAGTCTGCTGCGTTTTGAGAAGCGCCGGACATTGACAGCGGCTCGCTCAGACCCGCAAGCGGTCCAACACACGCAATCAAGCGTCGGCTGACGCTTGTCCGCGTGCACCTTCGAATCGCTCCGCTGCAGGCAAGGGACGCCGATTTTCCGACGTTATCAGACGCATCGGCTGCGGCAACGCCGCAGCCTTTTCCCTCAATCTTCAAACCCGTTCTTGAACAACGGAACAATCGCCTCGTTGTCGATGATTTGCACGGTCAGCGTGGTGACGCTGCCAAGCGTCACGCCACCGCCCGGATTGACCAAAGTGACCAGCAGCGTTTCGGCCGGTTCTTGCAGCGCGTCGTCAACGATTTCGAGCCGCAGGTTCCGAGTGCCGCTCAGCCCGTCTTGCCATAGCGCATTGCTTTCAAGGATGCGAAAGTCGGCGGCTTGCGCACTGAGCAGCGTGAAGGCGCCCGATACGTTGACAAAGCCCTCGCTGCCGCCGCTGCGCGTGACCGGAATATCGATGCTGCCGGCATCTTCGGCGACGCTGATCGTGCCACCCGCCAACGTCACCGTGCCAGATTCCAAACTGACCAACAGCAGGTCGGTGACACCATTGCGATCGGCGTCACTCAGCGGCGCGTTGGTGTCGATCACCGCATGCCTCGCAGAGGCGATCCGGACATCGGCGATGAATGTCGTGCGATACAGATCATTGGCTGGTAGCCGCAGCAGCTCGAAGTTTTTGTCGAGCGCGAAACGATCGTAGCGGTAGGCGATGTCGCCGCCACCGTCCTGGCCGATGTAGCTCAAACAACGCGGATCGCGACCGAAGCGCACGGTTTCGCCCATCACAGAGATGCCGGCCGGCGGGGTGATGCGAGTGCGCGTTTCTAGCAGCACGTCGTACAGATAGATTTCTTCATTGCCGTAGGCATACGCGATATAGCGCCCATCGCTGCTGATGCGTGGCGCGGTGGATCGTTCTGGCAACTGCGCGCCGTTGCTGTCCAGGCTCACACGGGTGGTGACGCCGGTGCTGACGATGTGCAGAAAAATGTCCTCCTCGCCGTTGGTGTCGCCGGTCACGAGGTTGCTGGCGTTGGACTTGAACGCGATTCGATTGCCGCCGTCATCGATACTCGGCTCACCGGAAAACGAATTGGCTTGAGCGCCGCTGGCCCCAACGCTGACGCGCCGGACCGCAGGTGCAGCCGCAGCATCCCAAAGAAACACGTCGGCAAGTCCATTGGTATCGCCCGCGACCAAGGTCTCGGCGGAGCTGGCGAACGCCACCCGCGCGCCGTTGCCGCTGGGCTCGCTGAACGGCACGCTTGACCCGACCAGGTTCCCGGCGCCATCGACACTAACGGCATTGATCGCGCCGGTGGACAAGTTCAAGCGAAAGGTGTCGCGCAAACCGTTGACATCGCCGGGTACCAGGTTGGAAGCAAAACTCTCGAACACCACCCAGTTCCCGTCGGAAGACACCCGCGCGCTGTCGACCACCCCATTCGGCAGGTTGCCGCCAACGCGCGCGAGCGCCTTGATTTCGCCGTTGGCGGGCTGGATCTCCAGCAGCTGAGAAGAGCCCGGCGCTGCAGGGAAGTCATCGAAACTCTCGCGGTCCAGATCGCGCGCAGTACTGATCGAAAACACCCGGCTCAAGTCAGCGCTGACGTCACCCAGCGCGCTGGTGCTGGCACCAAAGAGAGAGGGGACGACGCTGTCGGCAACGCTCTGACGAAACAACGTGCCGGTCGCGGGCTCGACCAGGTAGATGTCGCCGTTACGGTTGGTGTCGCCGAGTTCCAACGGCGCGTTGGTTTGGAAACACGCGCGCTGGCCATCTGCGCTGGACGCCACATTTTGTGCCGAGCTCGAGCCATTGGTGGCCCGTATCACTGCCAGACTGTTCATGTCGCGCCGGTAGATCTGCGGCATCACGGTGGCGCCGGGCATCACCAGATTGGTTGCGGTGCTCTGGAACCAAACAAAGCGGCCATTCGCCGATACGCTCGGCAGCGCGCTGGCACCATCGGCATCCACCGCAGTGGTGCTGACGCTGACACGGTCAGTAACGCCAGTGAGCACGGCATGCCGATAGATGTCAGTGACGTTGTTGGTATCGGCGTTGGCGGAATCGAGCGTAGAAATGGTGGCAAACACCACGAAATTGCCATTTGCGGACAAACTGGGATCAAACGAAGACCGACCGCCGCCGATCCCTGCGGTGGTCTGCGAGGCACGGACGACCGCACCACTGACCAAATCCTTGACGAAGACATCCTGCACCGTGGTGTCGCCAGCGGTGAGATTGGTCGAAAAGCTGACAAAAGCCACGACGTTGCCGCTGTCGTCAACACTGGGCGAGTTACTCGTTTCGTTGCCAAAAACGCCTGCCGCTGTGACCGAAACCGCCACGCTGGTGCCAGTCAATGCATCGAATCGAAAAACGTCGCTGCGGTTGTTGTTATCGCCAATGACAATGTTGCTTGCGCCGCTGGTAAACACCACATAGCGGCCATTGCCTGAGATCGCGACAGAGCCAGAAACGTCGACGGAATTGCCCGTGCGATCAACCGCTGCGCGTTGCAGCGTCCCGGTCTGACGATCCAAGTGAAACGCGCGAAAGGACGCGTTGTCGCCAAGGTTCAGCAAGTCATCGCGACTGACAAAGCTCACATAGCGGCCGGTGCTGCTCAAGGCCACTCCGGTTGAATCGCCACAGCCCTCGCTTGAATCCGCGCGGCGACTGATACGAATCAAGTTTGCGCCCGCCTGAACAAAGATATCCCGATAGCCGTTGCGATCAGCGGGCACCAGTTGACTCGCTGCCGACTCGAAGGCGCCCACCAATCCATTGCCTGAAATCGCGCACGCCTCGGCGTTCTGGTTCCCCTGTGCACCCCAGATCAATGGGTCTTCGGTGAGCGTCAGCGGCGAAAGTGTGGTGCCAAAGGCGGGCGACGCTGCAATCGAGGAAAAAACAGCGGTGAGAAAAAAGTGCCGGAATTTCATCGATAGGCGCCTGTGATGGAGACGCCCGAATCGTCAGCTGTGAGCCACTCTCAGGTCTTGGTGACGCGATGAGATTCGGATGAGAAAGTGATGAGAACTGCGCTCAATCAACGTGTTTGGGCTGTGGCGACTGCATTCGCGCTGTGGCCGATATCCCGGTTGCCTCGATCTGCGCCAGCCATTGGCGCTGCGCCAATGCCCCGTGCAGCGCGGCACGGCTGCCCTGCACGCGCAGCACCAGCAGCTGCATTCCGCCCTTGAGCGCCTGGGATTCGATCCAGCCGCGGCGTTGTTCGCGGTCGTTGCGGACCAAGTCCAGTTCGGTGCGCAGCAGCGCCACCTTGAGAGCGTCCTCGGCGTCTGGTGCATGACGCAACAGTGTGCCCAGACGGTCGAGCTCGGATGCAAGTCTGCTCCCGCAGCGCTCTGATCGAGCAGCGCTTGTGCGCGCTCGGCGCAGCTCAATGCTTCGCTCGAATCGCCGCCCATTCGACATGCCTGGCCCCATTCCGCCACGGCGTCTTGAGCTCGTACCTCACTCTGCCCTGCGGCCGGATCGATAGACGCTGCTCGCTGATCGCCGGACGCGCGATTGAGCGGCAAAGCACTGACGACGAGCGGCGCGCCGCGTCCCAGCTTCTGCACACGGTTTGCCGCAACGGCGCTCCGCACCTGTGTCCAAGAGAACGCAAGCCCCGCACAAGGCGGGGCTTCTGTGTGTTCCGAGCACGCAGCTCTGGACTCCATCCAAAACCGCGCAGGCCTGCGCAGTCCCGCTAGCCCGAGTCTCGACCCGGGCTGATCGCGCAGGGAACTCGGCGCGGCGGCCAGCGTCACCGGCAGGCTGCGCGAACCCTCAGGCTCGCCGTCGGAAGCGTCGACCAGCGACAGGGCAGCGCCGAGCCAACACGCGGGCAGCCCCAGCGACACGGCGAACACCCGTCCCGCACGCTGCAAGGTTCCAGTTCGGCGGTGTGTCTGTGCGGCCATCGGCATGATTGCGCCGCCCGGCAAGCGGCTTCCCGCGTGCAGGACACGCCGAGCGCGCATCCGCGGCAACGCATGGCGGCCCGACTGGGGGATCAGCGCGTCTGCTGCGTCGTCGATCGTCGAGGCTAGGGCTGCGCGATCGGTCCGGGCGGGTAGCTCATCCGCCCGGACTCGCTGATCAAGGTGATCTTCTGCCAGATCTTCTGGCTCAGGTTGGTGGTCAGCCGCTCGAGGTCGTTGACGGCATCGACCACCACCGCGTCGGACGAGCTTTGCGCATACAGCGCGGCGACCTTCGCCGCCAGCGACAGCAGCTCCGAGCAGTAGTCGAGATAGCGGGTCAGCTCGAACGGCGACAGCAGTCGCGGCGGCGAGGCGGCGGTGTCGGGCCCGTGCAGGCTGCCGGCCGTCGGGTCCTTGGTCAGCTGGTGCATGTCAATCACGTGCACGATCGAACGCAGCTCGTGGATGTCCTCCAGCGCCTCGCTGCGCTTGAGGCGACTCTCGAAGGTCACCACGAACAGCACGCCGGCGCCGACCAGCACGGTGATGTTGATGATCGTCTCCAGCCCCTGCAGGCCGAAGAGCGTGTCGGGGGTCTCGCTGGCGGCGACCACCCGCGCGACGTACACGATGAGGACCGCGCCGATCAGCAGGAACAAGGCGACCCCACCGCGCAGGCGCCAGTTGGGCTGCGCGAGGCGCGCTGCGCGCGCTTTGTTCTCGCGCGCGACCTCGGTCAGCTCCGCGCATACCCGCGACAGGCTCGACTGCGGAAAGCGCGCGAAGATCCGTGCGCGCAGCTGCTCGAGGGTGGCGACGATCTTGTCCGAATCGAGAGTGCGGTACATGACGGGCTGGTGCGCGGAGCGGTCCGCAGGATGGATTGCGCGTCGCGCGCGGTCAATCGGTTGCGGTGGCGCTCCGCTGGCCTGCATCGTGCGGGCTGCGGCGATCGCGGTCTCGAACTCGTCGGCCGACACCTCGAGACGGGTCACCGCGCGCACCCGCTGCGGCCCCAGCGCGTCCATGCCGTCGTCGCTACCCGCGCCGTCGGACAGAAACGCGGATTCGTCTTCGCCTTCCAGCCCGCTGCGGCGCGTCAGATGCCGGCACACGCGATGCGCGATCGAGCAGGCCAGCTGCGTCAACTGCGCGGACGTCGGCGCGCGGGCGCGGCGCAGGCGCGGTTTGCGCGGGTCCACCGACGCTGCGCGCACGAACGGTCACTGCGGGCCCACGCGGTGCGCCACCGGCACCAGGGCGGCGGCGCGACGCGCGGGCCGCATCGTCACGGCTCGAAGCCGTTGCGGAACAAAGCTTCCGCAGCCGTGGCGGGCAATGGGCGATGGAAGCCGCCGCGCAGCGTGAACGTCGCGCTGGTGGCTGCCGGACCCGCGTCCGGCTGGCCGATGGTGGCGTCGACGCTGAAGGCGGCGCTCGCGATGCGACCGCCACCGCCGTCCGTGGTCTGACGGATGAGGGCGTAGCTCGCGCTCTGCGCCTGCGGGCTTGCGCGATCCGGCCACGCTGCCAGTGCCAGCACCACTGCCGTGCACAACGACAGGTTCGCGAGGTTGCGACAGCGGACCACCTCAGCGCGCTCCCTTGCGCAGATTGCCTCCAGCGCGCATGGCGGCCAGTTCGGCGGCCAGTCGGCGTTGCTCGACGGCCAATGCGGCGTGCTCTGCCGCCAGTCGCTCGTAGGCCTCGCGCGCAAGGCTTTCGCGCGCAGCGAGTTCCTGCACCGCGTTGACCAGCACCGCCGTCATGCGGTCGTAGCGCACGCCTTCGATGGTGCCACCGTTGTCGCGCGTGGCCAGGCGTTCGTCGAGGGCGGCGACTTCTTCGGCCACGAAGCCGATATCGGCCGAGCCATCCGTCTTCCAGCGGAATCCCACCGGCCGCAGTTGCTGCGCGGTTTCCAGGCCGAGTTCGAGATCGGTGATGTCGGTCTTGTAGCGCGCGCTGGATGAACACGTCGCGATCTGGTTGTCCGCATTGCGGCAAAGACTCTGGCTGCCGGCGGTGCCGAGCTGGTCGATCCGCACGGTGCCGCCGGATACCCTGAGTCGATTGCCGGCAGGATCATTGACTGCGCCGCCGGATACGACCATTCCGCCGGTGGCACGAACCAGGAACTGGTTCGCGCCGCTGGAGGTGAAGTCCGAATTCTGGCCGTCGGCCCATACGAAACTGCCGTCATCGCCATCGGCGTCGGCGGAGTCGGGAACGCCGCTGCATCCACTGCCCGCCGAATTGCCGGGCAACCCGGGGCGCACCTTCGCGCGCCGACCGCCGGCCCAGGAGAAGTTGCCACCGGCGCAATTGGCCGAGCCTCCACCGACTGCACTGGACGTGCCGCTGGCGGTATTGCCGGTGCCGCCCGGAACGGTGCTGCTGCCGCCGCTGGACGTGTTGTCGATGCCACCACCGACCGCGCTGGTCAGGCCGATGGCGAGGTTGCCCTCGCCGCCACCGATAGCAGTACCGACGCCGCTGGCGATGTTGCCGAAGCCGCCGGCCACGCTGGCATTGGCGGCCAACGCGGCGTTCCCGCGACCGCCACCAACGGTAGCGAACGGCTCGGCGGTGATGCCGGTCACGCTGTTGCCTGCGAGGTTGTCCCAACCGCCACCGATCGAGCCGTAGTGATCGTGCACGATGTTGCGGTCGCCGGCACCGAAGTCGGGATCGCTGGTCCCGCTGGGGATGCCCCCACCGCCGATCGCCGCGCCGCGCACACCCGGCGCGATCAGGTTGGCGAACGAACCCATCACCACGTTCGCCGTCAGCGGGTTGCCGGAAACATCGAGCGCGGTGCTTGCCTCGATCGCGACACTGCGCACGTTGCGGGTGCGAATGACCAGCGGTTGCGCATCGGTGGTGCCGAGGAATTGGGTAGCCGGGTTGGTCGCGGCGTTGCCCGACAGCGACCACGCGTTCGCGCTCGGTGCCGGCGTGCAGGCCACGGTGCCATCCTGGTTGACCTGCTGCACGAAGTTGCCGCCAGTGCAGGTGCCGGTGATCCGCCGCTGCACCTGCGCGGCGTTGATCTCGGTGCTGCCGATGCCGCCGGGCGCGATGCTGATCGTGCCGCTGGTGGTGATCGGTCCGCCGGTGAGGCCGGTGCCGGTGACCACGGTGGTGACGGTGCCGGTCCCGCTGTCGGTGCCGCACAGCACGCTGCCGTCCTGGTTGACCGCACGCACGTACTGGCCGGTGACGCAGTTGCCGGTCACGCGGGCCTGCACCTGGCTTGGATTGACCTTGGCAACCGTGACGCTGCCATCGGCGATCTTGCTCGTCTCGACCGCCGCAGCCGCCAGCTGCAGGCTGCCGACCGCGCCGGGCGCGATCATCGGCGTGATCACGCCACTGGTGGCGATGCCGATCGTGCCGCTGGTCGTGATCGGGCCGCCGGTCAAGCCGGAGCCTGCGCCCACGCTGGTCACGGTGCCGCTGCCCTGGCTGTCGGTACTGCAGACCACGGTGCCGTCCTGGTTGACCGAGCGCACGAAGTTGCCGAGCGCACAGGAACCACCCACGCGCCGCTGCACCTGGCTCGCGTCGATGTCGGTGGCGAGCACGCTGCCGTTGGCGATCGCGGCGGAGTCGACCGCGCCCGGCGCGATGTCGACGCTGGCGATGGTGCCGTCGGCGATCAAGGTGCTGGTGACGCCGCCGGTCGCGATCGCGACGGTGCCGACTGCCGTGATCGGCCCGCCGGTGAGTCCGGGGCCGGTGTTGACCGTGGTCACCGTGCCCGTCGCACCACTGCCACCGGCATCGGTGCCGCAGACCACCGTGCCATCCTGGTTCACCACCCGCACGTACTGGCCGGTCGCACACGATCCCACCACGCGCCGCTGGACCTGGGTGTCGAGGATGTCGGCACTGGTGACGTTGCCGTCGGCGATCATCGCGCTGGAGATGCCGCCGGTCGCGACCGCGATCGACCCGCTGGATGTGATCGGTCCGCCCGATAGTCCGGCACCGGTACCGACGCTGGTGACCGTGCCCGCACCGCCGGCGTCACTGCCGCATGTGACGGTGCCATCCTGCAGCACGGCACGCACATACTGCCCAGGCGGGCAAAATCCGGTGACGCGGCGTTGCACTTGCGCGACGTTGAGGTCGGCTGCACCCACCGCGCCGTCGACGATGCTGGTGGTGGTCACCGAGTTCGCAAGCGCCGCCACCGCGCCCAGCGCATACGGCGCCGCCGTCATTTCGGTACGTGGCGTCAGCGTTTCGAAAGCGCCGCCGCCGGCCGGCCGGATGCGAACCTCCAGCCACTGGCGCTCGCCGGCGAACTGCGCGGGCCCGAAGTCGAGCGGCACCGAGAACAATCCGTTGGCGACCGCCACCGCATTGCGGGTCACGACAGGACCCACCTGGCTGCTGCCGGCGAGCGAATCGTAAAGCCGGTACTCCATGTCGAAACTGCCGGTGGCCGGATTGCCGCCGGTGCGAAGCTCGCCCTGATAGGTGAACGCCGAACCGACACTCTGCGCCTGCACCGGCTGGGCTAGCAGTAGCGACCACCCGAGCAGCAGGGCCGCCAAGGGTGCAGCGGAAACCAGCCGGCGATTGAATGCTCGGGACCTTGGATGCATTGCATGCTCCTGCACAGTGGTGAAGACGACCGCCGCCGGGGCGCGAATCGATCAGCTCCGGCACGCGTGCTGCGCGCCGGGGTAGCCGCGCGAGCCGGCGCAGGGCCACGCCATCGCGCAGTTCGCAAGGGTGCGGAACTGGCAGCGGCGCAGCCGGCGTGCGGTCGTCATGCGAAGCCGATCGAAGGCGTGGGGCGATGGCGCCACGCTAGCGGCTTCGCAAATGCAGTCTCCAGATTGCGATGAGCAAACGATGAGATCGCGATGAGCGACGGGCCGGGCGACGGCACGGCGACCGGGCCGGGCGGCGCTGCAGGCGATCAGCGTCCGGCCGAGGGCGCCCGCATGGCTAGGCCAGCCGCGAGCGAGGCGACCCGGCCGCGCCACACGCGCAGGGCTTCGTCGCCGTCGTCGGCGGCGAGCGCCCCACCGGCTTCGAGCGCAAGCAGCGACAGACCCTGGCGCTCGGCCTGGGTCGCCGTCCAGGTCAGGCGTTCCCTACGGCCGGCGGCATCGGCATCCAGCAGCGCCCGCATCAAGGCCAGGCGCAGCGTGTCCTCGGCGTCTGGCGCACGAGCCAGCGCGGCATCGACCGCAGCCAGCGCATCTTCGGCCGCCCGGCGACGCTGGCGCGCGATCAGCACCTCGACCAGCACCAGCCCACACTCGCGGGAGAGTGCCGGCGACTGGATCACCACCGGTTCGGAAAGCAGGCGCCGCGCCTCTTCCTCCACCGTGACGCGCTCGCCCGCCGCGAGGCGGGCGCGCAGCGCGGCGGTGCGGGCTTGCGCGGATTCCAGCGGCAGGTCCGCGGCAAGCCACAGCGCGGCGGCGGCGTCCGCAAAGCGGCGCGCCGCCGCGAAGTCGCCCACGTAGTAGGCGATCTCGCTCGCCAGGTACTCGCCTTCCGCGCGCACGGTCGGCAACTCGGTGCCCAGACGCACTATTGCAGCCCGTTCACTGCGCGCCTTCTCGAGTTCGGTGCGGCGCAAATGCGCGATGCCGAGGTGGCGGCGTGCAACCGCTTCCTGTTCCTTCACCCCCACTTCGGCAAAACCGCGCACGGCGAGCGCGCCGGACTCCAACGCGCGCGTCAGCTCGCCGCGTCCTGCGAAGATGCGCGCGAGGCGCAATTGCGCGGAGGCCTGGCCGGAGACGCTGCCGAGTGCACCCTCGACCTCCAGCCCGAGCTCGACGTGCTTGGCTGCGTCGTCGAGCCGCCCGCGCAGGATCGCGACCTCGGCGAGATTGCCCAGCGCGGTCGCCTCGGCGCGGCGATCCCCGCCCAGACGAAAGCTCTCGAGAGCGCGCAGCAGGCGCTCGTAGCCCAGGTCGAGATCGCCATTGCGCACGAAGTGGTTGCCGAGCGTGCCATTGAGAAATCCGATCGTGTCGTGCGCCTGGTCGCGCCCGGCCAACACCAGCGCCCGCTCGATGACCGCCGGCACCTCGGCCCCGCGGCCCTGGCTGTAACGCGGCGCGACCGAGGCCTGCAACGCCATCGCGGCGCCACGCAAGTCGCCGAGCGCTTCGTAATCGGACGCCAGCACCTTGAACGCGTCGATCGCCGCGGCATGCTCGCCGCGCCGCGTCGCCAGCATGGCCCGGTAGTGATGCAGCAGCGCCGTGCCGGCCGGATCACCCTGCCCTGCGACCAGACGCTGCATTCGATCCATATCCGCCGCGGCATCGTCGAGCTGGTCGCGGACCATCGCATACCAGGCCGCGTCGCCGAGCGCCCGCAAGGCCGCCCGACGCAGGCCCTGCGCCTCCAGCGCAGTGGCCGCCTCCAGTGCGAGCCCGCGCGCGCGCTCGGGATCCTGTTTGTCGGCTGCAGCACCCGCGAGCTCGATCTGCGCGAGGGCGGTGAGTGCCGGATGGGTGGCGCCGTACGAATCCACAACCGCCTTCGCACGCTCTTGCCGGCGCTCGCCATCGCGCCGGTAGCCGGCCAGCTCCGCTGCGAGCAGCGTCTGCCGCGCCGCGGGTATGCCGTCGAGCGTTGCGAGCCGCTCGGCGAGCGCGACGAGGCGATCTGCCGGCACCCGCTTGCGTAGTTCCCACGCCGCGAGCAGAAGATGCGGATCGTCGGGGCGCATCGCGAGCAGCGGGTCGAGCGCTCGCCATGCCGCCAGGTCGCGGCCCGCGGCCTGCGCCTCGAGCACGGACAACCATTGCGCCGTTTCGCGATCATCGGCGCCGGGGGCAGCACGCGCAGCACGCAGGATGTCGATCGCCTGCGGCTCGGCACGGCGCATCGCGATCCGTGCCCGCAGCGCCAACACCGGCGCGGGTGGCGTCGCCCATTCGCCGAGCGCCTGTTCTGCCGCATCCAGCCGCGCATCGAGGAATGCCTCCTGAGCGGAGCGCCAGCGCGGATCGTCGGCCAGATTCGGTGCCGGCGCGAGCCAGGCGCGGGACGCCAGCAGGCCCAACGCAATCGTGGCCACAAGGACCATCGCGAGCCATGCGACGCGACGGGCGGTGCGGCGCACGGGAACTGCGCGTGCGGCGAAGGACGCAGCATCGCGCGCATGGGTCGATGTCTCAGGTGCGGCGCTCGCGAGCGCTGCCTCGTCAGGGCCGAGCGCGACATCGGAGGCCAGATCTCCCGCATCGACAGCCGCCTCGGATCGCGTTTCGGCTATCGCATCAGGAGAGCCGGCCGATGTCTGGAACGGCGCGTCACTGACTTCGACCGGTGCGATCCAACGGTAACCCAGGCGGTGTCGGGTCTCGATGTAGCGCGGGCTGCGAGCGTCCTCATCGAGGGCGCGACGCAGCTCGCGGATCGCCTGCGGTACCGCACTCGGCGAGATCGCATGCCGGCCCCACACCAGGTCGAGCAACTCGTCGACCGTGACCAGCGCGGGCGCGCGATCGAGCAGCACCACGAGACACTGCGCCAGCTGCCGACGCAGCGGTCTCATGCCCCACGGACCGATCACGGTGGACGTGCCGGGATCGAAAGTGATATCGAGCGAACGGTAGTGGCAACCCATGCCTCGATTCCAACTAGTGCTCTTCGGCGTATAGGAAGCGCATAGGAATTGCACACGCCCTTTTCGGCCAGTCTGGCGGGTAGGCAGAGGTCGCGCAAGCGCCGGTTCGGGCACGCATCGTTCGTCTGTGAGTGGGGTTTCGGCACGTTGAGGCCCACCGTGCATCGCCGTCCATGTTCACTGCTCGCCGATTCGCGACAGCGGGCCGAGCGCACGCCTGCGGGATCGTGGCCGCATCGGGTCGGGTTTGGGTTTTGCGGTCGGCCAGGCGGGCGAAGGTGTCTCACGCAGCCGCAGCAGGCGGTGCGCGCGCTGCGGGGCGGTAGTGCGGGCGCGCTTGGCGATCACGATGCCATGGTTCTGCTCTTCGTTGATGCCCTTCAGGTCGCCGATCGCGTGCAGCGCGCGGATCAGCGCGACGCCGCCGCCCGGGACCACGACTTTTTCGACGGCTGCACGGGTGGCGTGCAGGGCGTCTTCAACGCGGGCCTTCTTCTCTTTGATCTCGACTTCGGT
>JBIJCA010000033.1:0-23402 GCA_044344935.1 Aquimonas sp. | reverse complement strand
GGCCTCGGCCTCTTCGGCGCGGCCCATGTCGCTCAGCACCACCTGCTCGACGTAGCCGGCGGTGAGTGGATCGGGATCGCCCGGATCGGTCGGCAGCCGCGCCAGTTCGGCGCGCGCTGCGCGGGTTTCGGCCAGGGCCTCCTCGAAGCGACCCTGGTCGCGCAGCGACCAGGCCAGGGTGAGACGCAGATCCGGCACTGCCAACGGGTAGCTCTCATCGGTGTGGCGCACGCCGGTCAGGGCCTGGCGCAGCAGTGCTTCCGCCTCCTTGGCCTCGCCGTTCAGCGCCAGCACATCGCCAAGCCGGCGCGCCAGGCGCAGGCGCACCGGATGCGAGGGCGCGAGCGCCGACACCGACAGGGCCTGACCGCGTCGCAGCAGCTCGATGCCGCGCGCCTGGTCACCGGCATTGGCGAAGGTGCTGCCCAGCACGCCCAGCACCTCGGCCAGCGCATCCGGTCGTGCGGCGAGCTGGCGATCGGCGCGAGCGGTCGCATCCTCGAGAATCCGGGTAAGAAGCGTGCGGTCGAGGCCCTGCGCGTACTGCGGATCGACGCCGGTCAGCACGTCCGCCATGAAGCCGCTCATGTGGCGCGCGCGCTCGGCTTCGCTACGCGCCTCGCGCAGCCCGTACAGCGCGAAGCTGAGCCCTGCGGTAAGCGCCAGCACGATCAGGCCGAGGGCACCCGAAGCCAGCGCATTGCGGCGCAGGAACAGGCGGAAGCGGTACAGCCGGCCGTTGCCCATCGCCGCCAGCGGACGGCGATCCAGGAAACGATCGAGCTCCAGCGCCAGCGCTTCGGCCGAGGCGTAACGCTCGGCCTGGCGTGGCGCCAAGGCGCAGCGCAGGACATGCAGCAGCGGCCGCGGCAGCGTCGACAGCAGGGGTTCGCTGCGGCCGCGCCCGGTCGCCAGCGCCGCATCGATGCGCAGACGCAGGCGCGTCGCGTCGTCGCTGTCATCACCGAGGGCGCTGAGACGCGCCTCGGGCAACAGCAGGCACAGCAGGATCATGCCGAGGGCATAGACATCGGAGCGCGGGTCGATCGCCTCGGACACGCCGGCGCGCTGCTCGGGGCTCATGAAGGCGCCGCTGCCCACCGCCTCGTAGGTGTGCGTGTCGCCCGGGCTGGTGGGGCCGGCATCCAACCCCAGCGCGATGCCGAAATCGATGAGCTTGGGCTGCGGCCGGCCGTCGACCTGCACCACCAGCACGTTGCCGGGCTTCAGGTCGCGATGCAGCACGCCGCGCGCATGCGCGTGCTGGACGCCGCGCGCCAGTGCCGCCATCAGGCGCAGCCGGGTCGGCAGATCGGGGCGGTGTTCGCGACTCCAGCTCAGCAGCCGCTGACCGTCGATCCACTCCATCACCAGCCATGGGTGGCCGTCGGGCGTGCGGCCGGCATCGTAGACCTTGGCGATCGCGGGATGGTCCATCCGCGCCAGCGCCTGGCGCTCGACTTCGAAATAGGCCTCCGCCAGCGGATTCAGCAGCTGCCGCTGCATCAGCTTGAGCGCCACCGGCCGCCGCACCGGCTGCAGCTGTTCGGCCAGCCAGACTTCGCCCATGCCACCAGCGCCCAGCGAACGGGTCAGCTGGTACGGGCCGATGCGCAGGCCCGGCTGCACGTCGGCGCCCGCCGCAACCGGCGTCGACCGGCCGAGCGCCTGGGTCGGCGCATCTTCGTGTTCGTTGGGCGGTACGGTCATCGGCGCGGCCTCCGGGGTGAAGTATGCCGTGCATCACGCTTTGCGCCCAAGCGGCCGGGGTCACCCGACCGACCGCCGGCAGGGCGGTGCTACTGTTCAGCGCCTTTCCTTTCAGCGAACCCGATCGTGACCCCTTGTGCTCGTCTGCGACCTGTTCTTGCTGCTGCGCTCGCGCTGGCCCTCAGCACCTCGGCCGGCGCCTTCGAGCTGGCCGGCGTGAACCTCGCCGGCGCCGAATTCGACAGCGGCACCTTCTGGCCGACACCGGCCGAGATGAGCTACTTCCGCGGCAAGGGCATGAACCACATCCGCCTGCCCTTCAAGTGGGAGCGCCTGCAGCCGAGCCTGGGCCAGCCCTTCAATGCCGGCTATCTGGCCAGCCTGCGCGGCGTGGTGGCCTCGGCCAATGCGGCGGGCCTCAAGGTTGTCCTCGACCCGCACAACTACGCGCGTTTCAACGGCGCGGTGGTCGGCTCGCCGAATCTGTCCAACGCGCAGTTCGCCGATCTGTGGACGCGGCTGGGCAGCGAGTTCCGCGACAACCCGCAGGTGATCTTCGGCCTGATGAACGAGCCGCACTCGATGTCGACCGAAGTCTGGCTGTCGGCCGCGAACGCCGCGATCGCCGCGATCCGCGCGACCGGCGCGCAGCAGTTGATCCTGGTGCCCGGCAACGCCTGGACCGGCGCCCACAGCTGGGGCCAGAACTGGTACGGCACGCCGAATGCGCAGGTGATGGGCGGCATCGTCGACAGCGGCGCGAACGTCGCCTACGAGCTGCATCAATACTTCGACAGCGACTTCTCGGGCCTGTCGGCGCAGTGCAGCGCCGGCCACGGCGCGGCCCAGCTCGAAACCGTCACCGCCTGGCTGCGCGGCCGCGGCGCGCGCGGCTATCTGGGCGAGTTCGCCGGCGGCAACAACCCGGCCTGCCAGACCTCGGTGACCAGCGCGCTGGACTACCTGCAGGCCAACCAGGACGTCTGGCTGGGCTGGGCCTGGTGGGCCGCAGGCCCGCAGTGGGGCGAGTACATCTTCACCCTGGCGCCCACCGGCAACCCGCCGCAGGACCGCCCGCAGATGGCCTGGTTGTTGCCCTATCTGAAGGCTGCGACTCCGCCCGGCGCAGTGTTCGCGAACGGGTTCGAGTGAACATCGGCCCGGGCGGCTCACGCTGAGCCAGCCTTCAGCCCAGCAGCGGCGCCAGCGCCATGAACAGGGCGAGCACCAGGACCAGGGTGACCACGAAGCAGGCGAGGGCGATGAGGAGCACACGCCAGCTGCTGTGGAAGTCGTGGTCCGACGAGGCCTCGATCGCTTCCTTGGACATCTGATGCCGCTCGGCGATCCAGCGAGCCAGGAGAACGGCGGCAATCGAAAGGCCGATGCCGCCACCGCCGGGCAGGTGCATGCTGATCAACACGATCGCGAGCAGCGCTGCGCCACCGCCGAGCACCGTGTTGCGCGCGGCCACCGGCTGGTCGAGCGCCAGGAAATTCGCGCGCAGAAAGTAAACGAGACCACCGATCCCGCCGAGGAAGGTGCCCAGGGCGACCTGGGTCGGTGAGTACAGGCGGGCGGTTTCATCCAGGCTGCGCGAGCGCGGAGCCGCGTAGGGGTTGTGGCTCATTGGGTTCTCCGATACGCCACGAGGGGGGGGCGTCGGTTGAAGGAATGGCGAAGGGCGGCCAAACCGAACGCAGCGGTAAGCGCCTTGTGTCCCAGCTCGAAGCCGGGCGCTCTCCGCCACCTCTATTCGCCGACGGATCCGAGCGCTGAAGCGCGCTGAGAGCGACCCTCGCGTTCGCGTTCGGGGCGAGATCGTCGCCTCGGCACATGACGACAGCTTTAGCCACCAGCGTTCGCTTTGCCTGCCCGCGTGCATTCCCCGCTCCGATACCCCTGCACGGAGCGCCGCCATGAACCTCTCGACCCGCATGCTGTTGGGCTTGTGCCTTGCCAGCTGGGCCAACGCCTCGATGGCGCAGGTGGAGCGCTGCGTGCGCACGGTGCCTGAACTGGCCAGCGCCTGGACCTTGGGCGAAGACGACCCCGTCGTGATTCGCTTGGCGACGGGGGTCTACGACCTTGCAGGCACGCTGTTTGAGCCGTTCGCCCCGGACGCTGTGATGGTCGACGAGGACATGACCCTCCTCGGTGGCTACAACAGCACGTGTACGTCCCGCGTCGAGGATCCCGGCGCCACCGTCATCACGCATGGCGGCGGCGGCGACCTGATCTTTGCCACTCGCTCGGGCTGGTACGCGGGCGATCTTGTGCTCGATCGCTTGAACCTGCGCGGAGCGCGTCACATTAGAGTCGTACTGGAAAGCAACCTCTCCAACGACGCCGAGTTGACCCTGAACCGCGTTTGGCTGGATCAGCTCGAAGGCTTCATCGTGGCAACCGGCGCCGAAGTGAAGGTGCTCGATAGCGTGGTCAGCCGCAGCGGCCCCTGCGCCCTCTGGATCGCCTCCAACTTTATCGACGGCTTCGCGTTGTCAACCTACTTCGAGCGCGCCTCGGTGTCGCATAGCACGTTTGTGAACAATGCGGGCCCTGGCCTCTGCGTGGGGCGTATCGATGAGGACGAGGACGACTGGCGCCTTGATCTGACCAACTCCGTGTTCTGGGACAACGGCGGCGTCGATATCCAGCTCAACAACCCAGACGTCCAAACCATCGACGCGGTGCTTCGAAACAACACCTACACCGCGATCCAGTCCAATCGGGCCCTGCGCACCGCGCCGGTGGCCACCAGCACGGCCAACCCGCAGTTCGTCAACGCCGCCGCCGGCAATTGGCGGCTGTCGAGCGCTTCACCCGCGATCAACACGGGTCGGGTGGGCACGAGTCTGCTGGTGCGGCGCGACTTCGACGGCGGCCTGCGCTGGTTCGGCGATGCGCCCGATCGCGGTGCCTTCGAGTCCAACATCGGCAGCACCGCGACCGTACTGACGGTGACCAACACCAATGACGCCGGTATCGGCTCGCTGCGCCAGGCCCTGATCGATGCCAATGCCGCGCCGAACTTGAACGAGATCCGCTTCAACATCAGCGGCGCCTGCCCGCGCACCATCACCCTCGCCAGCCTGCTGCCGGACATCGTCCAGCCCGTGCGCATCGACGGCTACAGCCAGCCCGGCGCCAGCCGCAATACCGCCGTGCTCGGCTGGAACGCCAACCTGTGCATCGTGCTCAATGGCGCCAACCAGATCACCGGCGCCTACGGTTTCAACGTCAACACCGGCGCTTCGCCTGATGCCACCGTCAGCATCGAGGGCATCGCCTTCTCCGGCCATTCCTTCGCCGCCGCGCAGTTCATCGCCGGCCGCGACCATCGCTTCGTCGGCAACCAGATCGGCGGCGTGGTCGGGTCGACCACGCTCATCGCGTCCAGCACCGGCGTGCGCATCGGCGGCAGCGTCGAGGGCGTGCGCGTCGGCGGGCCGGAGCCCGGCGATCGCAATGTCATCGCCAACACGCTCGGCATCGGCGTCAACATCAGCGGTTCCGGCAGCACCCAGCCCTTCGGCGCGGTGGTCGAGAACAACTACATCGGCACCGAGAGCGGCGGCGATGTGCGCGGCGGCCAGCGCGGGGTGTTCATCGCCGGGGCCGACCATCTGATCCGCGGCAACGTGATCGCCAATGCCAGCAGCCACGGCGTCGAGCTCTCGGGCAGCCTCGCCACCGGCAATCGCATCATAAGCAACCGTATCGGCGTACCCGCAGTCTGCAGCGGCAACTGCGTCAGTCGCGGCAACGGTGGCCACGGCGTGCTGATCCGCAACAGCGCGGACGAGAACCGCATCGAGTCGAATCTGATCGCCCACAGCGGGCTTGATGGCATCGCCGTCACTGGCGCCGGCCGCAACAGCCTGCGCCGCAACACGATGTACGACCAGTCAGGCATCGGCATCGATCTCGGCGACGATGGCCGCAATCTGTTCGACGTCAACAACAGCGTCGCCGCACCGATCGTGGCCGGCAACGACAGCCAGAACGCGCCGAGCCTGAGCAGCGTCGCTGGCACCGCCGCGACCGGCCTTGCCGCAGGCGCGCTCACTTCCGCCAACGGCTGGTATCGCATCGATTTCTACGGCATCCCTTCGACCACCGGCTGCACGCTCGCCTTCGCGCCGGGCCCCACGCCGGCAGGCTTCTTCGGCGAAGGCCGCGACTGGCTGGGCTCGACCTTCCTGCAGATCAGCAACGGCACCTCGGGCACCGACGGCAGCGCCAGCTTCAGCGACGTCGAACTGCAGCGCGAGGGCAGCAGCAGCTACTTCGTCGCCGGCAGCACCTGGATCAACGCCACCGCGACCCGACTCTCAGGCCCGCCGCTGACCGGTGCCTACAGCCACCGCGGCACCTCCGAGTTCGGTCGCTGCCGGCAGTACGCGGCGGGAAGCGTCGGCGGGCCGATCTTTGCCAATGGGTTCGAGGGCTCCTGAGGCGGCCTCTGCGCTCGCCTTCATCGCTGGCGCAAGGCCGCGTCTCAGGACGACTCGAAGCCATTGCTGAAGATCTCGGCGGGATCGCTGACGCAGCTGCCCAGCTCCGAGGTATCGAGCGTGACGAGATCGGTGGCCGTGGCGCTGACGAAGCCCGGCAGGCGGATGGGCAGCACCAGCTCACCGCTGGCGCGCCCATCGGCGCCGGTCTGCACGTTCTGCACCAGCGCGCGCAGACCCTGTCCGCCACCGCCCGGCGCGCAGGCCGCCGCATAGCCGTAGAGCTCGATCCGATAGCTGCGGTTGGGGGCGGACTCCAGCAGGTAGGTCACGCGCGTCGAGCTGGCGTCGCGGATGACCGACCCCAGCTGCGGAAAGTTCTGCAGGCGATTGGGGCCGGCGTCGGCATCGCCGGCATCGTTCGCGGTCGGGCCGTCGTCGCCGAGGTCGATCGCCGGGCCTTCGTTGAACAGCAGGCCGTTGCCCCAGAGCGCATTGCCGTCGCCGCCACTGACCACGATGCCGGCGCCATCGTTGTCGCGGATCTGGTTGGTCTCGCCCGCGCTCTCGCCGCCGACCTGGTTGAAGGACGCGCCGTCGCTGATGCGCACGCCCTCGACCACACCGTTGCGCACGGTGTTGCCCAGCACCTCGTTGTCGCGGGTCAGCGTGCCGAGGTTGCGGATCCACACGCCGGGCCCGAGGCTCCAGGCGATCAGGTTGGCGCGGATCTCGTTGAACTGCGCGCCCTCCTGGATCAGCACGCCCGGCCCCTGCACGCCGGCCGGCGCGCCACCCAGCAGCTCGCCGATCCAGTTGTTCTCGACCCGGTTGGCATTCGTGCCGGTGTTGAACAGGCCGATGCCGTACAGGCTGCCGGCGGTGAGGTAGTTGCGGTCGGTGGCCTCGCTGCCGCCGATGACGTTGCCGGCCGAACCTGCATACACGCGGATGCCGCGCGGGTTCGGGAACACGCTGCCGGCGCTGACCGCGCCGATGAAGTTCGCGGCGACGGTGTTGGCGTCCGCGTTGTTGAGGTCGACGCCGGCGACGCCGTTGGCCAGCAGCAGGTTGCCGCGCAGCAGGTTCTGGCTGCTGCCGCCGCCGATGAAGACCCCCGAGCCGAGGTTGCCGAAGGCGCGCACGCCGCTGCCACCGATGTAGTTGCCGCGCACCTGGGTGCGCTGAGTGGCGGCACCGTCGATGAACACGCCGCTGCCGCCGCTGCCGCCGATCCAGTTGGCCGCGGTGGCACCGATCGCGGTGTCGGTGGGGCCACCGAGCAGGGCGATGCCCGAGGCCGCGTTGCCCAGCACGGCATCGCGATCGGCGTTCAGGCCGATGCCGTTGCCGTGGAGCTGCGCCCCCGCCACCGCGCCCTCCAGCTTGATGCCGTCGTTGCCGTTGGCCGAGACCAGATTGCGCTCGATGAAGATGCCGTCGGCGTCCTGCACATAGATGCCGTTGCGACTGTTGCCGAGTGCGCCCAAGCCGACGATCTCGGTGCCGAGGTAGTTGTTGCGGATCAGCACGCCGTCGCTGGCCTCGCCCAGCACCTCGATGCCGTCGCGCGCGTTGCCGCTGATCCAGTTGCGGCGGCTGCTGTCGCCGGGGCTGCCGTCGCCCTCGCCGATCACGCTGTCGCGCGCGCCACCGCGGATCAGCACGCCGCTGCCGGCATTCGGTCGGCTCAGGCTGCCGCCGTCGACAGCGAAGCCGATGCGGTTGTGCTCCAGTCGTGTTGCCGCGGTGAGTGCGCCTTCGATCAGCACCCCCGGGCCCTCGTTGCTGCCGATCGTATTGCCGAGCACGGCGCCGCCGAGACTGGTGCTCTCGCTGCCGTCCAGCACGGCGATGCCGCCGCGGCGGTTGCCGGCGGCGCTCGTGCCGAGCAGGCCGATGCTGTTCTGCTGCACGCGGTTGAAGCGGCTGATCGGCCCCTGGATGCGGACAGCCCAGCCGGCGTCCGCGGCGAGCGCGGTCGGATAGCCCGAGCGCACGAGCGTGTTGCCGCGGATCAGCACGTTGCTGACCCCGTCCTGCAGGCGGATGCCGTCGCCGCCATTGCCCAGCGCCGTGCTGCCGGAGGCGCCGATGGCGTTGTCGAGGATCTGGTGATCGAAGCTGTCTGGCCCGATCAGCTGGATGCCGTGTCCGCGGTTGCCGAGGATCCGATTGGCCAGGCCACCGCTGCCGCCGATCAGCGCCGCGTCGGCACCGCCGAGGATCAGCACACCGTGGCCATTGCCGTTGCTACCGCTGGTGACGCCGATCAGGTTGCCGGCGATGCGGTTGTCGTCGGCGTTCTCGCCCTCGATGAACACCCCGGCCAGGCCAGCCGAGCTCTGGATCTCGTTGCCGAGGCCGGCATCGCCGATGAGGTTGCCGCGCGAATGGAACACGGCGATGCCCGAAGAGCCGCTGCCGCTGATGAAGTTGGCGAAGAACTTGTTGTTGTGGCTGAAGCTGCTTTCGGTGGCGACCGCTTCCAGCAGCACGCCATCGCCGCTGTTGCCGACAATGAAATTGCCGCGCCCGGGGTCGGTGCTGCCGACGGTGATATCGCGCGGCGAGAACGGTGCGGGCCCGCCCTGCTTGGGCTGCAGGCGGATGCCGGCGCCGGCGTTGTTGCGGATGAAGCTCGCCTCGATGCGGCTGCCGTTGCCGCTGACGGCGATGCCGGCACCGGGGCTGGCATAGACCTCGACCTGTTCGATCAGCGCATGGGTGCCGGCGATCTGCAGCAGCGCCGGAAAGGCAGCGGGCAGCTGGCTGCCGTCGATCTGCAGGCGCTGACCGTCGGGGCGCTGGCCGAGCAGGCGGTCTTCGCTGCGCAGAAAGATCGGCGCGGTGGGCTGTGCGGGGCCGATGTTGGCGTCGACACGCAGGGTGTCGGCGTGATCCAGCCCCAGGCCGTAGGACGGCAGGCTGGCCAGCACCCAGAGGCAGGTCGCGCTGTTGGTGACACAGCTCGGCGGTTGGACGCAGTGCTCGCTGTTGGCCGGGTTTGCCAGCTGCCAGTTGCCGCCGCTGGTGCGGTTCTTCTCACCCGCCCGCCAGCAGCGCTTTTCGAAGTCGCTCAGCGGCCACTGCGCCAGCAGCAGGGCCTCGCGCAGGCTGAGGGTGTCGTCCTGCGCGAGATCCCAGCCCGCTGAATTCACCCGCAGCTCGCCGGCCTGCGCTGATCCGGCCAGGCACAGGCTCAAGGCCAGCGCCGCGCCGCGTTGCCACCCCTTCCACGCCGCCATGACCCGCTCCGCATCGCCGAGGCATCAGCGCCCCTGCCTGCACCCACGGAATGCGCCGACGAATCCCGCCAAAGCTTGCCTAGGCGCTCAGCGCCCGCCGCCGCTGCGCCAGATCGACCAGATCAGCCAGGCGCCGCAGGCAGCGGCGCCGAGAAAGCCCAGCAGGCCGAACAGCGGCAGGCCGAACAGGGTCGGGCCGCCGGAGACCGTCATCACGATCGAGGAGCCGATGATCAGCGCGGCGGTGACCACGCCGATGCTCAGCCGGTTGGCCGAGTGCTCGACCTGTTCGCCGAAGCGCTTCAGGCGCTCGACGTCGATGTGCACGTTGAAGCGCCCGCGCCGCGCGGTCTGCAGCAGCTGGCGCAGCTCGCGCGGCATCGCCTGCAGCAGGGCGAGCGCATCGCCGGCCGCGCGCCAGCCGCGACGCGCCATCGCCTTCGGGTGGTAGCGCTTGAGCAGCGAGCGCTTCAGGAAAGGCGCGGCCTCGGCGGCCATGTCGAAGCCGGGGTCGAGCATGCGGCCCATGCCTTCCAGCGTGACGAAGACCTTGATGACCAGAGCGAGATCGGCCGGCAGCACCAGATGGTGATCGCGCAGCAGGGCCATCACCTCGCTCAGCAGACGGCCGAACTGCAGCTGGCCCAGCGGAACGCCGTGGTAGCTGTCGATCAGCGCATCGATGTCCTCGGCCAGCGCGTCCTCGTCCAGCTCGCCTTCTTCGGCCCAGGCCAGCAGCACCTCAACCACCGCGGCGGTGTCGCGCCCGACCAGGCCCTGCATCAGCTCGATCAACTGTGCGCGGCGCGCTTCCGACAGGCGCCCGACCATGCCGAAATCGATCAGGGCCAGGCGATCACCCGGCAGCCAGAACACGTTGCCGGCGTGCGGGTCGGCGTGGAAGAAGCCGTCCTCGAACATCATCTTCAGCACCGCCTGCGCACCCAGCCGGGCCACCGCATGACGATCGGCGCCGGCGGCCTGCAGCGCGCTCGTGTCCGACAGGGCGATGCCGTCGATGAAGTCCTGCACGTTCACGCGCGTGCCGGTGAGCGGCCAATGCACGCGCGGCACCACGATCCGCGGCTCGTCGGCGAAGCTCAGCGCGATGCGCTCGGAATGCCGGCCCTCGGCGGCCAGATCGAGCTCGCGCCGCAGCGAGGACTTCAGCTGCCGCACCAGAGCCAGCGGCTGGTAGCGCCGCCACTCCGGCCACTCCGACTCGACCAGACGCGCCGCGCGCTCCAGCAGGCGGGTGTCGGCGGCGACGGTCGCCTCGATGTCGGGGCGACGGATCTTGACCACCACCGCGCGGCCATCGTGCAGTCGGGCGCGGTGCACCTGGGCGATCGAGGCGGCGGCCAGCGGCGTGGTGTCGAACTCGGCGAACACGGCCTCGACGCTGCCGCCGACGTCCTGCTCCAGCTGCGGACGCAGCAGCGCGAAGTCGACCGCGGGCACCTGGTTCTGCAGCTTGCCGAACTCGGCGATCCAGTCCGGCCCGAACAGGTCCACGCGCGTCGCCAGCACCTGGCCGAGCTTGACGAAGCAGGGGCCGAGTTCCTCCAGCACGCAGCGCAGGCGCTGCTCGGGCTTCAAGGCGACCAGCGCCTCCAGATTCTGCGTCGGCAGCACCCGGCCGACCCGCTCCAGCGCGCCCAGCATGCCCAGCCTTCGCGCGACATCGCCAAACCCATGCCGCACCAGCACGCCCGCCACGTCATGCAGGCGGCCAAGATCGCGGGCGGCGGTGAGGGTTTCCCAGAGCATGGGGGGGAGTGTAGTGGAGTGGGGGCCGGGGCTTGCGCGAGTCCTTCCCGAGCACGCGGCGTGAGGCTTTCGAGAGACCGCGCGAACATCGAAGCACGGTGGGTCGAGACCCACCCTATGTGTTGCAAGGTTCATAGGGTGGGTCTTGACCCACCGGAGCTCGACACTCGCGTCACGCCGAACTCGCCTCTCCCCGCACGCGCCGCACGCCCATGCGCTGCCAAGCCACCCCACCCCTGGCACGACCGCACGGTTGGCGTGTTGATCACCCCGCCACAGGCGTCGCGCTGGGCACGAAGCGATGCAGGGACGTGCCCCAATCAGGCGCGAGCAGCCCCTCGCGCACGTAGCGATGCACGCTGGAATGCGGCCAGTCGATGGCCCGTTCGACGTGGCCGTGCTTGACCGGGTTGTAGTGGATGTAGTCGATGTGTGCGCGCAGGTCGCGCTCATCGAGAATCAATCGCTCGAGGTAGCGTCGCTGCCAGATGCCGCGCTCGCCCTTGTCGCCGCGGCTTGCGCTCACCGGCTCAACTGGCGGCAGGCTCAGGGTGAACAGCGTCTTGATCTGGCGCCAGCGGGTGGCGTTGTCGTCATCGCCCTCGGGCAGGGTCCAGAGGCAGTGCAGGTGATCCGGCAGCACCACCGCCGCCAGCAGATCGAACGGGCGCTGTCGGCGGGTGGAGCGAAAAGCCATTCGCAGGGCGTCGATGTGATCGACCAGCAGGCGCTGCTCGCGATTCCACAGATTGACGGTGAAGAAGCAGGTCGCGGCAGGAAGACGTAGGCGGCGATAGTTCGGCATGCGCGCAGAATCGGCGCCCCGCCTCGACACACGCGACCGCAGGACACCGCGAACACGTGTAGGAGTTTTGCCCGCGCGAGCCCATGGCGTGCCGCGGGGTCAAGGCCATGGTGGGTCGAGACCCACCCTATGAACCTTGCAACACATAGGGTGGGTCTTGACCCACCGCTGCGCGGCATCCGCATTCGCAGCGTGCGTCTGGCTTGGGATTCGCCGTTCGCGTGGGGCATGGCGTTGGGCGGAGCCACAGCATGACGCGAGACGCACCGCGAGCCCATGGCGTGCCGCAGGGTCAAGGTCATGGTGGGTCAAGACCCACCCTATGGGTCTCCCGCCCGTTCATAGGGTGGGTCTTGACCCACCGCTGCGCGGCATCCGCAATCGCCGTAGCAGTTCAAGACCGACCCTATGGGTGTTCAATCGCTTCGCGCAGGGCGTCCAGCTCGCGGCGCAGACTGGCGTTGGTGTGGCCGCTGCGGGCGGCGCGGGATTCGGCTTCGCTCAAGGCGCGGCGGGCTTCGTCGTGGCGGCCGAGCTGGACCAGCAGGCGCGCCGGCTTGATCGCGCGGCTGCCGTCGTCCGGCGGCAGGGCGGTGGTGCGTTCGCGCTCGACGTCCGCCATGCGCGCGTACGCGGCCAGAGCGTCTTCGCTGCGACCCAGCGCGGCATAGGCATCGCCGAGCGCGCCCAGGGTGTTGGGGCTGCCGAGGTCATCGTCGGGATCTGCGGCGGCGTACAGCGCAGCCGCGCGCTCCAGCGCCTCGACCGCTTCGGCAGCGCGCTGCGCGGCCAGCAGCCCGGCGCCCTTCCAGGTCAGCAGCAGGGCGACGCGCGGATGCGCTTCGCCCCACAGCGTGCGCGCAGTGGCGAGCAGCTCGTCGAGCACGGCGATCTGCTCGGCGTAGCGGCCGTGGTTGTAGAGCGCGCTGGCGTAGCCGTTGCCGGCCTGCACGCTGCGCGGATGCGCCTGACCCAGAGCCGCCTTGAGCGTGCGCCAGGCGCGCTCGCTGGCGGCCAGCCCGCCCGCGATGTCGCCCTGGGCGTTCAGGCTCATCGCCAGCAGCACGCGGCCCATGCCGGACTCGACGCTGTCCTCGCCCAGCAGGACGTCGGACTCCGAGAGATGCGCGCGCAGCGCCGCGGCCGCGTCTTCGTAGCGACCGATGCCGTACAGCAGGCTCGCGCGCAGCCGCTGCAGACGCAGACGCCGCGCCTGTTCGCCCGGCAGCGCGGACAGCCGGGCGATGGCCGCGTCGAACAGCGGCAGGGCGCGCGCCGAGTCGCTGTAGTCGAGGCTGTAGGCGAGCTCGCCCTCGGCCTCGGACAGCAGCACCGGGTCCTCGTCGGCGGCGCGCAGCAGCGGCACCGCGGCTTCGAGCAGGGCGCGGGCCTGGCCGAACTCACTGCGCTCGATGCGGATGCTGCCGAGCCGCGCCAGCAGGGCGCCGCGCAGGGCCGGCGGCATCGCGCTGTCCTCGCGCAGGCGCTCGGCGCCGGCGCTCAGCGCATCCTCCACGGTCGGAATGCGGCCGCGATGCTCGCCCGGCTGCGCCTTGCCCAACAGCTCGCCGAGAAAGCCGAGCGCGGCCGCGCTGCGTTCGGATTCGCGACGCGCCTGCAGGACCTCACGCTCGGCGCGTGCGGCCGCGGCCAAGGCCGCTTCGCGCTGCTGCTGCAGGCCGAGGCCGAGCGCGATCAGCGCGATGCCGCCCGCAACACCCAGCGCGCTCGCCAGCGGATGCCGGCGCAGGCGCTTGCGCAGACGATAGAACGCCGATGCCGACACCGCCGAGACCGGTCGATGCTCAAGCCACGCCCGCAGATCGTCGGCAAAGGCATCGACGCTGGGGTAGCGCTGCTCCGGGCGCGGCGCGCAGGCGCGCAGGGCGATGGCGCGCAGCTCCGGATCGGCGAGCGTGTCCGGCTCGACGGCATGGGCAGCCGCAGGGGCAGCGACGACGGTACCGGGCAGCGCCGTCGACGACAGCGCGTCCTGTACCGGCAGCGCCGCCAGACAGGCCAGCAGCAGGCCCAGCTGGTAGACGTCGCTGGCCGTGCCCAGCGCTTCGCCGCGGCGCTGCTCCGGGCTGGCCCAGCCCGGCGTGAGCGCCGCAGCGAGGCCTTCGCTGTCGGACTTCAGCAGGCGCGCGATGCCGAAGTCGAGCAGCTTGGGCTGGCCCTCGCGGTCGACCATGACATTGGCGGGCTTCAAGTCGCCGTGCACCACCAGCCGCCGATGCGCGAAGGCCAGCGCCGCGCACAGCGGCAGCAGCAGGCGCAGGCGCGCGCGCAGGTCGAGGCGATGTTCACGCGCATGCGCATCGAGACGCAGGCCGTCGACGTACTCCATCGCGAACCAGGTCAGGCCCGCCTCGCTGCGACCGCCGTCGATCAGGCGCGCGATGTGCGGGTGATCGAGCCCGGCCAGCAGGCCGCGCTCGCGCGCGAGCAGGGCGTCGGCATCGCCAAGCCCGGCGGCCTGCAGCCACTTCAGCGCGACCTGCTGGTCGAAGGCGCCGTCGGCACGCTGCGCCAGCCAGACCTCGCCCATGCCGCCGCGCCCGAGCGCTCGCACCAGTGCGAAGGGTCCGAAGCGTTGGCCGGGCTTCGGGCGGGGCGGCCCGAGTCGCTCCAGCAGGCGTTGACCCAGTGCGCCCGCCAGCGCGCCGCCGGGGACGAGGAAGTCCTCGTCATCGTCCGGCGCGGCGGTGGTGTTCACGCCAGCTGCTCGCGCAGCCAGGCGCGGGCCTGCTGCCAGTCGCGCTGCACGCTGCGCTCGCCGATGCCCAGGGCCTCGGCGGTCTCGGGC
Source organism: Aquimonas sp. (assembly GCA_044344935.1). Lineage (GTDB taxonomy): Bacteria > Pseudomonadota > Gammaproteobacteria > Xanthomonadales > Xanthomonadaceae > Aquimonas. The sequence goes on along the minus strand of JBIJCA010000033.1, from coordinate 8,603 downwards.
TCGGTGAGGCCGGCGAAGTAGCGGCACTCCACCACCTGCGCCTGGCGCGGCTCGCGCTCGGCCAGCCGCCGCAGGGCGTCGTCGACCGCCAGCAGGTGCTCGGCCTCGCGCGCCTCGGCGACATCGATGCCCTCGAGCGGCAGGCCGCGATCACCGCTGCCGCGCTTTTCGCTGAGCCGCTCGCGGGCGAAGTCGACCACCACCTGGCGCATCACCCGTGCCGCCAGTGCGAAGAAATGGCCGCGATCGCGCACCTCGCCGGCGTGGCCCTGCAGACGCAGGAAGGCTTCGTGCACGAGGCCCGTGGTGTTGAGCGTGCGCTCGGGCTGCCCCGCCAGCTGCCGATGCGCCAGCCGCCGCAGTTCGGCATAGACCCCCGCAAACGCCTGCCGCAGGGCATCACCGTCGCCCTCGCGGGCACGGGCCAGCCACTGCGTGAGCGCCGAATCAGAGGGTAGGGTCATGCGCTGATTCTGCCTTGGCGCGCACCGCCCTGCAGACTTGGCCCGGTGGCCGGACCTGCGCCGCGGCTGTCGGGCTGACGGCGTGGCCGGCACAGGCCGCGCCTGCCGATGGCGCAAGCCCGCAACAGACCGCGGCTGACGGATACCTCAGTGGGGTCGCAGAGGGCAGCGCATGGCGGATCGAGACCCATCGGGCTCGCCGGCCCCGCTGGACTCACGGTCGAGCGCCGGCAACGCGCAGGGTGAAGGTCCGAGCGCTTGATCCGCCGGGCTCGCCCGGGCCGGATGCATCGCCGGCACTCACGATCGCTTGCCAACAACCGCGCGGCAGGGCGCTACACTCCTGCCCATGCTGCGCCGTCTGTTCACCCTGCTGCTGATGCTCTGCCTCGCCGCCGGCGCGGCGGCGCGCGGCTGCCCGATGGCGGCGGCGGTGCCGCTGGACTCAGCGACAGCGAACACAGACGCCGCCGCGCACGCCGGCATGCCGGATTGCCCGCACGCCAAGGCGGCGCGCGCGGCCGCGATGACTATCGACGACGCAAGCCCTGAAACGCCCGACACGGCGACAGCCGGCTGCGACCACTGCAAGCAGTGCCGGGTGCAGGTGCCGCCGGTCGACATCGCGCTGTTGCCGGCGCGCGTCCCCCCGATCCAGGTGACGGCATTCGAGATCCCATCGCCTCCGCTGCGCATGACTGCGCCCCTGCTCCGCCCCCCGATCTCCAGCCGCCCAGCGCATCACGCCTGAGCCGCCGGGCCGCGCCCGGCCCCTGTTGCTGGAGATCCCCCATGTCCGCCGTTTCCGTCCGGTCGCAGCGTCGCTGCGCCCTGCTGCTGGCCCTGCCGCTGTCACTGTCCGCCCTCACCCTGCCGGCCCTGCCGATCGCAGCGCAGGAAAGGCCGCCCGCGTCCGAACACACACACGAAGAGCACTCGGCGCACGCGGCCTCCGCCGCAGGCGCGAACCACGCGGACCGCGCGCAGGGCGCAGGTGGGAACGCAGGTCTTGAGGATCGCGCCGGCCACGGCGATCACGAGAACGATCACGATCACGACCTCGCGGACCACGCCGACTCGACGCAGGCGCCCTTGGCAGGCTCCGCTCTGCCCGCCGCCACCGGCACCGATGCCCTGCCCGGCACCGCGACGACGGCGCCCTCGCTCTACGTCTGTCCCATGCACCCGCAGATCAGCAGCGAGACACCGGGCAGCTGCCCGATCTGCGGCATGGACCTGGTCGCGCGCAGCGGCAGCGCTGCGCAGGCCGCACCCGTCATCGAAGTGGATGCCGGCCTGCGCCAGGCGCTGGGCATCCGCACCGCCGAAGTCGAGCGCCGCGTGCTGTCGCCGCGGGTGCGCGCACCGGCCGAGGTGGTGGCCGACCAGCATCGCATCCGTCACGTGCACACCCGCGTTCCCGGTTGGATCGAGGAACTGCGCGTGCATGCGCTGGGCGAGCGCGTGCGCGCCGGCCAGGTCCTGATGGAGCTGTACGCGCCGGATCTGGTCGCCGCCCAGGAGGACTACCTGATCGCGCTGCGCTCGGGCGGTGCGGGGTCGCGTGCGCAGCGATCGGCCGGCGAGCGCCTGCGCCGACTCGGTGTGGACGACGAGTTCATCGTGGCCCTGGCCCAGCGCGGCAGTTCGCTGCAGCGGGTGCCGGTGCGCGCGCCGGGCGACGGCGTGGTGACGATGCTCGATGTGCGCCACGGCATGTATGTCGAACCGTCCACCATCGCGCTGGAGATCACCGACCTGGACGAAGTCTGGGTGAGCGTGGCGGTGTTCCCCGAGGAGCTCGAACGCTTGGGCAGCGGCACGATCTACGCCGCGCTGAATCTTCCGAACCAGCCGGATCGCCTGTGGCGCGGCGAGGTCAGCTACGTGTATCCAAGCCAGGACGCGATGACCCGCACCGTGCAGCTGCGCGTGCCGGTACCCAACCGTCGCGGCCTGCTGCGCGTCGGCCAGTACATGGAGGCCCGGCTGCGCGGCGAAGACGGCGAGCCGGTGCTGACCGTGCCCAGCGAGGCGGTGATCCGCAGCGCCGACGGCGAGCGCGTGGTGCTCGATGCCGGCGAGGGCCGCTTCCGCGTGGCCGAGGTGCACGCCGGCCTGCGCGCCGACGGCCGCACCCAGATCCTGCACGGGCTGAAGGAAGGCGAGCGCGTCGTGGTGTCGGCGCAGTTCCTGCTCGACTCCGAAGCCGCGCTGCGCGCGGGCCTGCAGCGACTGGAGGCGGGTCATGCGCATTGAGGCAGAGAACTGTCGTTGCACCATCGGCCTTAGTGCCCCAGCTGTTTGCAGGAGCGAGCTTGCTCGCGACCCGCAGGGCGAGACAAAGGCGAAAGCTGCGGTCGCCTGCAAGCAGTCTCCTACGAAGAGCAGGGACAGCGCGTGGCAGTCGCCGTGGCGCGCTCTACGAATCCCGAATCCCGAATCCCCAATCCCGGCTCTCGGAGCCCAGCCATGATCGCCGCGCTCATCCGCGCCTCGCTGGCCAATCGCGGGCTGGTGCTGCTGCTCTCCCTGCTGCTGAGCCTGGCCGCGCTGCAGGCCATGCGCACGCTGCCGGTCGACGCGATTCCCGATCTGTCCGACGTTCAGGTCACCGTGCGCACCGAGTGGCCGGGGCAGTCGCCGCAGCTGGTCGAGGACCAGATCACCTATCCCTTGGCTTCGCGCCTCTTGGCCGTGCCGGGCGCGCGCCACGTGCGCGGCTTCTCGATGACCGGCGACTCCTTCGTTTACGTGCTGTTCGAAGACGGAACAGACCCGTACTGGGCACGCTCGCGGGTCCTGGAGTACCTGAGCCAGGCGCGTGCGGAGCTGCCCGACAGCGTCGAGCCCGCGCTCGGGCCCGATGCCAGCGGCGTCGGCTGGGTCTACCAGTACGCGCTCGTCGACCGCAGCGGGCGACAGGATCTGTCCGAGCTGCGCGCGCTGCAGGACTGGTTCCTGAAGCTCGAACTGCAGGCTCTGCCCGGCGTTTCCGAGGTCGCCACGGTCGGCGGCATGGAGCGGCAGTACCAGGCCATCATCGACCCCTTGCGTCTGCGCCAGTACGGTCTGCAGATCAACGACGTGGCGGCGCGCATCCGCGCGGCAGGCGCGGAGCGCGGCGGCTCGCTGATCGAGGTTGGTGAGGGCGAGATCAGCCTGCGCGGCGTGGGCTTCCTGCGTCAGCTCGAAGACCTCGCGCAGGTGCCGCTGGGGCCGCTGATGAACGGCGTGCCGGTGCTGCTCGGCGATGTCGCCGAGATCCGCTTCGGCGCCGGCCCGCGCCAGGGCATTGCCGATCTCGACGGCGAGGGTGAGGTGGTCGGCGGCATCGTGGTGATGCGCGACGGCGGCAATGCGCGCGAGGTCATCGAAGCGGTCGAAGCGCGGCTTGCGGCCCTGAAATCCAGCCTGCCCGCGGGCGTGGAGATCGTCACCACCTACGACCGCTCGGCCCTGATCGAGCGCGCGGTCGATCACCTCTCGACCAAGCTGGTCGAGGAGATCCTCGTGGTCGGCCTGGTCTGCCTGCTCTTCCTCGGCCACTTCCGCTCGGCCCTGGTGCCGGCCCTGCTGCTGCCGCTGGGCGTACTCGCGGCGCTGGCGATCATGCGGCTGCAGGGCATCAACGCCAACATCATGTCGCTGGGCGGCATCGCGATCGCCATCGGCGCCATGGTCGATGCGGCGATTGTTCTGGTCGAAAACGCACACAAGCGCATCGAGCACTTCAAAGAGGATCACGCCCGCGAGCCGGACGAGCCCGAGCGCCTCAAGCTGGTCGCCGAGGCCTGCATCGAGGTCGGGCCGGCGGTGTTCATGTCGCTGCTCATCATCGCGCTCAGCTTCCTGCCGGTGTTCCTGCTGGAAGCGCAGGAAGGCCGCATGTTCGCGCCACTGGCCTGGACCAAAACCTGGGCCATGCTGGCCGCGGCCGTGCTGGCGGTGACGCTGGGGCCGGTGCTGATGGCGCTGTGCGTGCGCGGACGCATCCGCGGTGAACACGAGCAGATCCTCTCGCGCACCCTGATCGCGCTGTACCGGCCGGTGCTGCGCGGCGTGCTGCGCGCGCCCTGGCTGACCGTGCTGCTGAGCCTCGCGATCGCCGCCAGCGCGCTGTATCCGCTGCGCCAGCTGGGCAGCGAGTTCATGCCGCAGCTGGAGGAGGGCGACCTGATGTACATGCCCACCACCCTGCCCGAGCTCTCGCCCGGCAAGGCGCAGGAGCTGCTGCAGCAGACCAGCCGGCTGATCCGGCAGACCCCCGAGGTCGAGACCGTGTTCGGCAAGATCGGCCGCGCCGACAGCGCGACCGACCCCGCGCCGATCTCGATGATCGAGACCACGATCCGGCTGAAGCCCGAGTCGGAATGGCGCGCGGGCATGGGCATGGACGCGCTGATCGCCGAGCTCGACGCCCGCCTGCGCATTCCGGGCGTCACCAATGCCTGGGTGCAGCCGATCCGCACGCGCATCGACATGCAGTCGACCGGCCTGCGCACGCCGCTCGGGGTGCGCATCGCCGGCGACGATCTGCAGCAGCTGACCGCACTCGCCACCGAGGTCGAAGCCGCACTGGCCGACGTGCCCGGCATCCGCTCGGCCTTCGCCGATCGCGGCGCTATGGCGCGCAGCCTGGAGATCCGCCCGCGCCGCGAGGACCTGGCCCGCTACGGCGTCGAGATGGAGGCCTTCATGGCCTGGTTGGGCGAAGCGGTGGGCGGCGCGCCGATCGCGACGGCCTACGAGGGGCGTCGGCGCTTTCCGGTGGCGATGCGCCTGCCGCAGGACGTGCGCGACACGCCCGAGGCGCTGGCCGAACTCGGCGTGGTGACGCCATCCGGCGCGCAGGTGCCGCTGGGGCGGCTGGCCGACATCGAACTGGTTGAGGCGCCGGCAATGATCCGCAGCGAGAACGCGCGCCTGACTGCCTGGGTCTTCGTCGACACCGATACGCGTGACCTGATCGGCACCATGCGTGTGGCCGATGCGGCGCTGGCCGAGCGCGTGCAGCTGCCGCCCGGCGTGAGCCTCGGCTGGACCGGCCAGTACGAAAGCCTGCTGCGCGCGAGCGAGCGCCTGAGCCTCGCGATTCCGGCTGCGCTCGGGATCATTCTGGTGCTGCTGTATCTGATCTTCCGCCGCTGGCCGGACGCGGTGATCGTGCTGCTCACGGCACCACTATCGGTGGTCGGCGGGCTGTGGCTGCTGTGGGGTCTCGACTACGCGCTTTCGGTGGCGGTGGTGGTCGGCTTCCTCGCCCTGTTCGGCGTGGCGGCAGAGTTCGGCGTGGTGATGCTGCTGTATCTCGCGCAGGCGGTGGAGCGCGCGCGCGCCACGGGTCGCCTCGGAACCCTGCGTGAGCTGGATGCGGCGCTGGAGGAAGGCGCGGTGCAGCGCGTGCGGCCCAAGGCCATGACCGTGCTGACCCTGCTGGTGGGGCTCACGCCGATCCTGCTCAGCGACGGCGCCGGCGCGGCGACCATGCAGCGCATCGCCGCCCCCATGCTCGGCGGCATGCTCAGCGCCCCGCTGCTGTCGATGCTGCTGATCCCGGCGATCTACCGGATCTGGCTGGGCTGGAAGCTGCGGACCTAGGGTGGGCCCCGGCCCACCGTGGCGCTGAGGATCGCCCCGGTGTGTCTTGTCCATGCGCGAACACTCCCACCGGTATCGCTCTTCCCGCCCGGCTGCGCGCTGCGAATGCGACCCCTCGTTCCATCGCTCTCGTTGGCGAACCGAAGCGCCGTGAGCTTTGGACAGCCATCACCGTGGCAAGCGTGAAGCCCATGGTGGGCCGGGGCCCACCCTATGGCACTCGGGGACTCGCCGGCCAGGCGATCTCCACGCGCAGGCCGCGACCCTCGCGCCCCGCACCCAGGCTGAGCTGGCCGCCGGACAGCTCGACCACTCGGGCGACGATCGACAGGCCCAAACCACTGCCGTCGGCCTGCGTGCCCGGCGGGCGATAGAAGGGATCGAGCACACGCGCGCGTTCGTCGGGCGGCAGGCCTGGGCCGGCGTCCTCAACGGCGAGGCGCACTTCGTTCGCATGCCGTCCGACCTCGATCCGCACCTGAGCCGGCCGACCGCCGTGGCGCAGCGCGTTGTCGACCAGGTTGCGCAGCAGCACCTGCAGCTGTTCGGGGTCGATCCCGATCGCACAGCCGGGCTCGGCGATGAGCTCCAGTTCGTCGTCGTTGGCCAACCCTGCGTCGATCCACTCCGCCAGCCATCCGGGCAGCCGCGCGGCGAGGTCGACACGCCGAGGCTGCGGCAGCGGCGCACCCGGTCCCAGCCGGCTCAGGGTCAGCAGCTGGGCGACGCCGCGCTCCAGCCGCGCCTGCCCGCGCTGGATCTGCGCCAGGGCGCGCGCGCGCGCGGTCGCGTCCTCGGCCTCGATCAGGTTCGACAGGTGCAGGCGCATGCCGGCCACCGGCGTGCGCAGCTCGTGCGCGGCCTCGTCGATGAAGCGGCGCTCGCGGCGCAGGGTTTCATCGACGCGGCCAAGCAGATCATTGATGGCATCGACCAGGCCGTGGATCTCGACCGGCACGCGGGTGCGCTCGATCGGCTGCAGCTGGTCACCGGCCTGCGCCGACACCGCGCGGGCGATGCGCCGCAGCGAGCGGCTGCCCGTGCGCACCACCACCCAGATCATCAGGCCCATCAGCGGCAGCTCCAGCAGCAGGGGCCAGAACATGCCGCGGGCGATCTCGGCGCTGATGTGATCGCGCACGCGCAGCGGCTCCATGCCCAGCACGCGCAGGCCACCGGCGCCGTCGAGACGGAAACTGCGCCAGATGCGATCGCCCACCTGGACCTGGCCGAACCCCTCAATCGCTGCGTCGGGCATCAGCTCGGGCGCCTCTTCCGAACGCAGCAGCAGGCGGCCGTCACGCCACAGGTAGTAGCGACGCAGGCGCTCGTAGGCATGCCCGCGCGCACCGGTGGCGGCCGCTCCCAGCTGCTGCATGGTGCCCTGCCAGGCCGGCAACAGGCGCGGCTCGGCGGGGGCCACAGCTTCGTCGAGCAGGCCTTCAGCCAGCACCGCCAAACCCCGCACCGACTGCGACAACTCGGCATCGAGCAGTTCGTCGACCTCGACGTGCGCGGCCCGCCAGCTGACCCAGGTACTCAGGGCGCCGGCCACCGCCGTGGCCAGCAGCAGTCCGAACAGCAGCGGCTTCCACAGCGTCCTCATGCCGGCGCCAGCAGGCGGTAGCCGATGCCGCGCACGGTGCCGATGCGCTCGGCGCCGAGCTTGCGCCGCAGGTGGTGGATCAGCACCTCCAGGGTGTTGCTGCTGACGTCCTCGTCCCAGCCGTACAGGCGCTGCTGCAGCAGCTCGCGCGAGACCACCCGGCCGTTGGCTTCGACCAGCGAATGCAGCAGCGCGAACTCGCGCCGCGGCAGGTCGAGCAGTTGGCCGCCCAGCCGCGCCTCGAAGCGCACCGGGTCCAGCTCGATGCCGGCAAAGGCCAGCTGCATGCGCGGTGCGGCCTCGCGCCGGCGCAGCAGGGCGCGCAGGCGCGCCAGCAGTTCGGCCGGGTCGAAGGGTTTGGCAAGAAAGTCATCGGCGCCGCCGTCGAGGGCTTCCACGCGATGGGCGACCGCATCGCGCGCGGTCAGCACCAGCACCGGCAGCACCGCGCCCGCCGCGCGCGCCTGGCGGATCACCCGCTGGCCGTCGAGCCGCGGCAGGCCGAGGTCGAGCACGGCGATATCGAAGCCGCCGTCGCGCAGTGCATCCAGCGCGTGCTGGCCGTCCTGCAGCCAGTCAACGGTGTAGCCGGCCCGCCGCAGGGCCTCCTGCAGGCCTTCGCCGAGCAGGGTGTCGTCTTCGATAAGCAAGAGGCGCATGGGGGCTCCGTCGCACGTGCGATCGACACTGTAATCGCGTCACGCCTATAGGGTGGGCCCTGGCCCACCGTGGCGTAGAGACTCACCCCGGCACAACGAGGACGCTCGCCTCGGTGTGCCGCTCTGAAGCCTCGATGGCGGTCGTCCGCACCGTGCGATTGCGATGACCTCGGCAAGAGCGGGGCTCATGGTGGGCCAGGGCCCACCCTATGCGAGGCGAGCGATAGGGTGGGCCCTGGCCCACCGTGGCGTGGAGACTCGCCCCGGTACAGC
>JBIJCA010000247.1:0-7104 GCA_044344935.1 Aquimonas sp. | reverse complement strand
GGGAACTTGCGCAGAAGAGTCTGGAAGGCTTCGAGCGCGATCTGGTAATTCTGGGTGACGTAATAGGACTCGCCCAGCCAGTACTGCGCGTTCGGGGCGTACTCGCCGTCCGGATAGAGCTGCAGAAAACTCTGGAAGCGTCGTGCGGCTTCGGCGTAGCGGCCTTCCTTCAGCTCATCGAAGGCAGCGTCGTAGCTCCGGCGCTCGTCTTCGGGGTTGCCACGCACGCTTTCGATTTCGGCCGGCGCGGTATCGCTGCCACCCAGGGCAGCGGTGCCCACAAGCCCTTCGACGGGGGCGCGGACTTCGGGATCTTCGAAGGCGACGGAAGCAGAGTCGCTGCCGCCATCGAGCGCGATCTCTTCGACAGGCGCTTCGGGCGGGCTCTCTTCGCTCGCGCCATCGACGACGGCACCGCCACCTTCAAGACGGCCCACGCGGCTGTCGAGGTCGAGGTACTGGTCGCGCCCACGCTTGGACAGGGCTTCGATCTCGAAGGCCTGCTGTTCCACCAGGCCGCGCAAGCTGGCGATTTCCGCCTGCAGCTCGCTGATCTGGTTCAAGAGCTGGATGTTGGCCTGGGCCTGGTCGCCGCCGGACTGCTGCTGCTCAAGCCGCGCAACGCGATCGGCCAGCGAAAGGCGGGAACCTTGGGCAGTCGCCGGCGAGGCAACGGCGACCCAGAGGGTCGCCGTTGCCAGGCAGCCTGCGAAGAGGCTGAGTGCGCGCATCAGCGGGCGGTGTAGACGATCTCGACGCGACGGTTCTGGCCCCAGCAGCCATCGGTCGAATCGGTGCAGGTCGGACGCTCTTCGCCGTAGCTGACGACGGTCAGCTGGCTGGCGGAGCCGCCGTTCGACAGCACGGCGCCGTTCACGGCATTGCCGCGACGCTCGCCCAGGCCGAGGTTGTACTCGCGCGAACCGCGCTCGTCGGCGTGGCCTTCCAGGGTGACGCGGGCCGACGGACGGTCGGTCAGGTACTTGGCGTGGCAAGCCAGGATCGAGGCGAACTCGGGCTTGATGTCGGTCATGTCGAAGTCGAAGTAGACGACGCGCTTGACCAGGCAGGGGTCGCGGTCGAGGTCTTCGGGGGTGTAGCGGCCGTCGCTGACGGGCTGGGTCGGCTGGGTCGGCTGGGCCGGCTCGGGCTGGGCGGGAGCAACGGTCTCTTTCTTGGCGCAGGCGGCCAGGGCAGCCACGGTCGCGGCGGCGATCAGCAGGCGGGTCATCGTGTTCATTGGAGCAGGGTCCTTGGGGTTGCGATCGGATGCAGTCTTAGGGGTGTCACTGGTGAATTGAGCCCATCCTCGAGCGGGGCCCTCGGATCACACGCTTTCCAGCGCTTGGACCCAAGTGCAGGTCGATGCCAGCGCCTCTCGGCTTCGGCCTGCCTGCTCCCGCTGTCCTGTGGCCTTGCGGCCTTCGGACCGTGCCCTACGACGTCCTGTCGTGAGGGTGGCGCAAGCCTTGCGGGCTGCGCCGGGGTGACACATGCGCCTCAGCCCGAAGGCTTTCAGCGCTGCCGGTAGGGCGACCAGGCGGGCTCCCGGACGTCGCCATCGGCAAATACGAGCCGCTGCCGGACGCGGGCGTCGGCAGAGACGGCATACAAAACGCCACGCCTGCCCTCGCGGGCGGCGTAGATCAGCATGCTTCCATTCGGGGCAAAGCTCGGCGATTCATCCAGATTGCCGACCGAGACGAGATTCTGGACGCCGGGGTTGCCCACGGTGCGGTCCAAAACCGCAATACGATAAACATTTCCCTGACCCTGCGCCATCGCCAGCTTCTTGCCATCGCAGCAAACCGAGGGCCGGGCGTTGTAATCGCCGAGGAAACTGATGCGCCGAGCGTCGCCACCCGCAGCCGGCACTTCATAGATCTGCGGCTTGCCGGCGCGGTCCGAGGTGAAGAAGATCGAGTTGCCGTCGGGTGCCCAGGTCGGCTCGGTATCGATGCCCCAGTGGCGAGTCAGCTGGGTCAGCTGCTTGCTGCCAAGGTCCATCACGTAGACCTCGGGGTTGCCGGTGCGCGACAACGTCAGGGCCAGCTTGCTGCCATCGGGCGAGAAGCTTGGGGCGCCGTTGATGCCGCGATGGCTGGCCACCAGTTCGCGCTGGCCGCTGCCGATGTCCTGGATGTAGATCGAGGAATTGCCGCGCTCGAAGCTGACATAGGCGACGCGGCGGCCGTCCGGGCTCCAGGCTGGCGACAGCAGGGGCTCGCGCGAACGCACCACCGGCTGCGGGTTGAAGCCATCGGCATCGGCCACCATCAGCGCGTACTGCATGTCACGGCCGAGGCCGGTGGCGGTGATGTAGGCGATGCGGGTCCAGAAGGCACCGCGCATGCCGAGGATGCGCTCGTAGATCTGGTCAGAGACCTGGTGGGCGACGTCGCGCAGGCTGCCGGCGCGGCCGATCATGGCTAGGCCCAGCATGCGTTCCTGCTTGGCGACGTCGAGCAGTTCGAACTCGACCCGGTAACCGCCGTCGGTGCCGTCGAGCACTCGGCCGACCACCAGGAAGTCCTGCTTGAGCAGACGCCAGGTGGCGTAGTTGACGTCGGCCGAACGGATCGGCTTTTCGACCACGTCACGCTCAGCCAGGGCGCGGAATGAGCCGCTGCGGTTCAGATTGGCCCGCACAACCGCCCCGATATCGGTCTCCGGGGCCGCGCCAGCGCCCAGGTACTCGAAGGGAACGACAGCGATCGGCAGGGCGGCGGCGTGGCCACCAACGATGTCGATTTCGAGCCGCTGTGCCTGCGCCGTGGACAGTGCGAACAGGGCGCAGGCGGCGAGCAGAAGGGCGGCGAAGCGGGGCATCGTCGGAGTCATGTCGGGCCTGGAATTGCGTGAAGCGCAGCCGCGGCCAGCCGTTCGTGGAGTCCGGGCCGGTACGGTGTTCGCGTGAAGCGCGAACATTACACGAGGGGCCGCCGCGAAGCTGAACGGAGACCCCCGTGCAGACGTGGGCGCTTGCAGGTCACTCGTAGCGGAAAACGAAGCGCACGCTGGCGGCCTGCACTGACTCGAAGCCTTCGTGAGGAAGCGGTTCAGCGCGGCGAACAGTGGCCGCGATGGATTCTCGAGTGGCTGCATCGGCATTGCAGGGCTCGACGATTTCGAGCTCGGTCACGCTACCGACACTGTCCTGGCGGATCTCAACCGTGCAGCGGAGGCCGCGCTGCGCAGATTCGGGTCGGAGCCAGTTCAACATCACCGCGCGCTGTACGACTTGCATGTAGGCCACGCGGAGCTCGGAGTCGGAAGAGCTCGCGCTGTTGTCCTTCACGGGTTCAGTGAAACCGGCCAGCCCTGCAACAGCGGTGGCCCGAAGCGCGTCGGCTTCGGCGCACGCGGTCGACAGCCAGGCAGTGCAAAGCACTAGGACGATTGCAGCCTTCGCTACGCCCTTCCTGCGACGGATCGATTCAGCCCCCGTCATAGGTGAAGTTCACCGGGAACTGTCGCTCGAACACGCTCTGGAACCCCTCGAACGGCAGCGGGTTCGCCTTCATCACCGCCGCTTCGATCGAGCGGCGCGTCAATTCGTCCGCGTTGCAGGGGTTCGAGAAGGCCACCGAGATCACCTCGCCTCCCGGGATCTGGGTGACAACGATCCGGCAGCGAAGGCCGGCCTGCGTGGTTTCCGGGCGGAGCCAGTTGCGATAGATCGACTGCCGAATTGCTTCCTGATACCGCCCCAGCAGACTGTCATCCGTGCCCCGATTGCCCACCTCACCGACGTTCTGCGTCGCCGGCTGCTCTCGATCGGCGTTACCCGGGCGGTTCTGCGTGCTCGGCTGACGCTGGAGATCCTGCAGCTGCTTGAGCTTTTCTTCCTCGATCCGGCGCTGGCGCTCGGCGGCCTCGCGCTGCTGGCGGATCTTGTCGAGTTCGGCCTGCTGCTCGCGCTCCTGCTGTTCGCGCAGGCGCTGCAGGCGCTGGGCTTCTTCCTGCGCCTGCTGCTCCAGCAGCACCTGCTCCTGGCGACGCTTCTCGCGCTGCTCCTGCTCCAGCCGCTCGGCTTCCGCCAGCGCATTGCGCGCGGCGCGTTCTGCATCCTCGGTGTCAGGCGTCTGCACCGGCGCCTGCGGCGCGGCCTGCGGCGGCGCTTCGGCGGTCTGCGGGCTCGGCGACGGGGTCGGTTGCGGCGCGGGCGCGGTCTCGCGCTCGGCCTGGCGCGCGGGCCGCGGCGGCGTGTTTGTGGCCGGCTGCGCACCGCCCATCACCAGGGTGGCCATGATGGGCTCGCCGCGCACCGACGGCGACTCGGCCGGCTTCTGCCAGAGCATGCCGACAAACAGCAGGCCGAACAGGGCCAGGTGCAGGCCGATCGCCAGCACCAGTGAGACCAGCTTGTCCGCGCGGGTTTCCATTGCGATCAGGGCGGCCCGGTCAGTTCGCTTCGGGCTTGCTCATCAGCCCGACCTTGGACACGCCGGCCTGCTGCAGCAAAACCATGCCCTGGTAGACCGTGCCGTAGTCGGTGCGGCGATCGCCGGCCACCATCACCTGCACCTCGGGGTTGTTGCGCACGAAGGCACTGACCTTGGCGACCAGCGCTTCCGGGTCGATCTCTTCGGCGGGTGCACCCTGCAGGGTCAGGAAGAAGCGCCCGTCCGAGCTGACCTCGACGACGATCGGATCCTTCTGCGTCTCGACCGGGCGCGCGTTTGACTCGGGCAACTCGATCTCGACCCCCAGGTTCAACAGGGGCGCGGTGACCATGAAGATGATCAGCAGCACGAGCATCACGTCGATATAGGGCACGACGTTGATCTCGTTCTTCAGCTTGCGCTTGGTGCGCTTGCGCATGGCGATGCTCGCTCCGGGGCCGCTGGATCAGTCGTCGACGTGGGCGTGACGCTGCAGGATGGTCGAGAACTCTTCGGCGAAGGTCTCGTAGCGGGTGTGGATGCGTTCGACGCGGGTGGCGTAGCGGTTGTAGGCCCATACCGCCGGGATTGCCGCGAACAGACCCATGGCGGTCGCGATCAGCGCTTCGGCGATGCCGGGCGCGACCGTTGCGATGGTGGCTTCCTTGACGTCAGCCAGACCGATGAAGCTGATCATGATGCCCCAGACCGTGCCGAACAGACCGACGTAGGGGCTGATCGAGCCGACGTTGGCGAGGTATTCAAGGTTGTGCTCCAGCGCGTCCATTTCGCGCGAGAGCGCGGTGCGCATCGCGCGCTGGGCGCCCTCGAGCTGGGTGCGGTTGTCCATGCTCTTCTTCTGGCGCAGCCGCGCGAACTCGCGGAAGCCCGCCTCGAAGATCGCCGAAAGGCCGGTGGCGCGCTCGTCCTGATTGCCCAGCTCGCGCATCAGCGCGCTCATGTCGGTGCCCGACCAGAAACGCTCCTCGAAGTCGTCGGCCCCCTTGTAGGCGCGGTCGAGCACGCGCTTCTTCATCAGGATGATGACCCAGGACGAGATCGAGGCCACCACCAGCAGCACCATCACGAGCTGCACGGGGAGGCTGGCGTGCAGGATCAGGTCCAGCACGTTGATGTTGTTCGACATGGCGGCCGTTTACTCCGAAGCCTTGAACAGTGAATGGGTTTCGACGTGGGTGAAAAGATCGTCCGGCAGCGGCTGCGGCCGGAAGCTGCTGGCCGTCAGGCAGACCGCACGGACTTCCGCGCGCAGCAGCAGTTCCTCGCCGCGCCAGATGCCCTGCTCGAACACCAGGCTGGCGCCGCGCCGCGATTTCATCGAGGTGCGCACCGCAAGCGCGTCGTCGAGTCGGGCCGCACGCAGGAAATCGAGCTGCAAGGCGCGGATCGCGAACAGCAGGTCGCGGTCCGTCGCGAGCGCCTGCTGGTGGATGCCGAGCGCGCGCAGCCACTCGCTGCGGCCGCGCTCCAGGAATCGCACGTAGCTGGCGTGGTAGACCACCCCGCCAGCGTCGGTATCTTCCCAGTAAACCCGTACCGGCCAGCTGAATTCGCGTTGAATGTTTCCGCTGCTGGACGTCTGCATCAGTCGCCCGAGAACAGATCGGGCGGCGGGCCGCCCTGGGGTTTGAGGCCGAGCATCTTCCAGGTGCGGTTGGTCGCCATGCGGCCGCGCGCGGTGCGCACCAGGTAGCCCTGCTGGATCAGATAGGGCTCGACCACGTCCTCGATGGTGCCGCGGTCCTCGCTGAGCGCGGCGGCCAGCGACTCGACGCCGACCGGGCCGCCGTCGAAGCTCTCGACAATCGTCTTCAGCAGGCGACGATCGAGATCGTCGAAGCCCTCGGCGTCGACCTTGACCATCAGCATCGCCGCCTGCGCGGCCTCCAGGGTGATCACGCCCTCGGCGCGGACCTGGGCGAAGTCGCGGGCGCGGCGCAGCAGCCGATTCGCGATGCGTGGAGTGCCGCGCGAGCGGCGCGCAATCTCGGCTGCGCCTTCCGGCGCGCACTGGATGTTGAGGATGCGCGCGGAGCGCCGCACGATCGCGGTGAGCTCTTCCGGCGAATAGAACTCCAGCCGCTGCACGATGCCGAAGCGGTCGCGCAGCGGGCTGGTGAGCAGGCCCGCGCGCGTGGTCGCGCCGATCAGGGTGAAGGGCGGCAGGTCAAGCTTGATCGAGCGCGCCGCCGGGCCCTCGCCGATCATGATGTCGATCTGGTAGTCCTCGAGCGCGGGGTACAGGATCTCCTCGACGACCGGGCTCAGCCGGTGGATCTCGTCGATGAAGAGCACGTCGTGCGGCTGCAGGTTGGTCAAGAGTGCCGCGAGGTCGCCGGCGCGCTCGATCACCGGCCCCGAGGTCTGGCGCAGATTCACGCCCAGCTCGTTGGCGATCACATGGCTGAGCGTGGTCTTGCCCAAGCCCGGCGGCCCGAAGATCAGCACGTGATCCATCGCCTCGCCGCGCTTCTTCGCCGCCTCGATGTAGATCTTCATCTGCTCCCGCACCGGCAGCTGCCCGAGATAGTCATCGAGCACGCGCGGCCGGATCGAAGCCTCAAGCCGGGCTTCGTCGAGGGATTCCTCGGGGGAGACGATTCTTTCGGTCACTTGGGAGCGGGGATTGGGGATTCGGGATTCGGGATTCGCGGCCGGCGAGTGTGCGGGCTGAGTGCGTTGTACGCAGCGCGGCAGT
>JBIJCA010000246.1:0-7112 GCA_044344935.1 Aquimonas sp. | reverse complement strand
GATTCATCGCGCCCTGCACTCAAGACCCGCCCGTGCATCGGGCGGCATGCCAGTCGATCAGCAACGGGGCCTTCAACACATGTCGCCGCTGCGCCGATTCCTCTGCCGCGCAGGCTCCTAGCCGTGACCAGCCAGTCGCTGATCGGGATCTGGAAGCAGCTTGGACAGTTCAAACAGCGGCAGCCCCATCACTCCGCTGTAGCTGCCCTCGATACGCCGGATGAAGGCGGCGGCGCGGCCCTGGATGGCGTAGGCGCCGGCCTTGCCGAAGCATTCGCCGCTGTCGATGTAGGCGGCGATTGCGGTCTCATCCAGTTCAGCGAACTCGACCTCGGTGATGCACAGGGCTTCGCGGCTGCCCTGCGCGTCGGCGAGGCAGATCGCAGAGACCGCCTGATGCCGGCGGCCGGACAGGCGACGCAGCATCGCCGCGGCATCCAGCGCATCGCGCGGCTTGCCGAAGACTTCGTCGTCCAGGATCACTTCGGTATCGGCCGCCAGCACGCGGGCGAAGGGCTGATGGCCGATGCGGTTCCAGCCGGCTTCGGCCTTCTCGCGGGCGACCCGCTGCACGTAGGCGAGCGCCGGCTCGCCCGGCGCCCTCTCTTCAGGAATCTCGATTTCCAGCACCACGTGGGCGATGCCGAGCTGACCCAAAAGCTCGCGACGGCGCGGCGACTTCGAGGCCAGGTAAAGCACGCCGCTCACGCGCGCGCCTCGCGATCCAGCCAGACGCCGAGGCCCTGGGCGTTGAGCTCGATGTCCATGGCGAGAAGCTCGATGACTTCGGCGCGGCTCTGGCGACAGCCGTGGGCGGCGGCGCGCGTGGCGTAGAGTTCGCTGAGATCGGCGCACATCGCGGCATGTCGCGCCGCGCCGGACAGCTCCGACCGCGCGCCTGCAATCGCCACCATCGCATCGATCTGCTCGACGAGGGCGGCCGCCAGCGCGACCGGCGGCGCAACCCGTCCGTAGTGGGTGAGGTACATGCCGTCGGGGTCGAAGTCGAGCATGCGCGCGATCGAGGCCTTCAGCGCCTCGGGCTCGAACTGCACCGGCGTGGTGGTGGGCAGCATGAAGGCACCGGTCTCGCTGTCCAGTTCGCGGTAGCTCAGCCCGAAGGTGTCACCGGTGAAGAAGCTGCGGCTGGTGGCGTCCCAGATCACGATGTGGTGGCGCGCATGGCCGGGCGCATCCAGACACAGCAGCTCGCGGCCCGCGAGATCGATGCGATGGCCGTCGCGAGCCTCGACCACTCGCGCGGCGTCGATCGGCAGGATCTGCCCATAGGTGCGAGCGACTTCGTCTTCGCCATAGACCGCGCTGGCGCCCGCGATCAGCTGGCTGGGGTCGATCATGTGGCGCGCACCGCGCGGGTGCACGACCAGCTTCGCGTTCGGCAAGGCCTGCATCAGCAGCCCGGCACCACCCGCGTGGTCCAGGTGCACGTGGGTCAGGATCAACCAGTCGACGACAGCGGGCGCGAGCCCGGCAGCCGCCAGCCCGCTCAGCAATGCGGGCACCGACGCATTGAGGCCGCAGTCGATGAAGGCGGCGCGCCCGGCTTCGACGATCAGATAGGCCGCGTCGAAACGCGGACGGTGGAAGCCAGTGTCGAGGGTGTGGATGCCGTGGTCGGGCTGCATGGCGGGGGTCCGGGCACAGGAAGATCCCGATGATAGCGGCCAGCCGAAGGCGGGCCGACAGGACTATCCGCACACTCGGCCACCGCGCGCCATCCCTACGCTGTCGGCGTTCGTTCCGGAGTTTCCGATGTCCACTGCCCCCCTGCCCTGTCCGCCAGCGCCAAGCCATCCGCTGGTCGCCCTCTTGGCCCGCACCGCCGCCGTTGTCATCGGTGGCGTGGTGGGTCTGGCGCTTGCCTTGCCCGTGTGCGCGGAAACGCGCCCCCCTTTCATGCCGCCAGACGTGTTCAACCTGGAATGGGCGAGCCAGCCCGAGCTGTCGCCGGACGCGCGCCACGTGGTGTACCTGCGCAATCATTTCGACAACCAGAACGACCGCCGCCGCGGCCACCTGTGGCTGCTCGATCTGGAGCGCGATACCCATCGCCCACTGACCACCGGCCGCAGTGGCGACGGCGCGGCGATCTGGTCGCCTGACGGCGATCGGATCGCCTGGGTCAGCGCCCGCGAAGGCAAATCGCAGATCTGGGTGCGCTGGATGGACACCGGCGCCAGCGCCGAAATCAGCCAGCTGGAACGCAGCCCGTCGGGTCTGTCCTGGTCGCCCGACGGGCGCTGGTTGGCCTTCACCATGGCGGTGCCGGCGCCCACCCAGCCGCTGGCCAAGCTGCCGCCAAAACCAGAGGGCGCGAACTGGGCGCCGGCGGCGAAACTGATCGAGGACATCGGCTACCGCGCCGACGGTCGCGGCTACACCGAGCCGGCCTACACCCATGTGTTCGTGCTGCCCGCCGAAGGCGGCACGCCGCGCCAGGTCACCCAGGGCAAAGTCAACCATCGCGGCACGCCACGCTGGCTCGATGACGCGACCTTGCTGGCCTCGGCAAACTACGCCGAGAACGCGGCGCTGGATCCGATGGAGAGCGAGCTCTACCGCATCGATATCGAGGACGGCACAGCAACGGCGCTGACGTCGCGCAAGGGCCCGGACATGCAGCCGGCGCTGTCGCCGGACGGACGCCGCATCGCCTACATCGGCTTTGACGACCAGCGCCGCGGCTACACCCAGACCGGCCTGTACGTGCTCGATCTGGACAGCGGCCAGAGCCAGCGGCTGGCCGTCGACTTCGACCATGCCATCGATAGTCCAAGCTGGGACGGCCGCGGCCGCATCGTCTTCAGCTACGACCGCCATGGCGAGACCCATATCGCGCGTATCGACGCGCGCGGCGGCCGCATTGAAGTGCTGGCGCGCGACCTCGGCGGCACCTCGATGGGCCGGCCCTACCCGGGCGGCAGTTTCTCGGTATCCGGCGAGCGCATCGCCTACACGCTGGGCACCGCGCTCGCGCCCGCCGAGGTCGGCCTGATCGACCGCGGCCGCGCGCGCGCGCTGACCGATCTGAACTCCGATGTGCTGCCGCTGCGCGAGCTGGCGCAGATCGAGGAAATCTGGACCAAGTCGAGTCACGACGGCCTCGACATCCAGAGCTGGATCGCGCTGCCACCGGGTTTCGACCCCGCGAAGAAGTACCCGCTGCTGCTGGAAATCCACGGCGGCCCCTACGCCAACTACGGCCCGCGCTTCGCGCCGGAGATCCAGCTCTACGCCAGCGCCGGTTACGTGGTGCTCTACTCCAACCCGCGCGGCAGCACCAGCTACGGCCAGGCCTTCGCCGACCACATCCACCACAACTACCCCAGCCAGGACTACGACGACCTGATCAGCGCGGTCGACGCGGTGATCGCCCGCGGCTACGTCGATCCGGGCCAGCTCTACGTCACCGGCGGCTCGGGCGGCGGCGTGCTGACCGCCTGGATCATCGGCAAGACCGACCGCTTCCGCGCGGCGGTGGTGGCCAAGCCCGTCATCAACTGGGCCAGCTTCGTGCTCACCGCGGACTTCTATCCGCTGTTCTCGCAGTACTGGTTTCCGGCCATGCCCTGGGAAGACCCGATGCACTACTGGAACCGCTCGCCCTTATCGCTGGTCGGTAACGTCAAGACGCCAACGATGCTGGTGACCGGCGAAGACGATTACCGCACGCCGATCTCCGAGACCGAGCAGTACTACCAGGCGCTCAAGCTGCGCGGCGTGCCGGCAGCGATGCTGCGCATCCCCGGCGCCGGCCACGGCATCAACGCGCGGCCCAGCCAGATGCTGGCGCAGGTGTTGAATACCTTGGGCTGGTTTGAGCGGCATCGGGGGGAGGAAAAGGGCGCTATACCCTGATCTGTGCAGCGAGTCAGTGGTATGCCTATCTCCCCTCTCCCACAAGGGGAGAGGGGCTCGTTCCGCAGCTTCGATCCCGGTTTCCGCGAGCCCCCCAGTCTCGCGACCACCTGCTCTTTCGAATCCCCAATCCCGAATCCCCAATCCCGGCTCCACAGCGCCCCGCTGCTACACTCCGCGCTCCCACGGGGGTGGGGTCGGCGGGTTCGACGGGGCGCAAACAGACGCACACGAACCATGAGGGCGCGCGGGGCGGGATGCCTTGCACCGCCGCCGAGAACCGATGACTACGGGGATGGGAATGTCCGATTCGACAACGGCGCCGCGGCGCGATCCGAGCCTGCTGCAGGCGATCCTGCCGCTGATCTTCCTGGTGATCGCGCTGGCGACAGGCGTGTTTCTGTACGGCTCGGACTCCTCCTACGGGCCCAACCAGATCTCACTGCTGCTGGCCGGCGCCATCGCCGGGCTCATCGGCATCTACAACGGTCTGCGCTGGGATGACATCCAGGGGGCGATCACCCGCGGCATCGCACTGGCCACGCCAGCGCTGCTGATCCTGCTCGCGGTCGGCGCCCTGATCGGCAGCTGGATTCTCTCGGGCACGGTGCCGGCGCTGATCGTGTACGGCCTTGAGCTGATGCACCCCAGCTTTTTCTACCCCGCCGCCTGCCTGATCTGCGCCGTTGTGGCCCTCGCCATCGGCAGCTCATGGACCGTGGCCGGCACACTGGGTGTGGCCTTGATGGGCGTTGCCTCGGGCCTCGACATGTCACCTGCCATCACCGCCGGCGCGGTCATTTCCGGCGCCTACTTCGGCGACAAGATGTCGCCGCTTTCGGATACCACCAACCTCGCGCCCGCCGCCGCCGGCAGCGAGCTGTTTGCGCACGTGCGCCACATGGCCTGGACCACGGTGCCCGCCTTTGCGATCGCGATGATCGCGTTCGCGGTGGTCGGGTTCGGCGCTGCGCCCGCGAGCGAGGGCGGCGCCGACTTCGGCGACCTCGCCGGCATCATGGGCAGCCATTTCAACCTGGGTCTGCACCTGCTGATTCCGCTGGTCGTGGTCTTCGTGCTGGCGATCAAACGCTTCCCGGCCTACCCCACGATTTTGATCGGCGCCCTGCTCGGCGCGGTGTTCGCGGTGATTTTCCAGCCCGATCGCGTGGTCGCGCTGGCTGATTCCGAAACGCTCTCGCGCCCTTGGGCGCTGCTGTCCGGCGCCTGGAAAGCCCTGGCAACCGGCTATAGCGCCGATACGGGCAATGCGGCAGTCAACGAGCTGATCAGCCGCGGCGGCATGGAAAGCATGCTCAACACGGTCTGGCTGATCCTGTGCGCGATGGCTTTCGGCGCGGTGATGGAAACAGTCGGCCTGCTGGAGCGCCTGATCCGCGGCGTGCTGGCGATGGCGCGCAGCACCGGCAGCCTGATCACCGCGACGATTGCCACCGCCTTCGGCTGCAATCTGGTGGCGGCCGACCAGTACATGGCGATCGTGCTGACCGGCCGACTGTTCAAGCCGGAGTACGAGAAGCGCGGACTCGCCCCCGAGAACCTGTCACGCGCGCTGGAAGACGGCGGCACCCTGACCTCGCCGCTGGTGCCCTGGAACACCTGCGGCGCCTACATGGCCGCCACGCTCGGCGTGGCCACCCTCGACTACCTGCCCTACGTCTTCTTCAATCTGGTGAGCCCGGTGCTGGCCGCCATCCTGGCCTACGCGGGCTACAAGGTTCTGAAGGCCCGCGCTGCGGCCTGACGCGCACCACCCTGCCCCCGCGACGCCGTCCGGCGTCGCCGTCACCTCTTCGTGGAGCACTTCGCATGGACAAGCAATCAGTACACGGCATGTGGTCCTCGCGCACGGCCTTCATCCTGGCCGCGGCGGGCTCAGCCATCGGGCTCGGCAACATCTGGCGCTTTCCCTATCTCGCCTCGGACAATGGCGGCGGTGCCTTCGTGCTGGTCTACCTGGCCTGCATCGCCCTGATCGGCCTGCCCATCCTGATTGCCGAAGTGCTGATCGGCCGCCACGGCCGGCAGAGCCCGATCAACACCCTGCTGAACCTCGCCCGCGAGACCGGCCACTCCAAGGCCTGGTCGGTGATCGGCGTGATGGGCATGGTCGCCGCGATCCTGATCCTGAGCTTCTACAGCGTGGTCGCCGGCTGGACCCTGCACTACGCCTGGCTCTACCTGGTGCAGCTGTTCGGCGGCACCGGCATCGAGGATGGCCCGGCCACCTTTGGCGGCCTGCTGGGCGACCCCAAGACCCTGCTGTTCTGGCATTCGGTATTCATGGTGCTGACCATCGGCGTGGTTGCGATGGGCGTGGAGAAAGGTCTGGAGCGCGCGGTCAAGTTCCTGATGCCGGCGCTTTTCCTGATGCTGATCCTGCTGGTCGTGTACGGCGTGCGCACCGGCCATTTCGGCTCGGCGGTGGAGTTCCTGTTCACCCCGGACTTCAGCAAGATCGATGATGACGTGGTGCTTGCGGCACTGGGCCAGGCCTTCTTCTCTCTGAGCCTCGGTCTCGCCGGCATGATGGCCTACGGCGCCTACCTGCCCCGCGATGTCTCCATCCCGCAGGCAGGCATCGCGATCGCCGGCATGGACACCGCCGTGGCCCTGCTGGCGGGTCTCGCGATCTTCCCGATCGTGTTCGCCTTCGAGCTGGACCCCGCCGGCGGCGGCCCCGGCCTGATCTTCACCGTCCTGCCGATGGCCTTCAGCGATATGTGGGGCGGCGCGCTCTACGGCGTGGTCTTCTTCCTGCTGCTGATGTTCGCCGCGTGGACATCCTCGATCTCGTTGCTGGAGCCGCCCACCGCCTATCTGGTCGAGCGCACGCGGCTGAAGCGCGGCACCGCCGCCGTGGTCGGCGGCGTGCTGGTCTGGGCGATCGGCATCGCCTCGCTGCTTGGCTTCAACGTCTGGAGCGAGGTCAAGTTCGGCGAGCGCGACATCCAGGGCGCCATCGAATTCATCGCCTCGGACATCATGCTGCCGCTGGGCGGCCTGCTGATCGCGCTGTACGCCGGCTGGGTGCTGGATTCGAAGCTCACCCGCAAGGAGCTGCCGCAGCTCAGCGACGGCCTCTACGCCACCTGGCGCTGGAGCGTGCGCGTGGTCGCCCCGCTGCTGGTGCTATGGGTGCTGTGGCAGAAGTTCGTGGGGTGATTTCCGGATGCGGGTGATGTGAGCAGCGGGTGCGGAGATCTGCCAAC
>JBIJCA010000299.1:0-5430 GCA_044344935.1 Aquimonas sp. | reverse complement strand
TCAACGCTTCGGAACACACCTCGCGATGTGTGCCGCATGACTCGGGGCCGGGATGATTCGCCAGATCTTTCCCGTATCGAACTTTCATCGACTATCTCCTGCCAGCTTGCGCTGGCGCACTAAGCGTCCGCCCACCACACCTACCGCAACCCCTCGCGCTGTGCTGAGCCTCAGCCGGTGACCGCCGCCCAGCCCTCGATGGGCAGCAGGCTGTCGATGTCCCGGTTGCGGGTCGTCGGTAGCCGGGTGAGCACGTCGGTCAGCCAGGCTTGCGGGCAGAGGCCGTTGGCCTTGGCGGTGGCGAGCAGGCTCATGATCGCGGCGGCACGTGGGCCGGCGTTTGTGCCGCCGATGAACAGCCAGTTCTTGCGGCCGAGGGTGATCGGGCGGATCGCGTTTTCGATCGGGTTGTTGTCGATCGGTCGACCGCCATCGTCGAGGTAGCGGAGCAGCGCGGGCCAGCGGCTGAGTGCGTGATTCACGGCCTTGGCAAGGCCGCTGTTCTTCAGTGCCTTGAGGCCCAGCGCCTGCAGCCAGTCGTGCAGTTCGATCAGCCGCGGCGCGGCCTGCTGCTGGCGATAGGCGCGCAGCGCCTCGCCGTGGAGTCCTTGGTCCTTGGCCTCGGCTTCGATGCGATACAGCGCGCCGATGCGCTCGACGGCCTCCTGCGCCAGCGGGCTGCCGCTGGCCTGGACGACCTCGACAAACTTGCGCCGCACATGCACCCAGCAGGCGAGCTCGGTGACGCCCTCGCGGAACAGCGCCTTGTAGCCGGCGTAGTCGTCGACCATGAGCGCACCGCGCCAGTCCCCGAGGAACTCGCGTGCGTGCTTGCCGCTGCGGCTGGTGGCGTAGTCGAACACCACGATCGGCGGTCCGGCCGTGCTGCGATAGGCGAACAGATAACTCTGCTGGGTCTTGCCGCTGCCGGGATCGAGCGTGTCGACCGGGGTCTCATCCGCGTGCAGGCAGGCTTGCTCGCGCAACCTCTCGCGGAGTCGATCGGCCAGCGGCTGCAGGGCGACGCCGCAGGCGCCGACCCAGTCGGCGAGCGTGCTGCGCGGCAGGTCGACACCGGCGCGGGCGTAGATCGCCTGCTGCCGGTACAGCGGCAGGTGGTCGGTGTACTTGGCCAGCAGCACCTGGGCCAGCAGCGAGGGCGCGGGCAGGCCGCGGTCGATGATCGCGGGTGCCACCGGCTCGGCGACGACGGTCTCACAGGCCCGGCAGGCGTACTGCGGATGGACATGGCGCTCGACGTGGAACCTGGCCGGCGTGTACGCCAGCTTCTCGCTGACGTGCTCGCCGATCTTGACCAAGGCGACGGCGCAGGTGGCGCAGGTGCAGCCCGTCGCGGGCTCGTGCACGGTGGTGATGCGCGGCAGTTCCGGCGGCAGGGCCTGGCGCTTGGGCGTGGCCTTGGCGGGACGGGCGATCGGAGTTTCGGCGGGCGATGACGCTTCCGCACTGCTCGCCTGCTCCAGCGCCTGCTCGGCGCCCGCAAGCTCCTCCGCCATCGTGTCGGCGAACAGCTCGCGCTGCAGGGCGCTCAGCGCTTCGGTCTTGGCGCCGAACTGGATGCGCTTCAGACGCGCGATTTCGTGGCTGAGGTGCTGGACCGTGAGATCAAGAGCCTGGATCTGCCGCTGCTGGGAGGCGATGCGCTTGTCGCGCTCGGAGAGTGCCGCGGTGCGCTCGGCCAGCGCGTGGCCCTGCGAATCGATAAGGCGGTCGCGCTCTGCGATCTGCTGCAGCTGCGCTGCGATCTGCGCGCGCAGCACTTCAAGCTCAGCGATGGCGGCAGTCGGATCAGACATGCCGCCATCGTAAGGGATCAGAACGTGTGTTCGGGCACCACACTCGTAGACAATCGCATCCAATCCACGCCTGCGCACAGCCACGCGAATTGCTCGGACGACAGCTCGCATTTGTCATCGCCTGTGCGCGGCCAGTGGAAGCGCCCCGCATGCAGCCGACGCACGCACAGCCACACGCCGGTGGCGTCGATCAGCAGCAGCTTGATCCGCGAACCCGCGCGATTGCGGAACACGTAGCCCACCGAACCCGAGGCCACGCCGCCACTGCGCTGCACCCAGACCAACAGCCGATCCATACCGCAGCGCAGATCGATCGGCTCGACCGCCAGGAACCACTGCGAAGGCAGGCGCATCAGCCACCCCTCCGCAGGATCGGCAGCAGCCGCAGCGGGAACACCTCCTGCGCCCACATCCGCCGCCGCCACGCGGCGAACTCCCGCCGCGGGATACCCCACAGCCGGCAGTAGTCCGCTTGGCTCAACCCACTCCGCGCCTGCGAGCGCACATGCGCCCGCCACCGCCACGCCTCCGAACACACCATCGACCGGTCCTCACTCGGGGAAACTGGCGACGGTCGGGAAGATCAGGTCAGGAGGGAAGGTGAGGTGGGCGGACGCTTACCTCTATGCCACCTTCGACCATCCGATTCTGAAGCTGGCCGGCATCGATGCGGTGATCGTGGCTTGGCGCGAGCGCGAGCCTCGCGCCGACGGGCCCGAGTACCTGCTGCTGGACGAAGCCCAGTTCATTCGAGACTGGGGCACCTGGGTCAAGCACCAGGTCGACTTTCGCAAAGACAGGCGTCTGATGTTCACCGGCTCGGCCATGCCGATGGTCGAGGCAGATCAGGAATCCGGCGTCGGCCGCTGGCACACCATCCGCCTGACTACCCTCTCCTTCTACGAGTACCTGCAGATCAAGCGCCTGCAGCTGCCCGAACTGCCGAAGCTGCGCAGCCTGCGCGACCTGTTCGACTGGAGCCCGACGCAGTTCTACCGCAGCAGCGAGATCGCCAGCGCCTACGTGGGTCACTTCCACGAATACCTGGTGCGCGGCGGCTTTCCGCAGACCGCGCAGGTCGAGAGCATCACCCAGGCCCAGCGCCTGCTGCGCGAGGACATTATCGACAAGGTGCTCAAGCGCGACATGACCGCCCTGTTCGGCGTGCGCCGCGTGCTCGACCTTGAACACACCTTCCTCTACCTCTGCCTGCACGTCGGCGGCCTGCTCGACATGGTCGATCTCTGCAGCAACCTGGAAGTAAAGCGCCCCACCGCCCAGCACTTCATCGAACTGCTGGAAGCCACCCATCTGATCTATCGCCTGCCGCCGCACGGCTACGGCAAGGACGTGCTGCGCGGCCGCTTCAAGATCTATCTGGCCGACGCGGCCATCGCGCCCGCGGTGATGCTGAAAGGCAAGGCCATCCTCGAAGACGCCGCCGCCCTCGGCGTCGCCACCGAAACCGCGGTGTTCAAGCACCTGTTCGCCCGCTACTACGCGCAGAACGTGCGATTCAGTTACTGGCGCGGCAAGCGCGACCACGAGGTCGATCTGGTGGCAGAAGTGAACGGAGAGCTGATCCCCTTCGAGGTGAAGTACCGCGCGCAACACACCGGCGCCCGCGAACTCAAAGGCCTGATCGAGCTCTGCCGGAGCAAGCAGATCGCGCGCGGCTACGTGGTCACCAAGTCGCTGGACGACTTCGGCCCGCTGCGCGGCCTGCCGGGCGATTCTGCTGCAACGAATGCTGCGAGCACACCACAAATCATGCGCGTGCCGGCGCCCTTGCTGTGCTATTGGATGGGGGCGAGCGAGAGGCGCACAGCCGCGATCACCGGTGCGCCGTAGGGCCTTGATATGCAACTGGAACCACCGCTGGCGATCTGACAACCTGCCACGCGCTGCTGACTGGCGAAGCCCCCTGCCAGTTGGACGGACCGTGTCATTTGTACTAACGTCGCGTCGTTTGCACTAACAGCCCGGAGGCACCCATGACCGCCACCACGTCGCCAGCGACACGCTCCGCCCGCCTGGGCTTGCGGGCCACGCCCGAGCAGGAGGCCGTTCTGCGCCGCGCCGCCAACGTGGCTCACAAGTCTCTGACGGATTTCATTCTCGACAGCGCCTGCCAGGCCGCCGAGAAAACCCTGCTCGACCAACGTCTGTTCATGGTCTCGGCAACCCAGTACCAGGCCCTGATGGACCTGCTTGAACAGCCCGAACAGGCCAGCGATGGACTGCGCGACCTGTTCTCTCGCAAGGCTCCCTGGGACAAGGCATGAGACTGATCGGCCCGGAACCGCTCGCGCAGCGGCACCGGCTCGAAGGCTTCGAATGCGGCAAGCCGACACTCGATGAGTGGCTTCTTCGGCACGCTCGACAGGCCCAGGGCAGCGGCTCTGCCAAGACCTTTGTCGTCAGCGAGGACGACCGCGTTGCCGCGTACTTCAGCCTGACCGTTGGCCAGATCGATACCTTCGATGCGCCCGAGCGCATTCGCAAGGGCATGGGGCTGTATCCGATCCCGGTCGTGATCCTGGCCCGCCTGGCCGTTGATCGACAGAACCAAGGCCAGGGGATCGGCATCGGGATGTTGCAGGATGCCATTCGCCGAACCTTGCTGATTGCCGAGCAGGCCGGCATCCGCGCGATGCTGACCCATCCGATCGACGAAGAGGCAGCAAGGTTCTACAGCCGCTTCGGCTTCATCGCCTCACCCTTGCGTGAGCAGCAACTCGTGCTGCTGCTCAAGGATGCTCGCCGCTGGATCAAGTGATGCAGCGATATGTGGATTGAGGCTAACCACTCCAAGGGAGCTTTCCGTGCCATCGAAACGCAGCACCCCCAGCTGGTCCGACCTCAAGGCCAAGCTTGCAGACCTCGACCGCGCCGAACTGGTCGGCCTGGTGCAGGCGCTGTATGCCGCCAGTCGCGACACTCAGACCTTCCTGCATGCTCGTTTCAGCCTGGGCGGGGATGTGCTGAAACCCTACAAGGTCGCGATCGACCGCTGGCTCTGGCCGGACGTGTTCAAGAATCAGGACATCTCGGTGGCCAAGGCCAAGAAAGCCATTGCCGACTACAGGAAAGCGGTCGGACGACCGGAAGGGCTGGCCGAGCTGATGGTGTTCTTCTGCGAGCGTGCGGCCGGTTTCAGTGCGGACGTGGGTCTGCAGGACGAAGGCTCGTTCGATGCGCTGGTGCGCATGTTTGCGCAGGCGCTGAAGACGATCGAAGTCCTGCCCGAGGCGCGGCGTCTGGAACTGTGGGATCGACTGGACGCTGTCCGCCACACCAGCCACAACCTTGGCTACGGCGTTGGCGATGAGATGGACAGCCTGCTGAGCGAGAGCGCGAAGCGCTGAGCCCCGGCATGCAGCACACCACCCTCACCACCCTCCGCGACCGCCATCCCGCCTGGCGCCTGCTGGCCTCGAAGCATGCGCCGCTGGTCGCTAGCTTTCTGCACCGCGCATTCGTGGCGCCGAACGTGCGGGTGATGAACGAAGCGGACCTTGCCGAGTCGCTGGAGGATGAGCTGTTCGCCCTGCGCGAGCAGTACGGGCACGAGGCCTACCCCAAGGCGGCGCTGGAGTACTTGAACGACTGG
>JBIJCA010000257.1:0-6739 GCA_044344935.1 Aquimonas sp. | reverse complement strand
GACGCCGGCCACCGAGAAGGCCATCGCCTGGCTGCAGTCGCTGAGCGAGCGGGCGTTCGTCGGCACGGAGTCGCGCCTGCTCACCCTGTTCGCGCTGCTGGAGCAGATCGGCGCCGGCACCGAGGTTGATCCGGTCAAGCGTGTGGACGAACTGCGCCGCAAGCGCGCGGAGATCGATGCCGAGATTGCTCGCGTCGAAGCCGGCGATGTGGCGATGATGGACGACACCGCGGTGCGCGATCGCTTCCAGCAGTTCCAGCAGCTGGCGCGCGAGCTGCTGGCCGACTTTCGCGAAGTCGAGCACAACTTCCGCCTACTCGATCGCAAGGTGCGCGAGAAGATCGCGCTGTGGGAGGGCTCGAAAGGCGCCCTGCTCGACGAGATCATGGGCGAGCGCGATGCGATCGGTGACTCCGACCAGGGCCGCAGCTTCCGCGCCTTCTGGGATTTCCTGATGTCCAGTCGTCGCCAGGAAGAGCTGTCGCAGCGTCTGGATCAGGTGCTGGCGCTGCCGGCCGTGACCCTGCTGAAGCCCGAGCCGCGCACGCGTCGCGTGCACCACGACTGGCTGGAAGCCGGCGAGCACACCCAGCGCACGGTGGCCCAGCTCTCGCAGCAGCTGCGGCGCTTTCTCGACGACCGCGCTTTTCTGGAGAATCGCCGCATTCTTGATCTGCTGCACGGCATCGAGAGCAAGGCGCTCGGCCTGCGCGAGGCCGCCCCTACGGGCTCGGTGATGCACATCGACGACATGGGCGCAGAGGTCGAGCTGCCGCTGGAGCGGCCCCTGTTCACGCCGAGCGTCAAGCCGCGCCTCGCCGCGCTGGCGCTGGAGCTGGGCGAGGACGAGGTCGACACCGCGCGTCTGTTCGATCAGATCGTGGTCGACAAGGCGCGCCTGCGCGCCACCCTGCAGCGCGCCCTGCGCCAGCAGTCGCAGATCAGCCTGCGCGAGCTGCTCGACGCCGCGCCCCTGCAGCAGGGCCTGGCCGAGCTGGTGGCCTATCTGGAGCTGGCCCACGCCGACGGCAGCGGCGACACTCTCGATGGCATGCGTGCGCTCGTCGACGAAACCGTGGACGAGCCGATCCGCTGGCAGGCGACCAATGCCATAGGCGAGGCGGTGATGCGCGAAGCACGCCTGCCGCGAGTGATCTTTGCGCGCTGATCTGCACGAGCAGCGCAAACGGAAAGACAATGAGCGAAGACCTGCACGATATCGACACCACCGAGCCCGCGGCCAGCGCTCCGCTGGCGGTGCCTGAACTGTCACAGCTGCTGGTGCACCTGCTGAAGGGCGTGCTCTACCGCGACGACGACGAGAAGCTCTGGGCCAGCCTGCTCCGTCTGCAGGCGCGGGTGCGCGAGCAGGCCGTGGTGCTGCTGCTCGATCTGGTGTTGGACGAGGCTGAGGGCTATGCCTATCTCAAGAGTCGCCCGGATCCGGACGAGTCCGAAGCCGCGTCACGCCTGCCGCGACTGATCGCGCGACGCCCGCTGTCGTATCCGGTCAGCCTGATGCTGGCCCTGCTGCGCAAGCGCTTGGCTGAGTTCGATGCGGGCGGCGGCGATACGCGTCTGGTGCTGTCGCGCGAGGAGATCGCCGAGCTGATGCGGGTCTTCTTGCCCGATGGCAGCAACGAGGCGCGCATGATCGACCAGGTGGACGCGACCATTTCCAAGGTGGTCGACCTTGGCTTTCTGCGCAAGCTGAAGCCCGCGGCCGGCAGTACGCAGGATCGCGGCCACTACGAGGTGCGGCGCATCCTGAAGGCCTTTGTCGACGCGCAGTGGCTGGCCGAGTTCGACGCGCGCCTTGAGGTCTACCGCACGGCCCTGTCGGCCGGCGCCAGCAAGGGCGAGTCCGATGCTTGAGGCACCCACAGTCGGGCTGAGCTTTGTCTCCGACGACAGCCGCGTGGGCTTTCGTCTGCAGCGCCTCGAAGTGCTGAACTGGGGCACCTTCGACAAGCGCGTTTGGCGCTACGCGCTCGATGGGCGCAACGGCCTGCTCACCGGTGACATCGGTTCGGGCAAATCGACCCTGGTGGATGCCCTCACCACCCTGCTGGTGCCCGCACATCGCGTGGCCTACAACAAGGCGGCCGGCGCCGATGCGCGCGAGCGCTCGCTGCGCTCCTATGTGCTGGGCCATTACAAAAGCGAGCGCAACGAAGTGACCGGCAGCGCCAAGCCGGTGGCGCTGCGCGATGCGTCGAGCTACTCGGTCATCCTCGGCGTGTTTCGCAACGAGGGCTACGACCAGGCGGTGACACTCGCCCAGGTGTTCTGGCTGAAGGACCCGGGCGGCCCGCCATCGCGCCTGTTCGTGGCGGCCGAGCGCGCACTCGGCATCGCCGAAGATTTCAGCGGCTTCGGCAGCGACATCACCGGCCTACGCAAGAAGCTGCGCGCCAGCGGCTGCGAGCTGTTCGACGGCTTTCCGCCCTATGGCGCCTGGTTCCGGCGGCGCTTTGGCATCGAGCACGAACAGGCCCTGGAGCTGTTCCACCAGACGGTGTCGATGAAGTCGGTGGGCAACCTCACCGACTTCGTGCGCAGCCACATGCTGGAGCCCTTCGATGTCGGCAGCCGCATCGAGGCGCTGATCCGCCACTTCGACGATCTGGACCGCGCGCAACAGGCGGTGCTGAAGGCCAAGCGTCAGGTCGATCTGCTGACGCCCCTGGTGGCCGATGGCGAGCGCCATCGCGCGCTGGTGGCCGAGGTGCAAGGCTGGCGTGAGGCGCGCGACCAGCTGCGGCCCTACTTCGCGCGCTTGAAGGGCGAGCTGCTGGATCGACGTCTGGGCCTGCTGGCCGAAGAGGCCACGCGTCTGGACGCGCAGATCGAACGCATGGAAGCCCAGCGCGAGGCCGAACGCGTGGAGGTCTCACGCATCGAGCGCGCCCTGCGCGACAAGGGCGGCGATCGCCTCGAAGAGCTGGCCGCAGAGATACGCCGGCTGGAGCAGGAGAAGGAACAGCGCCAGCAGAAGGCGCAGCGACACCAGAGCCTGCTGGCGCGCATCGACGAGCCGGCGCCTGCGGATGAAGCCGGCTTCCTCATCCAGCAGCAGGGCATCAGCCAGCGCGCCGAGGGTCTGCGCGAACGTCTGAGTGATCTCGACAACCGCGAGCGCGAGGAAGACTTCGCCTTCCGCCGCGGCCGCGAGGAGAACGCGGCGCTTACCGACGAGATCGAAAGCCTGCAGCGTCGGAAGAGCAATATCGACACCGCGCAGGTGCGCATTCGCGATGCCCTGTGCGCGGCACTGGATATCGACGAAGACGCGCTGCCCTTCGCCGGCGAGCTGATCCAGGTGCGCGAGGACGAACGCGACTGGGAAGGTGCGGCCGAGCGCCTGCTGCGCGGCTTCGGCCTCGCCCTGCTCGTTCCTGAGGAGCACTATAGGGCCGTGGCCGAGTGGGTGGACAGGCAGCATCTCGGCGCGCGCCTGGTCTACTTCCACGTGCGGGCGCGCAAGGCCACGCAGGCGGCGAGCCTGCATGCGCAGTCGCTGCTGCGCAAGCTGCTCATCAAGCCGGATTCCCCCCACTACGAGTGGCTGGAGCAGGAGCTGCGCCAGCGCTTCGATGTCGCCTGCTGCGACAGCGCCGAGCAGTTCCGTCGCGAGGCACGCGCCATCACGCGCTCAGGCCAGATCAAGGACCCCAGCGGACGCCACGAGAAGGACGACCGCAGCCGCATCGACGACCGCAGCCGCTATGTGCTGGGCTGGAGCAATGCCGACAAGCTGCGCGCGCTTCGCGATCAGCGCCAGCAGCTGCAGGAGCGCCTGGCCAGCCTGGCGCAGCGCATCGCCGAACTGCAGCAGGCACGCAAGGGCTTGCAAGGACAACTTGACGCGCTGAGCAAGCTGGAAGAGTTCACTCGCTATGCCGACATCGACTGGATGTCACTGGCGCGCCAGATCGCTGCGCTGAGTAAGGAGCGCGCGCGGCTCGAGGCGGCCTCCGATGCCCTGCAGGAGCTTGCGCGCCAGCTGCAGGCGGTGCAGGCGCGGCTCAGCGAGGTGGAGCAGAAGCGCTCCGAAGCGCTGGGCAAGCGCGGCGAGCTGAAGAGCAAGCGCGAGGCCGCGCAGGCGCTGCACGAGCAGTCTGCAGCGCTGTGGGCCGAAGCCCCGCTGTCCGACGCCCAGTTCGCGCGGCTGGAAGGCTGGCGTGCGCAGGCGCTGGGTGAGCATCAGCTGTCGGTGGAGTCCTGCGACAACCGCGAACAGGACTTGCGGCGCTGGCTGCAGGAGCGCATCGACGCCGAAGACCGGCGTCTGGCGCGGCTGACCGAGCGTATCGTCAACGCCATGCGCGGCTTCAAGGAAGAGTTCAAGGCCGAGACGGTCGAGACCGACGTCAGCCTCGCGGCCTTGCCCGAGTACGAGCGCATGCTCGCCGGCCTGCGCGGCGATGACCTGCCGCGCTTCGAGGCGCGCTTCAAGGAGCTGCTGAACGTCAACACGATCAACGAGATCGCCAACTTCAACGCACAGCTGGCACGCGAGCGCGAGACGATCAAGGAGCGCGTCGACTTCATCAACCAGTCGCTGGAGGCGATCGACTACAACCCCGGCCGCTACATCAAGCTGTTGGCGCAGCCGAGCCCGGACGCCGAGATCCGCGACTTCCAGCAGGACCTGCGCGCCTGCACCGAAGGCACGCTGACCGGCTCTGGTGACGAGCAGTATTCCGAGGCCAAGTTCCTGCAGGTCAAGGCGATCATCGATCGCTTCCGCGGCCGCGAAGGCTTTGCCGATGCCGACCGCCGCTGGACCGCCAAGGTCACCGACGTGCGCAACGGCTTTCTGTTTTCGGCCAGCGAGCGCTGGCGCGCCGATGGCGTTGAGCACGAGCATTACTCCGACTCCGGCGGCAAGTCGGGCGGACAGAAAGAGAAGCTGGCCTACACCGTGCTCGCCGCCAGTCTGGCGTATCAGTTTGGGCTGGAGTGGGGCGCGGTGCGCTCTCGCAGCTTCCGCTTCGTGGTGATCGACGAGGCCTTCGGCCGCGGCTCGGACGAATCCGCCCAGTACGGCCTGCGCCTGTTCCAGCAGCTCAACCTGCAGCTGTTGATCGTGACGCCGCTGCAGAAGATCCACATCATCGAACCCTTTGTGGCCAGCGTCGGCTTCGTCCACAACGAGGGCGGCCGCGACTCGCGCCTGCGCTGCCTGTCCATCGAGGACTACCGCGCGCAGAAGGCCGAAGGCGGCGCGCCGGGTGGCGCCAGCGCCTCATGAGCTGGACCACGCCAGCGGACCTGCGCGCGCAGATGCAGCGGCTGTGGGAGCGCGGTGAGCTGCTGCGTGCGGCGGTTTCGGATGCAGTGACCTGGCCGCTGCGGCTCTCCTTGAAGG
The DNA here is from genome assembly GCA_044344935.1 of Aquimonas sp. Taxonomy (GTDB): domain Bacteria; phylum Pseudomonadota; class Gammaproteobacteria; order Xanthomonadales; family Xanthomonadaceae; genus Aquimonas. The sequence goes on along the minus strand of JBIJCA010000257.1, from coordinate 1,365 downwards.
CGCCCAGCGCTGCAGATCTGTCCGACCGCTTCGAGGCGGTGCGCGAGTGGGTGCGCGCGCTGGCCGACATGCCGCAGATCCGCGTCGAGTGGCGGGACTGGAACCACCGCGTGCAGGGCGCGCAGCGCCTGCCTTCATCGGTGTGGCTCGATGACTTGCGGTCGGCCCTGGCATTGATCGAGAAGACCCGCGAGGCGCAGCGATTCGTGGCGCTGTGGGAGCAGACGGAACTCGCACAGCCTGCGCTAAAGACCTGGCTGCTGCGGCGCCCCCTGCAGGCGCTGGAGCTCGCCGATCGCTGGCCACGCGTGCTGTCGGTGGTCGCTTGGCTGCAGGCACATCCGCGTCCCGGCGTGTACCTGCGTCAGGTCGATGTGCCCGGCGTGGACAGCAAGTTCATCGAGGCCCATCGCGGCGTACTGAGCGAACTGCTGGATCTCGCCCTGCCGCCAGAGGTCGTAGATGCCTCGGCCGCGGGCTTGGCGCAGTTCGCGCGTCGCTACGGCTTTCTCGACAAGCCCGTGCGCATTCGGTTTCGTCTGCTGGATGCGGGCGTTTCGGTGCTGCCAGGCTGCCATGCCCTGTCGGACATCACCCTGGATACCGCGAGCTTCGCGGCGCTGGATCTGCCGGTCGAGCGCGTCTTCATCACCGAGAACGAAACCAACTTCCTCGCGTTTCCGGAAGTCGAGCGCGGCCTCGTCGTGTTCGGCGCCGGCTACGGCTGGAACGCGTTGGCGCAAGCCGCGTGGCTGCAGCGCTGCGCCCTGCACTACTGGGGCGATATCGACACCCACGGATTCGCCATCCTCGATCAGCTGCGCGTCCACTACCCGCTGGCCGCATCGTTCCTGATGGACAGCGAAACACTGCTGGCACATCGCCAACAGTGGGGCGAGGAACCCGAGCCTGTGCGCCACGATCTTTCACGTCTGACGCCTGCGGAGTCCGCCGTCTATGACGCGCTGAGATTCGAGCAGCTGCAGCCGCGACTGCGGCTTGAGCAGGAGCGGATCGGCTTTGGCTGGGTGAGTGCGAGGCTGTCCTAGCAGAGGGCCTATGTACAGAGTCGCGGAACTCGTTCTGTCTCGGCACTGGACCGAGCGTACGGATCGATGCGCTGCCGTTCCCATCCTGCAACGACGGATACGCCGCGCCCCAAAGAAGCCCGGGGCATGGATGCGCGGCGTCTGCCTGCTCACCGTCGGAGCGGCCTTGACTCCCCGCGCCGCCTTCGGCGCATGCCCTTGGGCCGACCACGCCCCCCGCCGCGCCGCGATCGACGCGGCGGGGACATTGCCTAGAACCGGAACAGCAGGCCGCCACCCAGCACCTTGAGCCGGCCGTCGATCGAGTCGTCGTCCA
>JBIJCA010000134.1:0-11546 GCA_044344935.1 Aquimonas sp. | reverse complement strand
CAGCGTTAGCCAGGTGTGCGAAGCGGTGAGCGAGAAGCGCTCGGTGATGGCCCAGCGCAGGCGCACTTCGTACCAGGGATCGGTGCCGCTCGCAGACGGCTGGAACCCGCTGGTGACGCCGGATCGGTCGAGCACGTAGTCCGCTCGCCAGCGCTGCACGCCCACCAGCGCATCGATGCCGAAGCGCTCGCCCGCGAACGGCACGCGCACGCCACCGGCCAGTCCGGTCGAATCAAGGTCTGCGAAGGTGCTGCCGCCAAGCGCGGGGATGTTGCGGTAGCCGAAGCGCCCCAGATCGCTGTAACGGGCCTCGATCAAGCCATAGCGGCCGATCTCGCGCCCGCCGTAGAGCGACCAGCCGCTGTCGCGGTTGTCCGGCAGGAAGTAGTCGAGTTCAGCGCGCGACGCCGAAGCGCCGATGTACCAGGCAGGGTCGGGATTTGCAGCGACGTGGGTGGAGGACAGCGACAAGCACGCAGCAAGAGCACAGACAACACGCGATGCGAACTTCATGGAAACCTCATGGATAAAGGAAAGTGATCAACCGCCCGCACCGGGCGCCAAGGCGAACTCAAGCCTTCGATCCCGCGTGCAGTGCTGCCGCGACGTGGAAAAATTGACGCACGTGACAGCGGCGCGAGCATGACATGCTCGACAGGGAACACGCATCGCCCCTCGAAATGCGCTGGGCCCGGGGGCGCACAGGCAGCGGGGCCGCAGACCGCGAAAGCCTCGCGCGCTTCGGAGCGCCCGCGAGGCGCAGTGCACCCGGATCCTCTGTCCTACAGGGTGACCAGCAGAGCCTTGATCTCATCGCGAAGCGCGGCCAGGGCCTGCGGCTGCAACGCGGTGGAACACGCCACGCTCTGCGGCAGTCCGAGCGCGCGCTTGCGCAGCGCCTTGCCCTCGGCGGTCAGGTCGATATGCACACGGCGTTCGTCTTCGCTGCAGCGGGTGCGCTGCACGAAGCCGGTGGACTCCAGGCGCTTGAGCAGCGGGGTCAGCGTGCCCGAGTCCAGATGCAGGGCGTCGCCGAGTTCACCGACGCTGCGCCGGCCGTGCTGCCACAGCACCAGCATCACCAGATACTGGGCGTAGGTCAGCCCGAGCGGCTCCAGCAGCGGGCGGTACAGGCGCTGGATGCGGTTGCTGGCCGCATACAGCGCGAAGCACAGCTGCTGATCGAGATGCAGCGGGTCGGGAGCGCCGGCCGCGCCGGCGCGCGCCTCGGTCTTCGGCTTGGGCTTGGCGGCGGGCATGGGCGCTGCGATCAGTCGGGCAGAAACGGGTAGTCGGTATAGCCCTTGGCGCCGCCGCCGTACAGGGTAGCGGCATCCAGCGCGTTCAATTCGCGGCCTTCGCGCAGACGCCGCACCAGATCGGGGTTGCTGATGAAGGGGCGACCGAAGCAGAACAGATCGGCCGCACCGCTGGCCAGACGCGACTGCGCGAGCGCGAGGTCGTAGCCGTTGTTGACCATCCACGGGCCCTTGAAGCGGGCGCGCAGGGCGGCAAAGTCGAAGCCCGGGTCGATCTCGCGATCACCGCCGGTGGCACCTTCGATCACGTGCACGTAGGCCAGCGCGTGCACGGCGACACGCTCGATGGCGCGTTCGAACAAGGCCTGCGGCTGTGCGTCGCTGACGTCGTTGAAGGGCGAGACCGGCGAGAAGCGCACGCCGACGCGCTCGGCGCCGATGGCGGAGACCACGGCATCCATCACCTCGGCGAGAAAGCGGGTGCGGTTCTCAATGCTGCCGCCGTAGGCGTCGTCGCGGGTATTGCTGCTGTCGCGCAGGAACTGGTCGATCAGGTAACCATTCGCGGCGTGCACCTCGACGCCGTCGAAACCGGCCTCGACGGCGTTCCGCGCCGCCTGCGCGTAGTCGGCGACGGTCGCCTCGATGTCGGCGAGGCTCATCGCCCGCGGCGGCGAAACATCTACGAAGCCTTCGGTGGTGAAGGTCTTGCTCTTGGCGGTGATCTGCGAGGGCGCGACCGGCGGGGCGTGGTCGGGCAGCAGCGAGCTGTGCGAGATGCGGCCGACGTGCCAGAGCTGGATGAAGATACGGCCGCCGGCCGCGTGCACGGCTTCAGTGACGCGCTTCCAGCCGGCGATCTGTTCGGGCGAGTAGATGCCGGGCGTGTCCAGATAGCCCTGCCCCATCGGCGAGATCTGGCTGGCCTCGGTGATGATCAGACCGGCGCCGGCGCGCTGGCGGTAGTACTCGACCGTCAGATCGGTCGGCGTGCGGCCGGGGCCGGCGCGGTTGCGGGTGAGCGGCGCCATGATCAGGCGATTGGCAAGCTCGATGCCGCCGAGCTTGAAGGGTGCGAACAGCGGGGAAATCTCGGTTGACATGGTGTTCCTGGGAGGGGGTGCGGCAGGTGCGGCGCGCTTGTTGTGGCATTCGCGCGCGGGGCGACGATCAATCGCTACTGAAGAGCATGGGTAATCCGGGCTCGCTGCGCGCGCACGGTGAGTGAGGCTAGGTTCGGTCGCGCCTGCAGCGCGCCCGAACCTGGCCTGCGCAGCCTCAGGCCGCGCTGCCGCGCACGGTCACCGGGATGTTGCCGCGGGTGGCCTTGGAGTACGGACAGACTTCATGGGCACCGTCGGTCAGCGCCTGGGCGGTGGCCGCATCGACGCCGCCGACGTGGGCGTGCAGGCGCACAGCCAGGCCGAAGCTGGTCTCGTCCTTGCCGATGTCGACTTCCGCTTCGATCTTGGCGCTGGTGATCGCGACGCCGCGGGTGCGGGCGACCAGTCGCAGAGCGCCCTCGAAACAGGCGGCATAGCCGGCGGCGAACAGCTGCTCGGGGTTGGTGGCGCCGCCTTTTCCGCCCAGGGCGGGTGGCAACTGGAGTTGCTGATCGACGAAACCGTCGTCGGAGGTGACGCGGCCTTCGCGGCCGCCAACAGCGGTGGCGCGTGCGGTGTAGAGCGGGGTCATGCGGGCAGCTCCTTCAGGGAATGGAGTGCGCACGTTAGATTGCATACAATTTAATTGCAAGCCTTTAATTGTGAGGCCGAGGTGTAGGCGCCCGCTACGCCTGCAGCCAGCACCCACCGCTCACGCGCTCGCGATCCTCGAGATCCAGCCATGACTGGACGTCCGCGAATCCCGCGGCCTGCAGCAGGCGGCGCGCGCCCTGCCCTTGCTCATAGCCGTGCTCGAACAGCAGCCATCCGCCTGGCTGCAGATGATCGCCGGCCGATTCGATGATGCGGCGGATGTCGTCGAAGCCGTCTGCCCCCGAGGCCAGCGCGCTGCGCGGCTCGAAGCGCAGGTCACCCTGCGCCAGATGCGGGTCGGTGTCTTCGATGTAGGGCGGATTGCTCACTGCAAGATCGAAGCGCTGGTCCTGCCAGGGCGCCCACCAGTCGCCCTGACGGAACTCAACCCGCCCAAGCCCGAGCGCCTTCGCGTTTGCGCTCGCGACAGCCAGCGCCGCAGCACTGGCATCACTGGCGCACACCTGCAGCTCGGGCCGCGTATGCGCCAGCGCCAGCGCGATCGCGCCGCTGCCGGTCCCGAGATCGAGCACCCTCAGTCCAGCCCGGCGCGGCAGCCGCGCCAGCGAGAGATCGACCAGCAGCTCGGTCTCCGGCCGCGGAATCAGGGTGGCGGCGGTGAGCTGCAGGCGCAGGCCGTAGAACTCGCGCTCGCCGAGCAGATAGGCCACCGGCTCACCCGCGGCGCGGCGCGCAAGCAGCGCCAGGAAGGCGTCGATCCGGGCAGTCTCGACGGCTTCCTCGGCGTGGGCGAAGAGCCAGGCGCGGCCCACGCCAAGCGCATGCATCAGCAGCAGCTCGGTCTCGCGTGCGGCCTCATCGCCGGCCAGCGCCTCGTGTCCCAGGCGCAGCAGCGCGCGCACGTCGCGCGTGGCGGGCGCGGAATCTTCGGTGTCGGAACTCATGCGCGCAGTGTCGCAGACGCGCGGCTGCGGCATCATCCGCGGATGCCCACGACACCCCATCAGACGCTCTCCCACCTGCTCGACCGCAGCCTCGCGCTGTGGTGGCGAAGCCTGCGCTGGACCGCACCGCTGGCTCTGCTCGCCGCCCTGCCCTCGCTGCGGCCCATGCTCAGCCTGCCGACGCTGGGCGAACTGCAGGCGGATCCGGAAGCGGCGAGCCTCGGCGTGATCGAGCCGCTGCTGCAGCCTGACACCTGGCGCTACTGGGGCCTGAGCGCCCTGCTTGCGCTTTGGCTGGCCGGCGCGCAGGCGCTGCTGCTGGATCGTCTGCTGCGCGGCGAGTCCGTGCACCTGCTGCAGTCCGTTGCCGCGGCGACGCTGCGTCTGCCGCGGCTGCTGCTATCGAGCCTGCTGTATGCACTGCTGTGCGCCCTGCCGCTGCTGCCGCTGCTGGCCTTCAACGCCTGGCTGGGCCTGCAGGGCCTGGACCTGCTGCCGATGGTGCTGTTGAGCATGGCCAGCAGCGCGCTGTTTGCGCTGCCGGTCGCCTGGATCGCGGTGCGCCTGCTGTTCATGCCCTATGCCGCCGTGCTCGACGGGCTGTGGCCGTGGCGGGGACTGCAGCAGAGTCGTGCGATCGCCGGCGGCCAGTGGTGGCGGCTGCTGGTGTTCCTGTCGGTGCCGCTGACGGTGTACGCGGTGACCGGCGCGGGCGCAGCCGCCCTGCCCTCGGGGCTGGAGTCTTTGATCGGAGCCACGGCGGCAGGCAGCGCCGGCCGGATCGCCGCCCTGCTGGTGGCAGCCATCGCCGGCCCGATGGTGCACGCCTGCCTGGTCTGTGCCTACCGCGAACTCTCAGCTGCGCAGCAGCAGGAACCCCTGGATCAGGCTTGAAAGCACGAAGCCGCTCAGGAAGAACAGGTACGACAGCCTCAGGTAGCGGTACTTGAAGCGCGACAGGTAGAAGCCCAGCCCGTACAGATCGCGCGCCATGGTCCGGTAGATGTTGCCCTCGCCCTGCATGTGGGTGGCGATCTCGCGCTCGAAGCGCTCGCGCGAGAGCTCGGCGAAGTGGCCGAAGAACAGCAGATTGAAGCCCGGCGGCAGCGGCGCTTCGGGATCCTTCAAGCGGATCGGCCGGTACTTGGGAAGCACCGCCAGTACAGCGAGGAACAGCGAGAACAGAGTGAAGCCGGCCAGCACCGCCATCGCGATCCGCAGGTCGGGGTCGCTCATGCGCGCCACCGCGAGGGTCAGCACGATCGAGGACACGGTCAGCAGGATGTTGGCCTTCATGTCGGCCATGGTCGAGAGCTGCACGTGATGCTGCTGGGCCGTGCGCAGGATGACATCAGCGGTGTTGCGCTCGGGCACCGACTGGAAGGCGTCGGCGCTGGGGTCGGTGTTCATGCAGGCTCGGGGCGGTTGGCGAGGCGGGAAAGGTCGATCACTTTACGCAATGCGCTGAGGCCGCGTAGCGCTCGCGTCACCCCGCACGCGTGCCGCCCACGGTCAGCGAGTCGATCTTCAGGGTGGGCTGGCCAACGCCGACCGGCACGCTCTGGCCATCCTTGCCGCAGATGCCAACGCCGGCATCCAGCTGCAGATCGTTGCCGACCATGCTGACCCGGTTCATGGTCTCGGGGCCGTTGCCGATCAGGGTCGCGCCCTTGACCGGCGCGGTGATGCGACCGTCCTCGATCAGGTAGGCCTCGCTGGCCGAGAACACGAATTTGCCCGAGGTGATATCGACCTGGCCGCCGCCAAAGTTCGGCGCGTACAGGCCCCGCTTGACCGAGCGGATGATGTCGGCGGGGTCGCTCTCGCCGGCGCGCATGTAGGTATTGGTCATGCGCGGCATCGGCAGGTGGGCGAAGCTCTCGCGACGGCCGTTGCCGGTGGGCGCGACTCCCATCAACCGAGCGTTCAAGCTGTCCTGAAGGTAGCCGACCAGACGGCCATTCTCGATCAGGGTCGTGCACTGGGTGGCGCAGCCTTCGTCATCGACGTTCAGCGAGCCGCGACGGCCGTCCAGGGTGCCGTCGTCGACGATGGTGCACAGGGGCGAGGCCACCTGCTCGCCCATGCGACCGGCATAGGTGCTGGTGCCCTTGCGGTTGAAGTCGCCTTCGAGCCCGTGGCCCACCGCCTCGTGCAGCAGCACGCCCGGCCAGCCGGGGCCGAGCACCACCGGCATGCTGCCGGCCGGGGCGTCGACCGCGTCCAGATTGACCAGCGCCTGGCGCAGGGCTTCGCGGCCGAACTCGAGCGCGCGACCGCTCTGCAGCAGCTCCGGATAGCTGTAGCGCCCGCCGCCGCCGGCATAGCCCTGCTCGCGGCGGCCGTTGTGTTCGACGATCACCTGCACATTGCAGCGGACCAGCGGCCGCACGTCACCCGAAAGGATGCCGTCCGAGCGCGCCACCAGCACGGTCTCGACCACGCCAGCCAGGCTGACGATGACCTGGCGCACGCGCGCGTCCGCGCTGCGCACGAAGGCGTCGACTTCGCGCAGCAGACGCACCTTGGATTCACTGTCGAGGCTGTCGATGGGGTCGACCGGCGCGTACAGACTGCGTGGCACGGAGTGCGTCAAAGGACGCGCAGTACCATCCTGGCCAGCGCGCGCGATGGCGCGGGCAGCGCCGGCGGCTTCGAGCAGGGCCGGCAGCCGGATCTCATCGGAGTAGGCGAAACCGGTCTTCTCGCCGCTGATGGCGCGCAGGCCGACGCCCTGCTCGATGCTGTGGCTGCCTTCCTTGACGATGCCGTCTTCCATCATCCAGCTCTCGTGGCGGCTGTGCTGAAAGTAGAGGTCGGCGAAGTCGATGCCCGGGCTCATCAGCCGGGCGAAGACCTGTTCAAGGCTGCGGGACTCAAGCCCGGCGGGGGCAAGCAGGCGGGATTCGGCGAGATCGAGTGTCTGGGTCATCGGCGCAGGATGGGGACAGGCGCGTCAAGGCGCAAGCATGGACGATAGCGGGACTGCCGAAAGCAGAAGGCCGACGGGTTGCACAGCCACTCCTCCCCAGCGCACGCGGACCGATCCATCCGCTCAACGAGCGCTCACAAGCTCAAGCCCGCATCGCGGAGTGCGTGCGCCAGATAGGGTTCCGCCGGGGTCGGGTGACCCCGGGACATGAGCGAATCCACTTGCAGGTCGAGGCGTTAAGGCCATCTCACCGGGTCCGCTATGCGCCGTAGGCGTGCTGCGTTCCAGAGTTGAGACCGCCCCGAGCACAGTACGCCGAACTGCATTCGGCCTTCTCAAGGTCACCGAAAGCCCGTTGCCGAACGCAGCTCGGCCTGCTCAAAAGCCCTTACTCGAACCCATTCCTGAAGATCTGATCCGAGGCCGCCGGGCAATTCAAGGTCCAAGTACGATTTTGCTGAGTCAACGAAGCGCGCCTTTCCACACAGTTCAGTGTGGCGCTGACGGCCGCGCTTTGCCGAATGCAGTTCGGCAGGTTGAGGTTTTGCGCGGCCGTGCTTGTCCCGATGAAGCTGAGATCCGGGATGGTCGCTGTCGGGAAAGCCGCACCGCCATTGGCGATCGCGCACTGGCTCAAGGTGGTGGTGGAGGCTGTGCCTGAGCCAATGCCGCCAGACGGCGTTACCACGATCGGCGATGCCATACCCGTAACGGTGTAGTTGATGGTGCCGCCGTCACTTGGATTGAACGCGAGTGCAGGTGGCACATTCTCCGCTGCCGGGCAACTCAGGTTCCAAGTGCGCTGAACCGCGATCCCGGGGTCCGAGGTTTCGGTGCAGCTCAAGGTGCCGTTTCGCACGCTGGCGCCGGGCGCACAGCGCAAATCGATGATTCCGTTGGTGATCTGCGTGCCGCCTGCCGTGCCCAGTAGATCGATGGGCCCGTTGATGATGGTGAATCCCGTGCTCGCAGCACATGCATTGACTCTGACCGAGCCCGGCGCCACGCCGCCGGTAGAAGTGATCAAGACAAAGCCCCTGTTGGTGCTGACATCAAAGGGGGAAAACGCCACGGTGCCGCCGAGGTTCGGACTGTAGAGAGCGGTCGGCGCAGCAGGCTGTGCACTGGGTGCGGTTTGCGCCTCGACTGCTCCAATATCGCTGGCGTCGCCCAACGCGGAATTTGCGATGGTCGGCAAATCGATCTGCCGAGCCAAACCGCGCGCATCAAAGTACGCACTGGTGCTGAAGCCGGCGTCGAGCCCGGCGTTGCCACCCCGAAGTGCCCGCGTGCGCACCGGACCGCCGTTGTTGGCCAGCGGATCGAGCGCCGTGTTGACAGGACTGGCATCGCCCGCGGATGTCAGCTGCGGAAGTGCGATGTTGCTGATGTTATGGCCCTGCGAGGTGAAGTTCGGCGCGAGCAAGGCTGCGTTCGGGTTCGTGCCATTGTTGCTCAGCAGCGTGTTTTTCATCGTGACGGGCGCGGTGGCGAAATTGGCGTTGAGCAAATCGGTGAAGATGGCGCCACCGCTACCGATGATGAACACCGCGTTATCGGCCAACGTGCTGGACAGCACCTCGAGCTGCGCCTGCGCCGGCTGCGAGTTTTCCGCATTGGCACGGACATGGATCGCGCCGCCGTTGTCGGCGAAGTTGCCGCTGAAGGTGCTCTGCTCGATGCGCAAGCGGTGGTTGCGGCCCTCGAAGTACAGCGCGCCGCCGGCGGTACCGGAATTGTTGGCAAACGTACTGTTCTGGACGATGCCATCGCCAAAAAACAAGCTGACGCCGCCCGCGGAGTCGGCCGCGCCGAAGCCGCCGGTGATTTCGACTTCACTCAAGTGCAGCTCGGCCTGGTTGGCATCGATCGCCCCACCACCGCTCGCACCGCTGTCGCGCCCGTTCGACAAGGTCACACCGCTGATGCCCAAATGGATCGGCTGTGCGGGTTGCGCCGGGCCCTCGGCGCTGATCAGACCAAAATCCGCTGCGCCCGCGGCGCGTGTGATGGTGATCTCTACGGCGCGCGATCCGACCAGATTGGTGCTGCCGGTCAGGGTGGGCAGCGCAGTGTTCAGCAAGATGCTCCCGCCGAAACCACCGCCAAACAGCACATCATCGACGCCGGGGCCATTCGCATTGGCATTGAGCAGGGCTTGCCGCAAGCTGCCAGCGCCGGAATCGGCGGGCGTGACGACCAGCTGCACCTGCGCTTCCGTCGCACCGACATCGCTGTGATCGCCACCGCTGGCTGCAGCGAATGACGGCGCGTCGAACAGCGTCGCACCACGCTGATCGCGGATGCGGCCCAGGCCGCGGTCGATCGCGGAACTGTTGCCCAACGGCATATGCACCGGCACCTGCCCCGAATAGATGGCGAGCGGGCTCAATCGCGGGTCCAAGGGACTGACGCTGCTGCCGACCTGATCCCCGGCTTGATTGAACGCCGTGACGATGCCCGGGTTGCCGATGACGTTGAAGCCGCCCGATACGACCCGGCCATCGCTGTTGTTGCTGAAGTCGTTGCCGCTGCGCTGGCCGGCAATGATGCTGCCGAACACGAAGGTCGGACTGATGAACGCGTCCACGGCACTGGCGCCGGCATTGGCATGGATGGTCGAGCGCAGCACGGTGGCGCTCGCTGTCTGAAGTCCCAGCGCGTTGCCTCGATTGCCGGAGATGGTGCTGAGCTCGATGAGTGTGCTGCTGTTGGAAAACCCGCTGACCACGGAACCGTTATCGGCAGAACCCGCATTGCCGGTGAGCGTGCTGCCGCGCAGCAGCAGCGCGCCGCGATTCTCGATCGCGCTGCCGGCAATGGTGCGGCCGCCACTGATCACGCTGTCGATGATGCTCAGATGCGATCCGGCGGAATTGAACACCACGCCGCCGACTCCCGGTTCCGGCGGGTTGTTGTCACGGGTATTCGCATTGCCGTCGGCCAGCGTGAGGCCGCTGATGCTGACCAGGCGATTCGGAAGCACGGTCAGGACGCGAGCCTGGCGCAGGCCATTCAGGGCCAGCCGCTGTGCGCCCGGGCCATGAATCGAAACATTGCGGTCGATACTGATCTGGGTGCCGAAGCGCAGCGTGGCCGGCGTCAGCGTCAGCGCAGGGTCGAACAGGATGTCGGTCACTGCCGGTGCCGCGGGCGCATTCACCAGCGCCTGGCGCAGCGATCCGGGGTCGTCGAAGCTCAGGTTCTCGACGAAAATCGGCGACAGCTCGACCGCGCCGATGTCGGCGTCGTTGCCGCCGGCCGCGGGTGCCGTGACCAGATTCACCAGCGGCACGCCGCGCGCGTCGGCCACACGAAAACTCCTGCCCTTGTCGAGCAGGGGGCTGCCCGGCAGCGGCACATGCACCGGCACAGTGCCGCCGTGGTAGCTCAGCGGACTCAGCACGGGGTCGAGCGGCGCGCCCGCGATACCGAACTGATCGCTGGGCTGGTTGAAGCTGGTGCTCAAGCTGCCGATGCGGCCAATGGCGTTGTAACCGCCCGAGACGACCGTACTGATGTTGAACCCCACGATATCGGCCGTGCCGCCGACATTGCCGGCCACCACGCTGTTGACCAGGGTCAGTACGCCGCTACCGTCCTGCCCGATGCCCGCAGCCGAGCTGCCGCCACGCACCACGTTGCCGGTGATGGTGCTATCGGTCACGGTCAGGTTGCTGAAGGCGCTGAAAACCCCGGCACTGGTGTTCGAAGAGTTCGACACGATCAGATTGCCACTGATCGTTGAGCGCAGGATACGCGCCGCGCCATCCACAGCCACGCCGCCCGCGGTGCTCGTGCCGGAGCCCTGGTTGCCGCTGACACTGGACTCGCTGAGCAACAGGGAGCCGCCGGAAGACTGATACAGACCGCCCGCGCCGAAGTTGCCCGACGCGCGGCAGTTGCTGATCTCGACCCGATGCAGCACCACCGTGCCACCCGCGGCGCTGACGCAACCGGCGTCGACGCCCACGCCATCGGCAATGCGCATGCCGCCCAGGCTCACGCGCGCACCGCCGGTCAGACGAAACACCCGACTGCGACCCGCAGCGCTGATCGTCAAGCGATGCGCGCCGGGGCCGACGATCGCCAGGTCACGATCGATCACCAGTTCCGAACCCAGAAGAATCGTCCGCGGCGAATCGAAGAACGGCGATGCGAAAATGATCTGGTTGCCGGCAGGGTTCAAACCCGCCGAGGCCGCGATGGCCTCGCGCAGCGAGCAATCGCTGTCGCACACGCCATCGTTGGTGTCCGCAACCTTCGTCACCCGGAAGGCCGCAGGCGTCAACGTGGTGATCGTGAGCGTGGCGGCCACCACATCACCGCTGTCTCCCGACCACCCATCTTCGAAGCGCAGGATCCAGGTGCCGTTGACCGGCGTGTTGAGAAACGCACTGTTGATGGAGGTGACGACGGGCAGCGGCGTGCTCACCGGGCCTGCAATCACGCTTCGTGAATTGGACACCGGAATATCGACATTGCCGATATTCGCCAGCGTCCACCAGTTGTTCGCACTGCTGTCCCGAAAACCGTAGCCCGCATGGGTGGAGACCAGGTTCGAACCCGATCCCGCCGAGGTCGGGGTCGTGGCGCCGGTGCGCTCGAACAGCACATGCTCGATACCCAGCGGGGAAATCAGCGTGACTTTCAGATCGCCCACGAAGGGGTGGTTGGCGCGAAACGCCACATC
>JBIJCA010000245.1:0-7152 GCA_044344935.1 Aquimonas sp. | reverse complement strand
CCTGAGGATTGGCTGCCAGTCGCGCCTGCAGCGCAACCGGTGCCGGCGCCCCGGCAAGCAGACGGGCGAATCCGAGTCGGGCACGGGCACGCCTGGCGCGGTCATCCGTGGCCAGATTGGCCGGCAGTGCGTCCAGCAGTCTCTCGGCTTCGGCGCTCCCGCCGATGGCGAGCAGGGCGCAGGCCAGGTCGAGCTTCAGATCCTCGCGCTCCGGCTCGGCGTCGATGTGCGCGCGCAGCTGCACAACGCGCTCTTCAGGCAGCAGGCTCTCGGCGGCATCGGGTTCGGCTTCGTCGGTATCGCGCGGCTGCACGCCGTGCTGGGCGAGAAACTCGCGCAGCTGGGCTTCCGGCAGCGCGCCGGGGAAGCCGTCGACGATCTTGCCTTCCTTGAGCAGAAGAATCGTCGGCACCGAGCGGATGCCCACCATGGCGGCGAGCTGCTGCTCGGCATCCACGTCGACCTTGGCAAGCAGGAAGCCGCCGTTGAACTCCGTGGCCAGCTTCTCGAGGATGGGTTTGACCTGCTTGCAGGGACCGCACCAGGTCGCCCAGAAATCGACCAGCACCGGCACGTCCTTGGATCGCAGGATCACGTCCTGCTCGAAGGTCGCAGTGCTGGCATCGAAACTGAAGGCGCTCTCGCTCATGGTCGGCTCCGCTCGTGGATGGAAAAGGCGCGGCATGGTAACCGCAGCCTCCATCAGTGCGGGCAGGGTGCCTGCTTCGCAAGGGCGCCGATATCGCAGGCGCAGCGGGTTCCCCGGGGCCCTCGCCAGCTGCAGGCTCTCGCAGATTGCGAACCACGGGCCACGAATCCCGGACAAAAAAAACCCGCCGGCCCGGTGGCTGCAGGGGAGGGATCTGCGGCAACACCTGTATGGGCGGCGGGTTCTACCAAGCGCCAGCCGGAATGCCGGCCGGCGCGCGCCCCGTCAGGGGCGCAAGTGGAAGCGCTTACTCTCCGGCGGCAGCTGCCGCGGCGGATTCGGATTTCGCAGACGGCTTGGCTTTGCCGGCCCTGGTCGGCTTTGCGGCGGCCGGCTTGGCCTTGCTCGCGGCCGCCGTCTTCCTGGCGAGAGGCTTAGCCGCGGGCTTGCTGGCGGCGGGCTTGGCGGCGGCCTTCGGGGCCGCACCCAGCTTCTTGATCTCGGCGGTCAGGGCATCAACACGCTTGGCCAGGTGACCCAGATCCTCATGGCCGGGCACGCCCAGGCGGTTGAGGGCGCGCTGCACGCGCTCCTCGAAAATCTTCTCGAGCTTGTCCCAGGTATCGGTGGCGCGCTCACGCACCTGTTCGACGCGGTTCTCTACCGCGTCGCGCACGGCGTCGACGCGGCCGGTCGCGATCTTGCGGGTCTTCTGTTCGATGCTCGAACCTTCCTTCACCAGGTTCTCGAACAGACGCGAGCCTTCTTCCTGGGCGCGGTTGAATGCGCCCATGCCCGCCAGCCAGATGCCCTGGGCGGATTCCATGATCGAGCGCGAAAGCATCTCGGCCTTGCCGCCGATCGCGGCGACGGGCGACTTCGGAGCAGACTTCTTCGCCGCCGGCTTGGCGGCCTTCGGGCTGGCCTTGGCGGGAGCTTTTGCAGCGGCTTTCTTGAACTTGGCCATGGTTGGATCCTTGCAGGCGAATGGGTCAGTAGTCGGCATGCTGCCGGTGACGCCTAGAATAATCACACTATGCGCGGTGCATGGATTCAGCGCCGGCGTCGGCGTGGTGTGCCCGGTGTTCGCTGCTCGATGATCTCCTCGATGTCGTCGAGTGCACGCGACAGGCGCGCGGTGGTTCCGGTGTGCGGTCGGTAGGCGCTGCGAACGCTCGCCATCAGCGAGGGCGCCGGGGCATCCAGCAGCGCGTCGCGCAGGCCGAGGCCGAGTCGCGCGAGCAGCGGCCGCAGCACTTCGCGCTGCCGACCCAGATCCCGCAGCGTGACCCGGTAAGCGTGTTCGCAGACGCGTTGGCGCGACGAGTAGCTGAACGCGTTGGTGAAGAATACTTCGGCGTCGTCGTGGTTGGGCTCGAAGATCAACTGGTCGCTGTGGGTGTACTGCTGCGCGTACTTCGCCAGCCCGACCTGCATGCGCGACTGCAGCAGGGTGCGGAAGGTCTGGGACAGCACCATCGGCAGCCCACCCTCGGTGACCGACGACTGCCGAGCGTTGTTGCCGGCGTGCGCGGTCTTGCCGTCGTAGGGCACCAGCGGGTTCAGACCGATCAACAGGTCGATGTCTTCGTCCAGCGCGACCGAGCCGTGCATGGTCCGGCGCAGCGCGCCGTCGACGAGGTGCCGTCCCTGCAGTTGCACGGGCGGATACAGTCCGGGCAGAGCCGAGCTGGCCTGCACGGCCACCGAGATCGGCACGTCATCCCAGCCGCTGGCGCCGAAGCGCACGGTTTCCCCGCTGTCCAGATCGACCGCGATTACCCGCAGCTTGCGCTGCAGCTCGCGGAAATCGTTGCTGCGTCCGCGGCGTGTGAAGGCCTCGCGCAGGAATTCCTCGATGCCGCTGTTGTCGAACAGGCCGTTCGGGATCAGCCCACCGAATCGACCCAGCAGTTCGCCCACGCTGGCTTCGCCTGGATGCACCAGCGCGTTTCGCCAGAAATCCAGCAGCAGTCGTGGCAGCCCGACCACGCGACGCGCGTACTCGAACACCGCCGGGCGCAGGAAGGTCTCCGGCCGGAAGCGTACGTCGCCGCTGTCGCCGGTGAGGAAGATCCGGCACATGGTGGCGGTGTCCATCCGGTTGGCCAGCGAGGCCGCGAGAAAGGCGCCCGAGCTCACGCCGACGTAGATTTCCAGCCGCGTGAGGTCGAGGCCCTCGATCGCTTCGTCAAGCGCGCGCAGGGCGCCGAGTTCATACATGCCGCCAATCGGGCCGCCGCCGGCGACGGCGAGACCGATGCGGGGTTTGCGACGCAGGGGGGCACTGGCGGGCTGAATCGAGAGCATGCGCTAGGGTATGGGGGCAGAATCCCCCGAGTGTAGTCCGAGCGGACCCGATCCGCCGCTGCTGCAAGCCTCATTCCCCGCCCCAGATGCGACGAAAGTCGAATGCGATCCGACCATCCCCTGGCTCTGCGCCTCGCCCGATTGATCCATGCCAACCAGCGCCTCCGCGATGCCCGGCAGGTGCCGCGCAATGTCTCGCCCTGGCTGCCTGTTCTGCAGCGCTGGCAGGCGGCGCGGCTGGAGTCGAGCTTCAGGAGCTTTCTGCAGCGCGCCGATACGCGGCCAGCGGCGCAGTTCTTCCTGAGCGATCTCTACGGCGATCAGGACGTCAGCGCCCGCGACGCCGGGATCGCCCGGATCGTGCCGCGGCTGACGCGCCTGCTGCCGGAGGAGTTCCTGCTGACAGCGGCGGATGCCATCGAGCTGGCGGCACTCAGCCACGCGCTCGACCTGCGCATGGTGGCGCGGCTCATCGATCGACACGGCGCACAGCCCTCCGCGCTCGACGCGGCGCGCTACGCCCAGGCCTACCGTGACTCCGGTCTCCCGCGCCTGCGCCGGCGCCAGATCGACCTGATCGTCGAGGTCGGGCACGCGCTGGACTCGGCCGTGCGGCATCCGATGCTGGGTCGCGTGCTCAAACTGTCGCGCGTGCCTGCCCGCATGGCCGGACTGTCCGACCTGCAGCAGTTTCTGGAGCGCGGCTTCGGTGCCTTCGCCAAGCTCGGCGGTGCCGATGAATTCCTGTCGACGATCGAGCGGCAGGAGCGCGAAGCCAGCCGTCGATTGTTCGCCGGAGAACCCGATCCGTTCGCGCTTTCCGTGCCCTGATCGCAGGGGATCGATCACGATCACGGCAACGCCGACCCTCACCCTCAACCGCGATCGCAGAGGTCGGCCCTCGCCACTCCCGCGGCCACCGACGGTCAGGAGGGATCAGGCGGCACTAGCCCCTGTCTGAGTTCAGGCGCGACGGATGCCGCGCACTCCGTCTTCCACCACGAAACGCTGCACCGTGCGCACGGCGCTTCCGGGCTCCTTCACCGTTTCCGGCGCGCGCAGCTGCACGTCCGCGTTGCGGCTGATTTCGACCAGCGCGTAACCGCGCTCGTCGCTGCGCGCATGCAGCAGGTGAGGGTTGTCGGTGCGCAGGCGGTCATAGCTCTCCTGCGGCCAGCCCTGCGAGGACATCGAAGTGCCGCAGACCTCGGCGGCCACGGTGCGCGCTTCGCCCCAGGGATCGAGTTGCACGTTTGCGACCACGTTGGCGTGGAGATCGCCGCCGATCACCAGTGGGTTCGACAGGCCTGGACGCGCCAGCGCTTCGATGACACCGCGCTGGCTGTGCGGGTAGCCGTCCCAGCCATCGGTCCAGACCGAGCGGCCGGCGCCGTTGGTGTTGTCCATCGGCGAGAGCAGGGTCTGCTGGGCGATTACGTTCCAGCGCGCATCCGAAGACGCGAGCTCGGCGTACAGCCAGGCTTCCTGCTCGCGTCCAAGCAGGCTGCGCTGCGGGTTGGCCAAGGCCTCGCAGGTCGCAGGGTCGAGCGTGGTCGAGCCACCGCGCTTGACCGGGTCCGGACAGGCCATGCTGCTGCGGTACTGGCGGTCGTCGAGCACGAAGAAGCGGGCCAGTCGGCCGTAGTCGACGCGAGTGTGGATGGGCATCGAGCCGTCAAGCCGCGGCCGCATCCGGCGCGGCAACGGCATGTGCTCGTAGTAGGCCTGATAGGCGGCAGCGCGGCGCAGCAGGAAGCGCGGGTCGGCGTGCTCGCTCTCTTCCGCGGCCGGGTCGTTGTCGACCTCATGGTCATCCCAGGTCACCAGCCAGGGCATCGCCGCATGGGCGTCCTGAAGGTCTGGATCCGTCTTGTACTGGGCGTGGCGCACGCGGTACTCCTCCAGCGTGTAGGGCTCGCCGCCCATGTGCCTGCGGACCAGTGCATCGCCCCAGCTGCTTTCGTAGATGTAGTCGCCGAGGAAGATCATCAGATCCGGCGCATCGCGCAGCAGCTGCGCGTAGCCGTTGAAGTAGCCCTGCTCGTAGTGCTGGCACGAGGAGAACGCGAACTTGAGCGAGCGTGGCGCGGCGTCCAGCGCTGGTGCCGTGCGGCTGCGGCCGGTGCGGCTCAGCGCGGGGCCGGCGATGAAGCGATAGAAGTAGGGGCGATCCGGACGCAGCCCGATGACGTCGACATGCACGCTGTAGGCGAGCTCGTGCACCGCGCGCACCCGCCCTTCGGCCACCACCTTGCCGAAGGCTTCGTCCTCGGCGACCTGCCACTGCACGCTGACCATCGCGTCGCGCTCGATGCCCCCGTCGGCCTGCAGCGGCGCCGGTGCCAGCCGTGTCCACAGACTGAAGCCGTCGGGCGTCGGATAGCCCGAAGCGACACCGAGCTGGAACGGATCGGCGACGAAGCGCGGCGCCTGCTGGGCGTCTGCGCGTGGTGCGCCGAACAGCCCGATCAGGCCCAGACCTGCAGCGGCCGAGAGCAGTTCGCGGCGACTCAGGCGGCCCGAGCGCAGCAGGGCATCGAGACGAGCGGAGCGGTTCGAATGCGGCATGGAGTCGGCGTGCAGGTGGTCGAGGAACCGATAGCCTGCCAAAGCCGGATGACAGGCGATACCGCCGTCAGTACTGCCTTCGCATTGACGCCCCAGTCGGCGATCTGCACCATCGCCGGCAGGGAAGGGAGATTCACATGCCGAAGACTGCTGCGAAGACAGCGCGCGGCGCTCCGAAGCGCGAGGCGATGTCGAAGGTCGACACCGCCTGGCTGCGGATGGAGCGGCCGACCAATCTGATGATGATCACCGGCGTGCTGATGTTCTCCGAGCGCCTGCAGCTGCCGGCGCTGAAGAAACTGATGAGCGACCGCTTCCTGGCGTTCCGGCGCTTCCGCCAGAAGGCGGTGGACGCCGCCACCGGTGCGCACTGGGAAGACGACGAGGATTTCGATCTCGACTGGCACGTGGTACTGACCGCGCTGCCGGGCAAGGCCGACAAGCCCGCGCTGGAGAAGCTGGTCAGCCAGTTGGCCTCCACCGCGCTCGATCACTCCAAGCCGCTCTGGCAGTTCCATCTGGTCGAGACCTACAACGGCGGCAGCGCTCTGATCTCGCGCATCCATCACTGCTACGCCGACGGCATCGCCCTGGTGCAGGTGCTGCTCTCGCTCACCGACGTCAGCCGCGAGCCCGCGCCGGGTGCCGACCTCACCCGCGCCTGGCTGAAGGACGATGGCCACAAGGTCACCAAGCGCTTCTTCGACCCGGCCTTCCAGCAGTTCGACCGCGCCATGAAGATGGGCGGCAAGGTCATGGAGAAGAGCCTGGAGATGTACCGCGATCCGGGCCTGGCCGCGGTGCTCGCCAAGGAGGGCGGCGAGATCGCCCGCGAACTCGGCCACGTGCTGCTGCTGCCGGACGATCCGGACACGCCGCTCAAGGCGGGCTTGGGCGTCAGCAAACGCTGCGCCTGGGCCGAGCCGTTGCCGCTGGGCGAGGTCAAGACAATCGCGCGCGCGCTCGGCTGCACGGTCAACGACGTGCTGCTGGCGGCGGTGGCCGGCGCGCTGCGCGCTTATCTGCTGGAAGGCGGCTTCGACCCGGACGGCTGCGGCATCCGCGCCACGGTGCCCGTGAACCTGCGGCCGTTGGAGCACGCCAAGAAGCTCGGCAATCACTTCGGCCTGGTCTTCCTCGACCTGCCGATCCACGAGTCGAACCCGCTGCGCCGGCTGCAGCGTGTGGCCGACAACATGCGCGAGATCAAGTCCTCGCGGCAGGCGATCATGACCTTTGGCGTGCTTGCCGCGCTCGGCATGGCGCCGCCTGCAGTGCAGAAGCTGGCGCTGGAGCTGTTCAGCAAGAAGGGCACGGCGGTGGCGACCAATGTGCCCGGCCCGCAGATGCCGCTGTACCTGGCCGGCGCGGAAGTCAGCGACATGATGTTCTGGGTGCCGCAGACCGGCAGCATCGGTGTCGGCATCAGCATCCTCAGCTACAACGACCGCGTGCACTTCGGCTTGATCAGCGACGCCAAGTGCATCGCCCGCCCGCAGGAGGTCATCGACCGCTTTGCGCCGGAGTTCGAGAAGATGCTGCTGGCGACCCTGCTGGAAGACTGGGAGGCGCCGATCCGCCCAGAAGATGCGGAAGACACCTTGCGACGCTGTCTGCAGTCGGGG
>JBIJCA010000244.1:0-7155 GCA_044344935.1 Aquimonas sp. | reverse complement strand
CTCGGGTGGGCTGAGCACAGGCGAGGTCAAGCTGTACTTCAGCGCAGCGAATGGCTTCTCCTCCAGCCCCAGCCTGGTTCTTGAAGGCACCGAGACCGATGCCTTGTTCGGCAACAGCGTGGCGATCGGCCGCTTCAACAGCGATGCCTTCTTCGATGTCAGCGCAGGTGAGCCTTCGCGGGACATCAGCCCGGGTGTCAACAACGGTGCGTTCCATCTCTACTTCGGCCAGAGCATCGAGGTCTTCAAGGACGGCTTCGAATGAAGTCGACGCCGGTGGGTGGACGCGGGCGCTTGCGCAGCCGCTGCAGTGATCGGCGGCTGCGTGAGCCTTGAGCGACTCCGCGACGCAGAGTGATGAAGTCCGAAATCGGCGCGTCCGACCTGGTGAGGGCTGGCATCTTGCTGGCTCTCCACCACAGATGAGGTACCGACATGCATCCCACGGCCGCGCGATTTCACGCCCTGAACGCGGGTAAGCCAATGCTTCTCCTGCCCAATGCCTGGGACGCGGGCAGCGCAAGAATTCTGGAGCACGCCGGAGCCCAGGCGATTGCGACTTCCAGCGCGGCGGTCTCGTGGGCGCAGGGCTTTGCGGACGGGGGACACCTGCCACCGGCTCGGCTTCTGGATGTCGTTTCAGGCATCTGCCGCGTGTGCTCCGTACCCGTAAGCGTGGATATCGAAGATGGGCTCTTCGCTGCGAACGAAGAGATGGCTGACTTCGTGGAAAAGCTCGGCGCTGCCGGGGCCGTAGGCATCAACATCGAGGATGGGCATTCCGCGCCCGGGGTGCTCGCCTCCCGCATCAGGACGCTTCGAAGTCGCCCCGCTCTGGCGGGACTGTTCATCAACGCTCGAACCGACGTTGTCCTTCGGTCCTTGGTCAGCACAAGCGAGATTGGCGCCGAAGTGACCGAACGGGCGCGGCGCTACAAAGAGGCGGGCGCCAACTCGGTTTTCGTGCCCGGCCTGACAGACGAAACGACAATCGCTGACCTGGTTGCGAAGGCCCCTGCGCCGATAAATCTGATGGTGTGCCAGGGCTTGCCTTCCTTGAACACGCTCGCGAACCTGGGCGTACACCGCGTCTCGACGGGTCCAGCGCCGTTCCTCTCGGCGTTTGCGGGTCTTGCGGCCGAGGTGCGCTCCTTTCTGTCGGCGGAAACTGTCGAATCACGCGCGACAGGGCTGAGTTGCGCAGAAATGGATGCGCTCTTTCCGACTGCGAAACACAAGTGAAGGCCGAGCGCACTGTGGGAGCGCGGATGCATCCGTCCTGACGGCTCTCTTGCTCGAACATCCGCATCCACGCCACTCAGCCCGAGCGCGAGACTTCACGCATGCACCTGTTCGGCAGCACCGACTCCGGGCACGCCTCCAAGGTCAAGTCGTATCTGCACCTGTCGAACACCGCGCACCGCAACGTGGTGTCCGCCACAGCGCTTCGCCCTGTCAGGGGTGCCGGACCGCGGAGGAACCGGCGGGTCGAGGGCTGGTGATCGAAGGCCGGTGGATCAAGAGCCGGTGGGTCGAGAGCCACCCTATGCAAACCTTTCGCCGCAGCGAGCCACCGTCGCCAATGGGCCGCGTGTCGTCGTTCTACTCGAAGCCATTGGCGAAAACAGCGCCGGTGGACGGCGTCGCACCGACCTCGACCGCGCCGATATCGCAGCTGGCGTCGGCACGCGCGAAGTGGCGCTGGTCGGTCGCCGTGCAGAAGGACTCTCGGCCCGCGTTGATCGCGATGCTCAAGGCGCCGGGCAGTCGCGTCGGCGTAGGGCCGCCGTTGTTGGCCAGCGGCCCCAGCGCAATCTGCGCGGTGCTTGCGTTGACCTGGTTCTGGGCATTGATGATCGCGGTGGTCAAGCGGCAGGTGGCGCCAGTGCTCTCGATGTTGTTGTAGGCGACCGCCAGCTGCCTGCCCGCGCTCAGGAACGAGCAGGAGCCGCGCATGAGGGTGTTCGCGATCGCCAGCGGATTGCCGGATGTCTCGTCGAGGATTCGCAGTGCAGTGGCGGACTGTCCGACCGTGCCGAACTGACTCGCGACGATGGTGCTGCCATAGAGCTGAAGGGCACCCGATACCAGCGAAATCGCACCGCCGCGGAAGGCGTCGTTGCCCGAGAACGTCGACCTCTGGACGCTGAGGAAGGCCCCTTGCGAATTCTGGAAGCCGATCGCCCCACCGCCGGGATCGGCGGCATCGGTGCTCGTCACGCGGTTGGATTCGAAGGTGGAGCGCTCGACCTGCATGCCCCGAACGCCCCACACCGCGCCGCCGCCGAACGAGGCGACGTTGTCGGTCCACAGGCTGTCGACAATCCGGGTCACCGCCGTGCTGCGCAGGCCGCCACCACGCACGCCCGTATTGGACGAGAACGTCGAACGCAGCACATCGGCCGAACCGATGTCGTCGAGGTTGACCGCACCGGCCGCGTCCGTGTTGTTGCCGGTCGCGTCGTTGGTGTCGAAGTCACTGTCTTCGATCTGCACTCGGAACGACGACGCGGTCGCAAGGATCGCGCCACCGCCTTCGCCGCCGCTGCGATTGCCGGTGAATCGGCTGCGGCGTATCACCACCTCGCCGCCGAAGTTGTTGGGGAATCCGGTGACGTGGATCGCGCCGCCGCCATCCTTGGCCTCGTTGTCGATGAACTCGCAGTCCTCGATCAGCACAAAGGGTCGGCCGCCGAAGAAGCTCAGCGCGTCCAGCGCGCCACCGCGGGCACCATCGAGCTGCATCGCCGTGTTGCTCTCGAACCGGACCCGGCGCATGACGAGCCGGAACTCGGTGATGGACGGTGCACCCGGCCCGAAAAAGTTGATGGCGCCGCCCTCGAAGGTGGCGTCGTTGCCGATGAACGCCGCGTCCTCGATGGTGACCAAGGAGGTCGAGTACAGGCCGCCACCCTCAGGCGCGCGGCCGCCCTGGAGGGTGAGGCCTCGCAGCACCAGGCGCTGGTCATCGTCCATGATCGTATGCAGGACACGGTCCGCCGCGGTCTGTGCAACGGTCGTGGTGGCAGCGCCGGTGCCGACGATTTCCAGGTCGTCCAGCACATCGAGATCGCCGGTGGCGTTGACGTTGTCCCCGCTGCCCGGAATCGACAGCTGCAGGGGCAGGCCTGGGGTTGACGGCAACAGAATCCGATCCGGGCCGGCGAGGCTGTTCGCCAGCGACACGGCCTCGCGCAGCGAGCAGTCGCCCGGCGTGCAACCGTTCGGCGGCGGGTCGCCGAGCACGTTCACGGTGATGTCGATGGCCCCGGCTGCGGACGTGGCCAGCAGCAGAGCAACGCCGAGAGCGCGGCAAAGCCTCCGGGTCGCGGCAGGCAGAGAAGGTCGTGATTTCGACATGGGCGCATTCCAGCGTGGCGGCGTTCGTACCTCTCCACACGGGAGAACCGGCCCCGAGGGATCACCACCCGCCGGCAAGCGTTCCCTTGCTTCCCTGGCCACGCTCCTTCCGTGAGCCCCCTGGCTCGCCTACTCCGCGCCGACCCTGCGGGGATCGCGCAGCAACCGGTGCAGTGCGGCGGCGACCGATGGCCCTGCTTCGCACACGACGCAGACTCTCAGCGGTACCGGCAGACGCGCCCTGAGGCCGCACTGCGCGATGGCTGGGCAATGCGCGCCAGGGTGAGGATGAGCAACCGCCTGCACGTTCTGGTAGCGCCTGCGCTCGCCGACAGTGTCCGCCGCCCGCGATCGGGCGGTGAATATCCCTACCTCCCTCCGCTGCTCAGATATTGATGCTGTTCGGGATGCCGTTCGGCCGCAGGAACGGATATGGCGGCCGTTCGGTGTTGCGCGCTTCGATCGTAGTCTGCACATCGCGCAGCGACTGCTGGAACCGATCCAGGGGGCCGCCGCTCTTGACGATGGCCTGGTCCTCGAACCAGGGCAGATAGGGGAAATGATTGCTGCGGTAGTCGCCCAGCGCGCGGAAATGCACTGAGCCCAGCAGGTAGAGAACGTTCAGTTGCTCCAGCGCGAGGTTGGTCCGCGGGAACATCGCCAACCACTGCTGCGCGTCGTGCCCGTGCTGTGCTGCCGGCGCGTCCTGCCAGCCGGCGCCGGTGATCGCCGGGGCATAGGTCATGAGCGGCTTCTGCGGGAAGTTGACCGCCGAATGCTGCGCCGTAGCGGTGAACACCACCATGGTCAGCACGTCGATCAGCTGCGCGCGCGTGGCGATCGGCGTGAATCCCTTGATCTTGCCGTCGGCGATCAGCGATGCCACCCAGTCCGCGAGTTCGCCATCGGCGGTCACGGCCGCGTCGTCGGCGTAGTACACGCCGACGTAGTCGTGTATCCACGCCTTGATCGCGGCCCACACCAGCAGCGCATCGTCGCGATACGGGTAGTCCGGCAGCCGCGCTGGGTCGTCGACGCGGCGGGCGGCGAGGTCGGCCGGCAGCATGTTCGCGTGGAAGTCGAAGCCGAGCCGATCGCTGCCTGCGGCCTGCTGCGAACGCGCGATCGGCGCGCCGAAGAAATCGTCGATCGGGCTGCCGGGCGAGATCAGCGTCTTCGCCGCGGCGTTGTTGATGAACAGCGTGCCGATGCAGTGCGGCACCAGCAGGATGTTGATCGGGTGCGCTTCGGCCAGACAGCGATGGGTGGCCACCGCAAACGCTTCCAGCACCAGATGGGTGCGCGCCAGATGCACGAACAACTCGTGGTAGTTGCACTCCGCCACCTGCACCACGGTCTTGGCCATCTGCCAGCCCCAGCCCAGTGCGCTGCCCTGCGCCGCCGGGAAGAACAGCGGATGCTCCGCCGGGTTCTGACCGCACTGGATCGCCACCGGCACGAGGCGCGAAGCGCCCTTCGGGATCGCGAACAGCGCGATCGGCGCGAACACGCGTTTGGTCGCGCCGGCGTGTTCGCCCGGCACCGCGGCGAGGAAGTCGAGCTCGCGGTAATCCAGCAGGTACACGCGGTGCTCGGCCAGCGCTGCAGCCAAGCTGTCGTCCGCGCCCAGCACCGCGCGGTACTGCGCATCGCTCAGTGGCAGCGTCGGCGGCAGCGCGTCGATCCCGCGGATCAGCATCGGGTTCGGCCCAGCGATGCGATAGCGCGCAAAGCTCGCATCGTCCATGAAATCGCCGGCGATCGCCGGCAGCGGCAGGGTCTTGAACAGGGCTTCGTACTCGGCCAGCGAGTTGCCCTGCGTGGCTTCCTGCTCGAATTCCGCCACCAGCGCCTTGAAGTCGGCCAGCAGCTCCTCGAAAGAGTCACCGTGCTGTAGCGCGACGTGCTTCGCGGCGGACGCCAGCTCATGGAGGAGATCGGTCTGCGCCGCGTCCGGATGAGCCACTTTCAGGGCCTGGGTCGTCGCCAGGCGCGCGCGCACTTCGGCGAGCTTCCGCGCAGCCAAGGCATCCTCGATCAGACCTTTGCGCCTGTCGCCCTCCAGCTTCACCACCAGAAAGTTCTCTGCCAGCTTCAATCCGGTTTCCGCCACGAGCAGCAGCCACGGCAGGCTGGGCTCATCCGCCGACGGCACCTCCGCCGCCATGGGCACACCCACCACGTTCGGCAGGGCGTCGGTCCAACGGTACTTCTGCCGGCTCTCCTGCAGCTGCTTCTCGCGCTGGCGACGGCCTGCGGGCGAATCGTTCTGCGGCAGTGAGGGGTGCAGGCGGGGGAAGAGGCGGGCGGTGAGGGACATTCGCATTCCTTGGCGTGAGGACAGCTCAGTTCGATCCGATGCGCAGGGGCGCGACCGCTGCACGTGCGGCGAAGAGCTTGTCACCAAGCGCAGGGAAAGGACAGCCTGGATCCGGAACGTTCGAAGTGCCGGAACAATGAAGGCAGGTTCCTTTCCAGCGGCAACACGCGGGTCAGCGGGTCGTCTTGGACTTGAGCAGATCCCCCAGCCCGGCAAAGGGGCTGGACTTGGCGGGCTCGATCCGGTCATCCAGGCCCATGCTGTTGCCCAGCTCGATCTGCCGCTGGTGCTCGTTGTCGTGGCAGTACAGGCAGAGGAGTTCCCAGTTCGACCCGTCCGGCGGGTTGTCTTGGTGATTGTGATTGCGGTGGTGCACGGTCAGTTCGCGCAGATTGGTGTGGGTGAACTCGCGTGCGCAGCGACCGCAGACCCACGGATACATCTTCAAGGCCCGCTCGCGGTAGCCGAGGCCCCGCTCCCGCGCGCTGCGGTGTGCGGCGGCGACGATGGCATCGAGCTTGGCGGAATCGATCGGTTTCATGGGCACCTCCTGATCCGCAGCCTACCGACCTGCGCGACAGTCCGCGAGGCCCGCCGGCCATCTCGCCTGAGGCGAGCGGCAACACCAGGCGAGGCCTGCGCTGCCAGCGCGGTTCAGAGCAGCAGTCGAGGCGCGTTGACCGCTACACTGCAGCGGGTGTCGCCACCACCGGCACA
Source organism: Aquimonas sp. (assembly GCA_044344935.1). Lineage (GTDB taxonomy): Bacteria > Pseudomonadota > Gammaproteobacteria > Xanthomonadales > Xanthomonadaceae > Aquimonas. Next base: position 758 of record JBIJCA010000244.1, on the reverse strand, counting down.
TCCCCACCACGCCGCAGGAGAAGATCATGAGCAAGGGCATGGATCAGAAGAAGAACACGAAGAAAGAACCGACCAAGACGCTGAAGGAAAAGCGCGCCGCGAAGCAGGCGAAGAAGAAGTAGGTCGAGTCGACGTCAACACCGTCACCAGGTTGACCCGCCGCACCGCGGCGGGGCATCCGCCCGTTGAAGCGGCGTCAGGTGCATTTCCCTGACCCTGGGTCAGGTGCATTTCGCCACCCTGATTCAGCCGCGCTCCGCTACCGCCCGCGGCTGCACCCCGGCACGCTCTCGACACCTTCAGCTCTGGAGCTTCTCAGCCCCGCACCGCGCGGCAGGCCTTGCCGAAGAAGCGTCAGATCTACTCGCAGAGCTCCCGCTCTGCTTCGCGCAAAGCGGAGCTTGCTCCACTGCCGTTCGGGCTTACGACCACCAAGGCGTGAGCCGAGCAAGCCCGGCTCTGCAGTCGAACCCGATCGCACGTGGAGCACGTACGGGCACCCCGAGATGCCAGCTTCGACAGCCGCGCGCCGAGGAGCACCCTGAAGCTTGACGAGCCTTCGGGCTCGCGGGTCAGGGGGTCGGAGATCCGGGATCGCAAGCTCAACACTGCATGGGGTGGGTCTTGACCCACCGGACGACCCCCTCACCGACGGGCAAACACGGCGCGCCAAAGCACCTTCCGCGACCGGCCTCAATCGACCATCGCGCCCGAACAGATCAACGCCATCCGGCAACACCTGCAGCACATAGGGGGGG
>JBIJCA010000066.1:0-17737 GCA_044344935.1 Aquimonas sp. | reverse complement strand
TGCGGGTCGCGGGTGAGCAGGAACTCGACGCGCAGGTTCGGATAGCGCTGCGCGAGCTGCTGCAGTTCATCGCTGAAGCAAAGCTCGTCGCGGTTCTGCGCCCAGTAGAGCAGCGTGATCGGTCGCGCCGCGCCGTTTGCCAAGGCATCGAGCAGCAGCGCGCGCAGTGGGGTGATGCCACTGCCGGCGGCGAGCAGCAGCACGGGCGCGGATCCAGCGACCGCAAGTCGCAGCCCGCCATAGGGCGCGCCCAGTTCGAGCACGTCACCCGTCTTCAGCCCTCTCGCCAGCAGCGGACTCACCCGCCCGCCTTCGACCTCGGCAACGGTGATTTCGATGCAGCCGTCCGCGCGCGGCGGTGCCGACAGGCTGTAGCTGCGCTGGTGGCGCACGCCCTCTATGTCGAGGATCACGTCGAGGTGCTGACCGGCGATCGCACCGGGCCAGTGGCGATTGGGCTTCAGCACGAGCGTGGTGGCGCGCGAAGACGCCGCGCGGCGCTCAACGACCCGGGCGAGCACGCGCTCGGCCGACCAGGTGCGGTTGAGGTGGCGTGCCCAGAAGTCGAACACCGCCGGGTTGAACCAGCGGCTCAGTCTCGCCGGCGCGTTCTGCTTCGCGCGCGCTGGGCTTGGGTCGGGATGACCGGGGCGAGCGTCGAGCTGCGGTGGGTCGAGACCCACCCTATGGGATTCCTTTGCCTTCGCCGGCGCTGCGGCGCCCTTTGCTTGACCGCGGCGAGCGTCGAGCTGCGGTGGGCCAGGGCCCACCCTATGGCTTGCGAAGGTCGCGGGTTGGGAGGCGATGGCAGGGGCGGTTTTGGTGAGCATGGGCTGCACTATACGCATATATGCACGCGTGTGCAGATATGCGTGCAGGAACGCGCCGGCTAAGATGTCGCCCTGCCCCCTTCGGACCGGCCACGTGCCCCACTCCGCTTCCCGCCCGGTCGAGCACACGCCGGGACGCAAGCCCAGCATCAGCCGCGATGACCTGATCGCCGCCGCGCTGCGCCTGATCGGCCCGAACCGCAGCGTCTCCACCCTCAGCCTGCGCGAGGTCGCGCGCGAGGCCGACATCGCGCCGAACAGTTTCTATCGACACTTCCGCGACACCGACGAACTGGCCGTGGCGCTGATCGAGCTGTCGGGGCGCTCGCTGCGGCAGATCGTCGGCAACGCCCGCCACCGCGCCGGCGACAGCAGAAGCATCGTGCGCAGCTCGATCGAGGTCTTCATCGAACAGGTGCGCGCTGACGGCAAGCTGCTGCACGTCCTGCTGCGCGAGGGCACGGCGGGTTCGGACGCGTTCAAGGCCGCGGTCGATCGCGAGCTGGTGTTCTTCGAGGACGAGCTGCACTCGGATCTGGTGCGCCTCAACACCAGCCAGGGCAAACCGCTGCATGCACCGCGCCTGGTCGCCCGCGCCATCACCCGGCTGGTGTTCGCGATGGGGGCCTCAGCGCTGGATGCCCCGCCCGAGGACGACCCGCGCCTGAAGCAGGAGCTGAGCGAGATGGTGCGCATGCTGCTGGCCGGCGCGCGCGCGATGGGCGAGGCGGCGGGCCGACGCGGGGATTGAAGCCGGCACGCTGCGCGAACGGGGGATTCCGATCCGCCGCCCGCGCAGCGCAGTTACCGGGGCAGCGATTCGCCTGCCTGCCATCCCGTCGCTTTCAGCTGCGCGAGCAGTGCCAGCACCGCGGCCCGCGCCGCCAGCGCATGCACCGGCAGCACCAGAACATCGCCGCTGCGCGCCCAGGCCAGCAGCGCGCGCACGGCCTGTTCTTCGTCGAGCTCGACCTGCAGCGCAGCCGCCGGCATGCCGCTGGCGCGCAGCTCATCCGCGAGAATCGCCGCGACTTCGCCGGCGGCGCGGCCGCGCTCATACCCTTCGATATCCTTCAGCACCACGCGGTCCGGCCGCGCTTCGGCGGCGCAGCGGGCCAGCGCGCGGATGTCGGTGTCTCCGCGATTTCCGGCCTGGCCCAGCAGCAAGCCGAGCCGGGCCGCTTCACCTGCGCGCGCCACCTTGAGCAGACCGCGCAGGCCCTCGGGGTTGTGGGCGTAGTCCAGCAACACGCGCAGCCCGCCGAAGGTGAAGCGCTGCAGGCGGCCGGGGTTGTCGGCGGGGTCTTCGCCGAAGCGCCTGAGCACGGCGGCCATGGTGTCGGCGGGAACGCCGAGCGCCTGCGCCAGCAGGCAGGCGGCCGCCGCATTGGCGAGGTTGTAGGGCGCCGCGCCCGCGGCCGCCAGGGGAATGCCGGCGACGTCAGCCAGCGCGATCGCGTGCGCACCCACACTGAGTCTCAGCACGCCGGCGTCGACGCCGCAGGTCGCGCCACCGGCCGCGCGATGCGCCTGCAGCAGGGGATGGGCGTCGTCGAGCGCGAACCAGGCCAACCTGTGCCTGAGCCCGGCCGAGCGCGCGCGCAGCACGGGATCGTCCGCATTCAGCACCAGCACGCCGTCATCGCCAAGCGCGCGCGCCAGGGTCAGCTTGACCTCGGCGATGTCCTCCAGGCTGTGGATGCCGTATTCGCCGAAGTGGTCGGCGCTGATGTTGGTGACGCAGGCGGCGTCGGCGCGGGTCAGGGCCAGGCCGCGGCGCAGCAGGCCGCCGCGCGCGGTTTCCAGCACCGCCGCCTGCACGCGCGGATCGCGCAGCACCGCGCGCGCGCCGCCGGGCCCGGACCAGTCGCCCGCTTCGGCCTGCTCGCCATCGACGAACACGCCGTCGGTGCAGCTGTGGCCGGTGCGCAGACCGTGCGCACGCAGCATCGCGGCCAGCAGGCGCACAGTGGTGGTCTTGCCGTTCGAGCCAGTGACCAGTGCACTGGGGACCGCACCCAGCGAGGTCCACTCGACGGCATCAAGCTCGGGCAGGGCGTGCAGCGGCCAGCTGCGCCCGCGCGCTCCGGTGCCGAGGCTCAGCAGCGCGTCGTCGGCCAGCACCGGCAGGTCACGCTGGCTTGCGGCCTCGACCAGGGCGCACAGCGTCGGACAGGCCTCGTCGGCGGCCATCGCATGCAGGCAGCGCAGCGCCTCGCCCTCATCCCAGGCCGGCGGATGGCCGGGCGCATGCAGCGCATTCACGCCAAGCTCGGAAAGCCAGGCCCACTCGTTGACCTCGGTGGCGGTGTAGAGCTGGTCGATCGGCGCCTCAAAGGCCAGCGCGGCGCCGCCGGCATGGCGACGCACGCAGACGGTCTGCGCCGGCCAGCCCAGTGCGGTGCGCATACGTTCGACGCGCACCCGCCAGCCGGCGATTGCCGCGGCATCGTCGGCGTGCGCGCCCTGCGTTTCCAGCGCCGCGCCGGTGCCGGCGAAGTGCAGGTTGGGTCCGGTCAGTCGGCGCGAACTCTCGAACGGCAGGGGCGGCAGCGCCAGCGCTTCGATCGCGCCGGCCGCCTCAGTGATGGGCTCGCTCAATCGGCGTCCTCGCGCGCCAGATGCACGCCGCGCTCATCGATGATCAGGCCCTCGAAATCGCTCAGCGCGGGCGCTTCCGGTGCCGTCTCGACGGGTGTCGCACGCGGCTTCGGCGCTTCCGGGGTGTGCACGCCCTCAGGCTTGAACTTGGTGATCTGCTTCCACGAGCGCGCCAGCGCATCGGCGAAGATCAGCAGCAGATCGCCCTGCTGGCCCATGCGCAGGGCGGCGTCGATCGCCTCTTGCTCGTCGGGGATCACCGAGATCGCTTCCTCAGGCACGCCGCGGGCCTTCAGCGCCTTCGACTGGATGCGCGGCACTTCGTCGCCATCGCGGCCGCGCAGGCTGTCGTCGCGACGGCAGATGTACTGATCGAAGCGGCCGGCCACGGCATCGGCGATCGCGACCAGATCCTCGTCGCGACGGTCACCCGGGCCGGCCAGCACCACGATGCGCCGACCGGCGACGTCCATGCGCTGGGAAAGATCGGCCATCACGCCGACCGCGTGGGCGTTGTGCCCGTAGTCGAACAGCACCTTGAACGGGTGTTCGTTGAACAGGTTCATGCGCCCCGGCGCCTGGTAGAACGTGGTGTCGAAGGTACGCAGGCCCTGGCGGATGGCTTCCAGCTTGATCCCCAGCGCATAGGCCATTGAGGCGGCGACCATCGCGTTCTGCACGTTGTGCATGGCCTTGCCCTCGAGCGTGGCCGGAATCAGGTGCGTCCACAGCAGGGGGATGTGGCTGCCCTTGTCGTAGAAGGTGATCATCTGCCCGTTGACGCCGGCTTCAAGCGCGCAGGCGCGGCCGCCGGCGCGGATGTGCTCGCGCACCAGGCCATGCTGCGGATTGGTGGTGACGTAGCAGATCACCTTGGCGTCGGTGTAGCCGGACATGCGCAGCACGTTGGGATCGTCGGCGTTGAGCACCGCACAGTCCGTAGCCACCTCGACCACGATGCGCTTGATCTCGGCCAGCTGCTCCAGGGTATCGATGCCCTTGATGCCCAGGTGGTCGGACTGCACGTTCAGCACCGCGCCGACGTTGACCTCGCGCACGCCCATGCCGGCCCGCAGCAGTCCACCGCGGGCGGTCTCCAGCACCGCCATGTCGATCTGCGGGTCCGACAGCACCATCCGCGCCGACACCGGCCCGGTCATGTCGCCTTCGACCGTGCGCTGGCCGTCGATGTAGACGCCGTCGGTGCTGGTCATGCCCGGTGTGTAGCCGGCCATCTTGGTGATGTGCGCCAGCATGCGCGCGGTGGTGGTCTTGCCATTGGTGCCGGTGACCGCCGCGATCGGCACGCGCGAGGGCGCACCCGGCGGAAACAGCATGTCGATCACCGGGCCGGCGGCGTCGCGCGGCGTGCCTTCGCTGGGCGCCACGTGCATGCGGAAGCCGGGCGCGGCGTTGCACTCGCAGATGCCGCCGCCGATCTTCTTGTAGCTCTCGGCGATGTTGGTGGTGAGGAAATCAACGCCGCCGACATCCAGGCCGATCGCGCGGATCGCGCGCACCGCCATCTCGCGGTTGTCGGGGTGGATGATGTCAGTGACGTCGGTGGCGGTGCCGCCGGTCGAGAGATTGGCGGTCGAGCGCAGCAGCAGCAGGCGGCCAGCCTCCAGCACCGTGCCGGCATCAACACCCGCGCGCGCCATCATCATTGCGGCCTGTGCATCCAGCTCGATGCGGGTCAGCACCTTCTCGTGGCCGATGCCACGACGCGGGTCGGCATTCACCGCCTCGACCAGCTGGGCCACCGTGTGCACGCCGTCGCCGACCACGTGACCGGGCGTGCGGCGGGTCGCCGCCACCAGCTCGCCATTGACCACCAGCAGGCGATGGTCATCGCCTTCGAGGAAGCTCTCGACGATCACCGAACGCGAAATCTCGCGCGCCTTGTTGAAGCCCTCGATCACTTCCTCTTCGCTGCGCAGCCCGATCGAGATGCCGCGGCCGTGATTGCCGTTGTAGGGCTTGGTCACCACCGGGTAGCCGATCCGGCGCGCGGCGCGCGTGGCCATCTCCTCGCTCTGCACCAGCTCCTGGCGCGGCACCGGCAGGCCGAGCGCGCCGAGGATCTTGTTGGTCTCTTCCTTGTCGCTGGCCAGCTCGACGGCGATGTGCGAGGTGCGGCCGGTGACCGTGGCCTGGATGCGCTGCTGGTACTTGCCGTAGCCGAGCTGCACCAGCGACTGGTCGTTCAAGCGAAGCCAGGGAATGCCGCGGGCTTCGGCAGCCCGCACCAGCGACAGGGTCGACGGCCCCAGCGCGCGACGCTGCGCATAGCGGATGAACTCGTCGCGCGCCTCCGCCCAGACCCAGCCCTCGGGCACGCTGCCAGCCGGGCGCAGGGCCTCGGGCAGCAGTGAGCACAGCAGTCGAACCGCCAGCTCGCCGGCGGCCACGCCTTCCTCCCTCTGGGTGTACTCGTAGACCACGGTGTACACACCGGGACGGCCATCGATGCTGCGGGTCTTGCCGAAGGTGACGTCCTCGCCGGCGACGTTCTGCACCTCGATCGCGACGTGCTCCAGCACATGGCCGAGCCAGGTCCCTTCGTCCTCGCGCATGCGGCGGATGAAGCCGCCCGGCGTGCGGTGCGAGCAGCCGTGCTCGGCCAGGGTCGGCAAGGCTTCGATCAGGCCGTCGATGAAGTCCGGCCCCAGCCGCGCGGTTGGCCACTGCTCCAGTTCGCCGAGATCGAGCTCCAGCCGGATCACCGGGAAGTGCGCGTACAGCGAAGGGCCGCCATAGATGGAACGGTCGAGGATGCGCATCGCAGGCTCCTGTTCAATGGTGTTCGGCGTCAGGCCCCCGCCTGCCGCCCTGTGTCGCCTCCGGCTGCGCCGGAGTCCCCCGCGACGACCGCCGCAGCGGCCCCGCGAATACAGCATCGCGCCTTCGCGCCAGCGTCTGCGTCAGTGCTTGCGGATCGCCAGCGCGCCCGCCGAGGCCAGCCGGGTGTGCAGATTGAAGTTGGCGCCCGCGGTCAATACGTGAACCTGCAGGCCCAGTACGCACAGCGGCTGGCCCTCGTCGACCTGGTCCATCGAGGAGAACTGCAGCCCGTGTGCGTCGACCACGGTGACGCCACCGCTGCCGACCACTTCGAGATCGTTGTCCGGGCCGATGAAGGCGGCGGTGTCTTCGTCCAGGCCGATGCCGATCGCGAACGGGTTGAAGGCCAGGGCCGTGGTCAGGCGGCCCAGCCGGTCGCGCTGGCGGAAATGCTGGTCGATGATGAAGCGGTTGGTCAGGCCGAAGCCCGGCGCCAGCCGCACGCTGCCGGCGCGCGGCGAGCCGCCCTCTTCGCCGAACGCGATCATGTGCTCGCTGAGCACCGCCGCGCCCGCGCTGGTGCCGGCCACGTGCACGCCCTCGGCATTGCGCGTGCGGATCATCCGCGACACCTGGGTGCCGCCCAGCAGGGTGGTCAGCCTCAGCTGGTTGCCACCGGTGAGGAAGATACCGGTGGCCTCGCGCAGGCGCGCCAGGCGACCGGGCTCTTCGGCGTCGCGACGGGTGTCGAAGTCGATCGACTCGACCGCGCGCGCGCCAAGCTCGCGGAACAGGCGCACATAGCGCGGCCCGGTTTCACGCAGCTGGCTGGCGCTGGGAATCACCACGATATCGGCCTCGTCGCCGCCGCAGAGCTCGACGAATCGGCTGAGGATCTGCGGTGCGTCTTCCTTCTCCTCGGCGCCGCCGATCGGGATGATCCAGCCACGCTGGCCGCCTTCGGGAATTCTACTGGGCATGGGCTCTACTGTTCCGGGTGTGAATGAAGATGTGGAAGGGTCTCGAAGCTGCCGCCGCGCAGCGCATGGCCGCCGCGCACGTGCCAGACGCCGCGCGCCATCACGCCGTCGACGCGATGCTGCGCATCCAGCAGCACCAGGTCGGCGTCGGCGCCGACCTCGATCCGCCCCTTGCCGCGCAGGCGCAGCAGGCGCGCGACATTGGCCGTGAAAGCGGGCAGCACCTGTTCCAGCGCACGGCCGCGCTGCAGCAGTTCGGCAAGAGTGGCGCTGAGGGCCGAGGGTGCGCCGATGTCCATGCCGCACAGGCGCCCCTCGCCGTCGAAGCAGGCCAGGCAGCCGCCGGCGTCCGAGCTCACGGTCACGCGCTCGGCGGGCGCGCCGCTGTCGAGATAGCGGGCCAGGGCATCGGCGGCGCTCCAGGCGTCTTCGTCTTCGTCGACCGGAAACGCGGTGATATCGATGGTGCTGCCGCGCCGGGCCAGTTCGATGGCTTCGTCGAACAGGGCGCGGCGGCGGTTCACATGGGTCGGGTTGAAGACCCGCGCCGGCAGTTCGCTGGTATCAAGCGCGCGCCGCACCAGCTCCAGACCGCGCGGGCCGTCGCCCAGGTGCAGGTGGACGATCCCGGCCTTGCCGGTCATCAGGCCGGCCACGTGCGCTTCGGCGGCGAGCTTGAGGAGTTCGTCGAGGGTGGGCTGGCTGGAGCGGTGGTCGCTGAGCGCGACTTCGCCAACGCCGATGACGCAGTCGAGGAAGGCGATGTCGCCGCGCACGCTGCCGGTCAGCGTGGCGGGCGGCAGGTGGTAGCCGCCGCAGTGGCACCAGGCGCTCAGGCCCTCCTCGCGCAGGCCCATCACGCCGGCGACCAGCTCGCGGGTGGAGCGCGCCAGGTCATCGGTGCCGAGCACGCCGACCACGCTGGTGACGCCGCCGCGGGTGTAGCGCGACAGCGGCAGTGCCGGCACGCGCGAAGCGAATCCGCTCTCGCCGCCGCCGCCGGTGATGTGCACATGGCCGTCGATCAGGCCGGGAATCAGGCGCTGGCCCTGCAGGTCATGGACTTCGCAAGGCAGGCCCTGCGGAGGCGGCGCGCTGGCCGGCGCGATCCAGAGGATGCGGCCACCGCCGACCAGCAGCTGGCTCAGACCGAGGGGTTCGGGTGCGAAGACGTCGACGTTGCGGAGCACCTGCAGAGGTGCGGGGGAGAGGGCGGGCATCGGCGGAATGTAGCAGCACCCGCCGGGTCGCTGGCGATCGGATCGCCGCGCGATCAGGCGCGGCGCAGGCCGCGCGGCTCGGGCTCGACCCGTACGCAATGGGCGTGCACGCGCAGGCCGTGCATGTCGAGGATCTGCAGCTTGCGGCCCGAGACTTTGAGCAGACCCTCGTCCTGCAGGCGGCCGAAGCCGCGGCTGACGGTCTCGATGACCAGACCCAGATAGCTGGCGATGTCGGCGCGGCTCATCGGCAGGGCGAAGCGCTCGCCGTCCAGGCCCTGCGCCTGCAGCCGCGTCACCAGCCCGACCAGGAACAGCGCCAAGCGCTCGATCGCCTGCGGCCGCGCGAGCAGGGCGAGATGGTCCTGATCCACCTCGACCGCATGCCCCATCAGGCGCAGCAGGCCGTGCTGCAGGCCGGGCACTTCGCGCGCCGCCCGTTCGAGCTGACCGACGTTGAGCTCGCAAACCTCGGCGGCTTCCAGGGCCACCGCCTGGCAGCGGTGCTGGCCGCTGCCGAGCGCATCCAGACCGATCAGCTCGCCCGGCAGGTGGAAAGCGATGACCTGCTCCTCGCCCTCCTCATTCATGGCAACCGACTTCAGGCTGCCGTGGCGCGAGACGTACAGCGCGCTCAGGCCTTCGCCGAGATGGAACAGGTGCTCACCGGACTCGAGGGCACGATGCCGGCCGTGCAGCGTATGCATGCCGTCGATCTGTTCGGGCTGGAGAGCCAGCGAACGGGCGAGCTGGCGCACGAGCAGGGCGCCGCAGTCCTCGCGCAGACTGATCGGTGATGGGCGACTTGGCGCAGGAATGAAGGTGTTCTGGTGCATGGGCAGCAACCGGGCAGCGGCAGGCGAGCCTCGAAACATGAAGCACGGAGCATCGCAAACCCGCGCCCTGTTTGATACCTCGCACTCAGGACCGTGCAGCGCAGACCGGCGGAGTGAGTGGTATTGCAAGTGGCATTCAATTTCGAGACTCGAATCGCCGTTCCGACAGACGCCCGCCGCAGCGCCTCCATACGCACAAGTACGCGCATGACGCAGCGCAGCAAGGCCCCGACGATGCTGCCATCGGTTACCATGCCGGCGTTTCGCCCGCGCCGGCGCGAGCGACCGGTCTGCCGCACTCGCAGCGCAGCAGACCACGCGAATACCAATCAGAAACCACCGCGCACAGCCGCAGCCTCCGGAGGGCCGCCATGAACGAACTGCAGGATCTACTCGACTCCGACCTGGACCCCACCGAAACCCAGGAATGGGTGGAAGCGTTGTCGGCGGTGATCACGGCCGATGGCGGTGAGCGCGCCCACTACCTGCTGCAGCGGATGGTCGAGCAGACCCGCCGCGCTGGCGCCCACCTGCCCTTCAGCCCGACCACCGAATACGTCAACACCATTCCCGCCCACCTGGAGCCGAAGAGCCCCGGCGACGCGGCGATGGAATGGCGAATCCGCTCGATCGTGCGCTGGAATGCGCTGGCCACCGTGGTGCGCGCCAACCGCAAGCCCGGCGAACTCGGCGGCCACATCGCCAGCTTCGCCTCGGCGGCCACCCTCTACGACGTCGGCTTCAACCACTTCTGGCGGGCACCGAGTGCGGACCACCCGGGCGACCTGATCGGCGTGCAGGGCCACTCCTCGCCGGGCGTGTATGCCCGCGCGTTCCTGGAGGGCCGCATCAGCGAGAGCCAGCTCGACCACTTCCGCATGGAAGTCGACGGCAAGGGCATCAGCTCGTATCCGCATCCCTGGCTGATGCCGGACTTCTGGCAGCTGCCCACCGTGTCGATGGGTCTCGGACCGATCAGCGCGATCTACCAGGCGCGCTTCTGGAAGTACCTCGAAGGCCGCGGCCTGATGCCGAAGACCGACCGCAAGGTCTGGTGCTTCCTCGGCGACGGCGAGACCGACGAGCCCGAGAGCCTGGGCGCGATCTCGCTGGCCGGCCGCGAAGGTTTGGACAACCTGATCTTCGTCATCAACTGCAATCTGCAGCGCCTGGACGGCCCGGTGCGCGGCAACGGCAAGATCATCCAGGAGCTGGAGGGCAGTTTCCGCGGCGCCAACTGGAACGTGATCAAGCTGGTCTGGGGCAGCTACTGGGATCCGCTGCTGGCCCGCGACAGCACCGGCAAGCTGCGCCAGCTGATGATGGAAACGGTCGACGGCGAGTACCAGAACTGCAAGGCCTTCGGCGGCAAGTACACGCGCGACAACTTCTTCGGCAAGCACCCGGAAACCGCGGCGCTGGTCGCCAATCTGAGCGACGAGGACATCTGGCGTCTGAACCGCGGCGGCCACGATCCGCACAAGGTCTATGCCGCCTACGACGCGGCGATGAAGACCAGCGGCATGCCGACCGTGATCCTGGCCAAGACGGTCAAGGGCTACGGCATGGGCAAGGCCGGCGAGTCGCTCAACCCGACGCATCAGACCAAGAAGCTCGACGACGAGGCGGTGCGCGCCTTCCGTGACCGCTTCAAGATCCCGGTGCCCGACGACAAGCTCGCCGAGGTGCCCTTCTACCACCCGGGCCCCGACTCAGCGGAAGTGCAGTACCTGAAGGCGCGTCGCGAAGCGCTGGGCGGCCCGCTGCCGCAGCGCCGGCAGAAGGCCAGCGAATCGCTGAAGGTTCCCGAGCTGAACGTGTTCGAGCGCCTGCTGAAGGCCAGCGGCGACCGCGAGATCAGCACCACCATGGCCTTCGTGCAGGCCTTCAACATCATCCTGCGCGACAAGCAGGTCGGCCCGCGCTGCGTGCCGATCGTCGCCGACGAGGCCCGCACTTTCGGCATGGAGGGTCTGTTCCGGCAGATCGGCATCTATGCGCCGCACGGCCAGAAGTACAAGCCGGTCGACGCCGACCAGCTGATGTACTACCGCGAAGACGCCGCAGGCCAGGTGCTGGAGGAAGGCATCACCGAGGCCGGTGCGTTCTCGAGCTGGATGGCCGCGGCCACCAGCTACAGCACCAACAACCTGCAGATGCTGCCGTTCTACATCTATTACTCGATGTTCGGCTTCCAGCGCATCGGTGACTCCGCCTGGCAGGCCGCCGACATGCGCTCGCGCGGTTTCCTGCTCGGCGCCACCGCCGGCCGCACCACGCTGAACGGCGAAGGCCTGCAGCACGAGGACGGCCACAGCCATCTGCTGGCGGGTGCGATCCCGAACTGCCGCCCGTACGACCCGACCTTCGGCTTCGAAGTCGCGGTGATCCTGCAGCACGGCATGCGCCGGATGATCGAGGAGCAGGTCGACGAGTACTACTACCTGACCCTGATGAACGAGAACTACGCGCACCCGGAAATGCCGGCCGGCGCCGAGGACGGCATCATCCGCGGCATGTATCTGCTGCGGGAATCGGGCAACGGGAATGGCGAATCGGGAAAGAGCAAGAGCAAGAGCAAGAAGCCGCATGTGCAGCTGCTGGGCTCGGGCACGATCCTGCGCGAAGTGATGGCGGCGGCCGAGCTGCTGGAGAAGGAATTCGGCGTCAGCGCCGACATCTGGAGCTGCCCGAGCTTTACCGAGCTGCGTCGCGACGGTTTTGATGCCGAGCGCCACAACCGCCTGAACCCGGAGAAGCCGGCGCTCAAGGCCTATGTCACCCAGCTGCTTGAAGGCCGCGCGGGTCCGGCGATTGCCGCCACCGATTACGTGCGCGCTTTCGCCGACCAGATCCGTGCGTTTGTTCCGATGCGTTACACCGTGCTCGGCACCGACGGCTTCGGCCGCTCGGACACCCGCGCCAACCTGCGCCGCTTCTTCGAGGTCGACCGCTTCCACATCGCGCACGCGGCGATCTGCGCGCTGGCCGACGAGGGCGTGATGAACGCCAAGGACGTGGCGCGGGCGATCAAGGAGTTCGGCATCAACGCGGACAAGCCGAACCCGAGCCACGTCTGACGGGACCGACGCAGGAACATCGATACAGGACAGGGGCGCCGCAGGGCGCCCCTGTGCTGTGCGGCAGCGGTTGGCCACGCGCCTTCCGCGCCGCTCACAACGATGCCGCGACCTCGACGCGATACGCCCGGGTGCGACAACCGGTCGCATGCCGAATTCACCCGCGCGGGGTTAGGCTCCGCGCGACCTGATCCCCGAGGACCCGCCGATGCCGTTCCGATTCGCCCTCGCCGCGCTGCTGTTGGCGGCCCTGCTGGCGTCCCCTCCCGTGGCTGCGGCTGATTCCAGCGATCTGCACATCAGCGGCGCGTGGGTGCGCCCGATGCCGCCCGGCGCGCGCGTTGGCGGCGGCTACGTCGAGATCCACAACGGTGGCGACAGCGCGCGGCGATTGATCGGGGCCGAGACCCCGCGCGCGTCCAGCATGGAGATCCACACCATGGTCGAGGTCGACGGCGTGATGCGCATGCGTCGCCTGCCCGACGGCATTGAGATCCCGGCCGGCGCCGCGATCGCGCTGAAGCCGGGCGCCGATCATCTGATGTTCTTCAACCCCGAGCCGCCGTTCGCGGAAGGCGAGACGATTCCAGTCACCCTGCGCTTCGATGGCGATGAGGCCATCACGGTGGAGTTCGAGGTGGCGGACCGCAGTGGCAAGCCGGCCGCCGCGCACGCCCACCACTGACAGCTCGCGACGCCCCGCCTGCACCCGCGGGCGGAGGCTTTCCTGGGTTCAGAGCTCAAACTGCCCGCGGCCTGCGCCCATCAGCGGAAACCGTAGACCAGACCGATGAAGGCGCGCCGCTCGCTGCCGCGCTCGACCAGTGGGCTGTCGGTGATTTCCGAGGGCAGGTCATCGAAGGACAGTCGCGCGAAGACGCTCCACTGGCCGCCCAGCGGCGCCAGCGCATTCACCGCCACCCGCGGCAGCAGGGCCGAGCCCGCACGGTAGGCCGGGCGCAGCGCGGTGGCCTCGTCGGCACGCACGCCGAAGTAGTAGTCGACCAGGTCCGCGCTCTGCCAGCGCAGGCCGAGTTCGGGTTGCACGCGGAACGGCCCCTGGCCGAAGTCGCCGCGCCACATCAGGTCCAGCTCCTGGCCGCCGCTGCGATCCAGCGCATCGGTGAAAGCCGCGAACTCGATGCGGCCCGGACCCAGCGCGCGGCTGGCCGAGGCACCCAGCTCCAGCGAGCGCTCGCGCTCGTCCATGGCGATGAAGACTGGTGAATGGTCGGCCTCGAAACCGTCCAGCCGAGCGCGAGCGATCAGCTCGATCTGGATCGCCGCTGAGGGGTCGAGCTTCCAGCCGAGGTTCAGGCCGCGGAAGTACAGGCGCTCGCCCTCATAACCGAGGAAGGGCACCACGATGTTGTCGCTGTCGGCCTGGCGGTAGGGCGTGTCGCGGACGATGCCCATGACACCGGCGCTCCAGGTCGGCGGGCCGCGGCGATCGTTCTGGGCGTGGGCATCCACGGCGAACAGGGCGAGTACGGCGCATGCGCCGATTGATGAAACGCTACGGGAGAGGGCCATGGTTGCCGCCGTGGAAATCAGGTGAACGCGCAGGCTGCTCCGCATCGCGGCAAGGAGGCGTCAACAGAATCCGGACGTCGGCGTACGCGTGTCCGCAGGAGTCGATGAACGTCAGCTCAAGGCAGGCGCTCGCGAAGATGCAGCAGGTTGCCCTCGGGGTCGAAGACATTGCGCACGCGAAGTCCGGGGCCCGGCCAGACGGGACCGTGCACGCCGCCACCGCAGGCCGCGGCCGCACGCTCGGCTTCAGCCAGGCTGGGCACGGTGAAAAAGGGCTTGATCGCCTGCTCCTCGCGCGGCTGCGGCGGCACGTCGATACGGATCTCGACGGCGATGTGCGCGGGAATGGCGTGCAGGATCAGCTCGACATCGGCCGAGCGAAGCACCCGATGCGCGTCATCGGCATGCACTTCGCGCGCGCCAAGCACGCGCTGGTAGAAGGCCGACATCGGCTCAAGCTGCTTGGCATAGATCAACACACCGCAGGCGGCGGGCGCGGTCATGGCGTTCTCCGGGGTCGAGGGGGGCGTCCATCTGGCCGCTCAGCGGACGAGGCCGGCAAGCGCGACGCAAAAGCGAGGGTTTCTGGGTCCACTTTCCTGGGGTGTCGGCGTGTTGATGGCCTCGGCCGGCGTCGAGTGATCTCGACGCTGCGCTCCCGGCCGGCCATGGGGCCTGACTCGATCATGGCTATCCCGTCGCCTGCTCCAGCCGTGTGAGATACGCCAGCGCCGCGGACGCATCCTCGCCGCACATGGTCGGCTCGGGCTTGAGCCGGAGGCACACAGCGGGTCTTTCGGGTAGGCCGAAAATGCGGCAGCGGTTCAAGTCATCGAGCTGCACGCAGCGCACGCCGGCTGGCTTGCCCTGCGGCATGCCGGGGATCGGGCTGCTGATGCTCGGCGCGATGCAGCAGGCGCCGCAGCCCGACCGGCACTGCATCAGTCGGCAGTCTGCAGTTCATCGTCGCGGGCGCGCAGGGCGGCGTAGACCTCGTCGGTCTGCGGGCGCACGCCGTGCCAGCGCAAAAAGCTCTCGGCGGCCTGTTCGATCAGCATGCCGAGGCCGTCGACCGCGTGCTCGCAGCCGCCGGCCCGGGCCCAGGACAGAAAGCCGATCGCCGCCTCGCCGTAGCTCAGGTCAACGCACAGCGCGCGCGGCGCCAGCAGGGCGAAGGGCAGATCGAGGGCACCGCCGAGGCGACCCGCCGAGGTCGCGTTGATGATCAGCTCGAAGCTGCCCTGCTCGCCGAGGTCTTCCCAGTAGCGGGTCTTGACCCGATCGGGCTCTCCAAGGATGTCGGCCAGCTTGTCGGCGCGCTCGGGGCTGCGATTGACGATCATCAGCTCGGCCACGCCGGCCTCGATCAGCGCGGGCGCGACGCCGCGGGCGGCGCCGCCGGCGCCGATCATCAGGCAGCGGCGGCCGCGCAGATCCAGACGCTCACGCTCGGTGAGATCGCGGATCAATCCGGCGCCATCGGTGTTGTCACCGAGCCAGCCGTCGCCCTGGCGAATGAGGGTGTTCACCGCGCCGGCGTGGAAGGCGTATTCGCTGACTTCCCTGCACAGGGCATAGGCCGCTTCCTTGTGCGGCAGGGTGATGTTGGCGCCGCGCCCCCCCGCCGCCGCGAACGCCGCCACCGCGGTCGGAAAGTCCGCCGGGCTCGCCTCGATGGCGCGATAGTCGAGAGCGATCCCGCACTGCTTGCCGAACTCGGCGTGGATCCAGGGCGAGAGCGAATGGCTGATCGGCTGGCCGAAGACGGCGAAGTGCTGGGTCATGGCGGGCTCCACGAGGGCGGGGTCGGAAAGTCGATCGACTCTAGCAGCTTGGCGCCGGGGGACCACCCCGCGCCTGGCACGGCCAAAGTCGAATCCGTCGCTTGCAGTCCACGCCCCGGCCCACTGCCGCCCGGGCGATGTGCCTGATGCCGGAACGCTTTGGCGAGGTGGTCTGCACACACCGTCGGCGCGGCCACGGAGGAGCGCGGTGCCCCTCGCGTTTGGACGATCGTCCTGATAGCATTGGACGCTCGTCCAAACAGGAGATCCCCATGCGTCTGCGAACAGGTGACCTCGCACCCGAGCTGCGTGCGAAAACGTTCGGCACGGGCCCTCTCGATCTCAGTGCCTACCGCGGCAAGGCGGTACTGCTTTCGTTCTATCGCTACGCCTCCTGCCCGGTCTGCAACCTGCGCGTGCGCGCACTCATGCAGCAGCAGGACACGCTGCGCGCGCGCGGCCTTGAACTGGTCGCGGTGTTCCAGTCGAGCGCCGAGTCGATCGGCGAGTACGTCGGCAGGCAGGACGTGCCCTTCCCGATCGTGCCGGACCCCGGACTCGACCTGTATCGCCGCTTTGGCGTCGAAGCCCGCTGGTCCGGCCTGCTCACTCCGAAGGCGTGGCTGGCGATCCTGCGGGGGGCGCTGGCGGGCTTTCTGCCCGGCCGCATCGAGGGCCCGATGCAACGCGTGCCGGCAGACTTCATCATCGATGCGCAGGGGCGTATCGCCCTCGCGCACTACGGAAGCCATATCGACGATCATCTGGAGATCGATGCGCTGCTGCAGTGGCTGGACAGTCGGTCCGCGAGTGAGGGATGACGGCATGAAAGCGGAGAGTGGTCGTGAGCGCATCGTCGAAGCGGCGCTGCGCCTGTTCACGCAACGCGGCTTCGCGGCAAGCTCGATTGCTGATGTTGCCGAAGAGGCGGGCGTGCTCAAGGGCAACCTTGCCTACTACTTCAGAACCAAGGCAGAGCTGCTCGAGGCGGCGGCGCAGGCGCTGAGTGAGGCCTACATGGCTCGCATTACCCACGATCTGCCTTCGGACGCCAGCGCCGACGAATGCCTCGAACGCTTCCTGCGCACCATCGAAGATGCTGCGCCTGAACTGGCCGAGAGTGGCTGCCCGATCGGCAGCCTGTGCACCGAGCTCGGTCGGAGCGAGCCGGCCTTGCAGGTACATGCGTCTTCAGTACTGCGCGGAGTGCAGGATTGGCTCACGACACAGCTCGAACGCCTGCTGACGCAGCCGGCACACGGTGCAGCCTGCGCCGAGCAGTTGCTTTCGCAGCTGCAGGGCGCTTCCCTGCTGAGCCACGCCTACCGCGATCCGGCACTGCTGCAACGTCAGGTCGGCCTTGTGCGGCACTGGCTGTCGGAGCAGCAGCGGGTATCCGGCCCGCCGAGAGCCAAGCCGGGCCAGGGCGGACGCCCGCGCTGAACCGGACCCCTCCATCCGATGAGCCGCAGTGCGGTGTCCGAGCAGGTTGGAAAGCGTTCGGGTAGGTTGGGACAAGCCGCAGGCGCGTCCCAACATCGCAGACTCACAGGTCACCGCGGTCGCCGCGGTCACCGTTGGGCCGCGCTGCGCTTGGCGCCAGCCTACCAAGGCGGTCGCCGTTGGGCCGCGCCGTGCTTGGCGATGACCTACGAAGGCCAAGCGTTCGGGTAGGTTGGGACAAGCCGCAGGCGCGTCCCAACATCGCAGACTCACAGGTCGCCGCGGTCGCCGTTGGGCCGCGCTGCGCTTGGGGCCAAGCGGCAAAAGAGACCACGCGATCGAGCAGAGCTCGGCTAGCGGTGGGCCAGGGCCCACCCTATGCGTGCTAGCCCTCGCGCAACCAGCGCGCGGCCGCCAGCGCGTAGTAGGTCAGGATCGCATCGGCGCCCGCGCGCTTGATCGACAGCAGCGACTCCAGCGCCACCGCGCGCTCGTCGAGCCAGCCGTTCTGCGCGGCGGCTTTCAGCATCGCGTACTCGCCGCTGACCTGGTAGACGAAGGTCGGCGCACCGAAGCGATCCTTCACCCGCCGCACGATGTCGAGATAGGGCAGGCCCGGCTTGACCATCACCATGTCGGCGCCCTC
>JBIJCA010000275.1:0-6023 GCA_044344935.1 Aquimonas sp. | reverse complement strand
ATCCAGCGCGACTTCGCGCAGGGCCTCGTCGGAATTCGCCGGGTCCATCTGGTAGGTGTACTTGTTGCCTTTGCCCAGGTTGCCGGCCGAGCCGACGGCGTCGCGGAAGGGCCCGTAGAAGCTGCTGGCGTACTTCGCCGAGTAGGCGAGGATGCGGGTGTGGCTGTGGCCCGCGGCTTCCAGCGCGGAACGAATGGCGCCGATGCGGCCGTCCATCATGTCGGAGGGCGCGACCACGTCGGCGCCGGCTTCGGCGTGGCTGAGCGCCTGCTTGACCAGGGCCTCGACGGTCTCGTCGTTGACCACGTAGCCGCTGGCGTCGATCAGGCCATCCTGGCCGTGAGTGGTGAAGGGATCGAGGGCGACGTCGGTGATCACGCCGAGGCCTGGATGCCGCGCCTTCAAAGCACGCACCGCGCGCTGGGCCAGGCCCTGCGGGTTCCAGGCTTCGGCGGCGTCCAGTGACTTCGCCTCGGGCGGCGTGACCGGGAACAGGGCCAGTGCGGGAATGCCGAGTTCGACCGCCTCGTCGGCGAGTTTCAGCAGCAGATCGATCGACAGCCGCTCGACTCCGGGCATCGAACCGATCGCCTCGCGCAGGTTCTCGCCCTCGCGCACGAACACCGGCAGGATCAGATCGTCCGCGGTCAGGCGATGCTCACGCATCAGCCGGCGCGAGAAGTCATCGCGGCGCATGCGTCGCAGGCGGGTGTGCGGGTAGGCCATGGCGGGCTCCGGGCAGTCGGGAAAGAGGCGAAGTCTAAGCCTTGGCCGGCATCGCCCTCCTTGACCCGGACCGGGCCACGTATCCTGCGCGGCGATGAGCGCTTCCGCCCTGCCCCTGGACACACGCCCCTCGCTGCCCTGGCCCCGGCCCGTGCGGCGCTTGCTGTGGCTGCTCGGCGCGCTGGCCCTGCTGGCGTTTGTCGGCCCCGTGATCACCGGCAGCGAGGCCGCGTGGAAGCCGGACTGGGAGGCGCTGTCGGAGCCGCCTTCGTGGCAGCACTGGCTGGGCACCGATGCGATCGGCCGTGATGTGCTGGCGCGCAGCCTGATGGGGCTGCGCATGTCGCTGCTGATCGGCGTCAGCGCAACGGTGGTGGCGCTGATGATCGGTGTGACCTACGGCGCCTGGGCCGGGCTGGTCGGTGGCCGCGGCGAGCGCCTGATGATGCGTGCGCTGGATGTGCTTTCCGCCCTGCCCTTCCTGCTGCTGGTGATCCTGCTGCTGGCCCTGTTCGAGCGCTCGCTGTGGCTGCTGCTCGCTGCCATCGCCGGCCAGGCCTGGATCGATCTGGCGCGGGTGCTGCGCGCCGAAGCCTCGCGACTGCGCGAGAGCGGCTTCGTGCTGGCCGCGCGCGCCGCCGGCGCCGGGCGCATCGATCTGCTGCGCCGGCATGTCATTCCAAACCTGCTGCCGCTGGCGCTGGTCTATGCGGGATTGATCGCGGCCAACGTGGTGCTGGTCGAGAGCTTTCTGGGGTTTCTCGGACTGGGCCTGGTCGAACCCTGGGCCGGGCTGGGAGCGCTGCTGGGTGAGGGCGCGCAGGAGCTCGACACCGCGCCGTGGGTGCTGATCGGGCCGGCGGTGCTGTTGTGCGCGCTGCTGCTGACCTTCCAGCGTCTGGGTGAGGCCCTGCGCGATGCGCTGGACCCGCGGCTGGCGGCTGCCGAGGCCGACGCGGCTGGCGAGACGGGTGACGAGTCCATGCGCACCGGGAACGCGGCGACGCAAGGCGAAGGTTCGGCAGCGCTGCAGACCGGGGCGGGGTCGGGAACGGTGGATGCGCTGCGCTTATCCACCCTACACCAACGCGCTGACGCAGCAGTCGAGAACAAAGCCCGCACCCAAACGACGCCCGCTTCCAAATCGGCCCACGCGCCAAGCTTCGACACGATGGCCGCGCAGCCCCAAAGCGCTGACGCAGCAGTCGACATCGAGGCCCCGCGCGCGATGGCAGCTGTCGCTGTCGAAGCCCTGACGATCACCCTGCCTGACGGGCAGCGGATCGGACCGCTCTCGTTCGCGTTGGCGCGCGGCGAGTGCCTGGGTTTGATCGGCGGTTCCGGATCGGGCAAGAGCCTGTCGGCGCTGGCGCTGACGGGCCTGCTGCCGCGCGGCCTGCGTGCGCAGGGCGTGCTGCGCCTCGGCGACCAGCGGATCGACTTGGCCTCGCCGCTGCCGCCCGGTGTGCGCGGCCTGGGTCTGGGCCTGGTCTTCCAGGATCCGCTGGTCAGCCTGCATCCGCTGCGCAGCATCGGCAGCCAGCTGCGCGAGAGCCTGCGCCAGCTGCGCGGCCTGCGTGGCGCGGCATTGCACGCGGCCGCGCGTGCGGCGCTGATCGAGGTCGGGCTGGGCGAGGCCGGACCCGCTGCCGACGCTCGGCCCCCACAGGGCTCGAAGGCCGCGCTGGCCGCAGTCGAGACATCGGGCAGGGGCTCGACGCTGTCGGTCGAGCGTTTCCTGCGCGCCCGCCCCGCACAGCTGTCCGGCGGCCAGCGCCAGCGCGTGATGATCGCGCTGGCCCTGTGCGGGCAGCCGCCGCTGCTGATCTGCGACGAGGCCACCAGCGCGCTCGATCTGCTGAGCCAGCACGGTGTCCTTGAACTGCTGGCGCGCCTGCGCCGCGAGCGCGGGCTGGCGCTGCTGTTCATCGGCCACGACCTCGATGTGGTGGCGCGCATCGCCGATCAGCTCTGCGTGCTGGAGCGCGGGCGCGTGGTCGAACAGGGGCCGACGGCGAGGGTGCTGGCGGATCCGCAGGCGCGGTACACGCAGCGCCTGCTGGCGGCGCGTGGGCGCGATGTGCGGCCTGCCGCGGCAGGCGACGAGGGTGCGTGGCGCGGGAGAACCGGCGATGCCGGAAGCCTCCCTGCCAGAGTCGACCGAGGCCTGGTCGGCACCGGGATGGGCCCGCCCGCGAACCCGCCCGACGCCTTTCCCGTCGCTCCCGCGAAGGCGGGAGCCCAGGCGGATCCCCCTCAGCCTGCCTGCGCTGCCGACGCTGCCGACACCGCCAACCACTCGCTCGCGGAAACATCGACTTCGCGCGACCGAGCCCAGACAGGGATTGATCCCGCAGCCTGCGCGTCGCCGCACCATCCGCCCACCGCACTCCTGCGCCTGCGCGGCTTCGGCCTGCGCTATCCCGGTGCGGCACAGCCTGCCGTGCAGGGCGTGGACCTGGAACTCGCGCACGGCGAATGCCTGGCCGTGCTGGGCGCCTCCGGAAGCGGCAAGAGCTCGCTGGTGCGCGGTCTGCTGCGGTTGACCGATGCGCGCATCGAAGGCGAGGCCTGGCTGCAGGACTCCCCGCTGCACGCGCTGCAGGGCGCGGCGCTCCGCGAGGTGCGCCCGCGCGCGCAGATCGTGTTCCAGGACCCCTACAGCTCGCTCGACCCGCGCCAGCGCATCGATGCCCTGCTGGCCGAGCCGCTGGCCCTGCACGGCCAGCGCTGCGAGCGCGCGCGACTGGTGCAGGCCCTGAACGAAGTCGGGCTGGACGCCGACGCGCTGCATCGCTATCCGCATGCGTTTTCTGGCGGCCAGCGCCAGCGCATCGCCATCGCCCGCGCGCTGATGCTGCAGCCCGACCTGCTGGTCTGCGACGAAGCGGTCAGCGCGCTGGATGCGATCAGCCGCCGCCAGGTGCTTACGCTGCTCGGCCATCTGCAGCAGGCGCGCGCGCTCAGCCTGCTGTTCATCAGCCACGACCCGGGCGTGGCCGCCGAACTGGCGCAGCGCACGGCGGTGATGTTCGAGGGCCGCGTGGTCGAGGCCGGGCCGACCCGCGCAGTGCTGGCCCGACCGCAACACGCGCATACGAGGGCCTTGGTGGAGGCCTGGCACGCGCTGCAGGCGGACGGGATGGACGGGCCGCCCGCTACACTGCAGCGATGAGTTCCCCACCCCCTTCCCTGTGGACACCGCGCCACTGGCCGGCGCAGCTCGGCGTCGCCGCGCTGAAGCTGGCGGCACGCCTTCCGTGGTCCTGGCAGCTGCGCATCGGGCCGCTGCTGGGACGTCTGCTGATGCGCCTGGGCGGCGAGCGTCGCCGCGTCGCCGATCGCAATCTGCAGCTGGTGTTTCCGGGCTTGGCCGCGGCCGATCGAACACGGCTGCTGCGCCAGCACTTCGAGGCGCTGGGCACCGGTGCCTTCGAGTTCGCGCGCGCCTGGTTCGGCAGCGAAAAGCCGTGGCGGCAGGGGCTGGAGATCGAAGGCATCGAGCATCTGCAGGCACTGGCGCGCGAAGGCCGCGGCGCCCTGCTGGTGTCGGGCCACTTCACCACGCTGGAAGCCTGCGGGCGACTGCTGACCGCGCATGTGCCGGTGGCCGGCATGTACCGCGCCCACGACGAACCGGTGATGGAAGCCGCGGTGCTGGCGGGGCGACTGCGCTATGCCTGCGCCATGTTCAGGCGCGAGGAGCTGCGCGCGGCGATCCGCCA
Source organism: Aquimonas sp. (assembly GCA_044344935.1). Taxonomy (GTDB): domain Bacteria; phylum Pseudomonadota; class Gammaproteobacteria; order Xanthomonadales; family Xanthomonadaceae; genus Aquimonas. The sequence goes on along the minus strand of JBIJCA010000275.1, from coordinate 1,572 downwards.
CCTCAAGGGCGGCGGCATCCTCTGGTATGCGCCGGATCAGGACATGCTCGGCAAGGACACCGTGTTCGTGCCCTTCTTCGGCATCCCGGCCGCCAGCATCACCGCCACCCACCAGCTGGCGCGGCTGTCGGGCGCGGCCGTGGTGCCCTTCTTCCACCGCCGCGAAGGCGCGCGCTACGTGCTGCGCATCGGTCAGCCGCTGAGCGACTTTCCGAGCGCCGACGCCGCCGCCGACACCGCGCGGGTCAACACCGCGGTCGAGGCGATGGTGCGCGAAGCGCCAGCCCAGTACCTGTGGGTGCACAAGCGCTACAAGCGCCGGCCGCCGGGCGAGCCGCCTGTCTATTGAGGCGACGGCACTCGCCGCGTACGCACCGAGTACCGGACGGACCGAGCGAGCGAGCGAGCCAGCAAGCCATCGTAGGTTGGGCCAAGCGCAGCGCGGCCCAACGCATTGCGCGCCAGAGTTTCCGCGAGGTTCACCGCTGCTGCGCCGGAAGCGTTGAAACCGCCGACCGAGGCGAACCTCCAGCTCACGGTGGGCCAGGGCCCACCCGATTGCGGACGCGCTTCGTTGGGCCAGGGCCCACCCTATTCCGCACGCGCGCGGATGGGCCTCGGCCCACCCAATTCCTCACGCGCCCGGGCGGGCCTCGGCACACCTCATCCCTCGCCCGCATAGGGTGGGCCCTGGCCCACCACGAGTCCCACTCTCGCCCCGGTCTCCTCCCTCGCAGGCAGGCAGGCACCTATCGCAGCATGGCCGAACACCTCAGAGCGTGTGAAAAAGCCCAGACGCCGTAGCGAGGGCGTCGCTGGGCGTTCGTGGCAAAGCGCGGTACGTGAATTCAATGAAGTCCGGAGAGGCAGTGACCGCGGAATTCGCGGAGCGCGCTGCCGCCACGGGCGCCCAGAGGCGGCCGCAGTAGGCGGATGGTTTTTTCACATGCTCTCAGCCGCGATCGCCCGCCTGCAGCGCAGCCCGCACCTTGTCCAGCTCGGCCTGCACGTCGGCGATGCCGGGATGCTCGGGCGGCAGGCGCGCCGTGCGCAGCTGCAGGGCGCGCTCAAGCTCGACCTGCGCCTCGCTCCACTGGCCAAGCGCCGAGTACGCCTTGCCGGCGCCGAAATGGGTTTCCTCGATCACCGGATGCTCGGGCGCAAACTGCTCCAGCGCCAGTTCACGGGCGCGCAGATGGCTCTGCAGGGAGGCCTCGGCATCGCCAGCGCCGAGCTGGTAGTTGCCGTAGTTCGCCCGGGTCACGATCGCGCGCGGATGCGCCTCGCCGTACAGCGCGACGAAGCCCTCCCAGGCACGGCGATAGTAAGGGCCGGATTCCTCGGTCTTGCCCTGCTGACGGAGGGCGCCAGCCAGATTGCCGACCGCCAGCAGGCTGCCCTGATGGGTTGGGCCGTAGATCTGTTCGGCTGCCGCCAGACTGCGCCGCAGGATCGGCTCGGCCTCGGCATAGCGACGCTGCTGCGACAACAGCACACCCAGGCTGTTGGTCAGGCGCTGGGTGCGCGGATGGGACTCGCCGAAGGCGAGCGCGTGGCGCTCGACCATCGGTC
>JBIJCA010000243.1:0-7164 GCA_044344935.1 Aquimonas sp. | reverse complement strand
AGGCCACCTGGGTCAGCGGCATGTCCGATCCGTAATAGTTGACCTTGAGGTGGTCGACCAGCGCGGTGGTGGCGCGGCCGGTGCGCAGTTTGGTGAGTTCGAAACGCAGGGACTCGACGCTCTTGAGCATGCGGTCCTGGGCATTCTTCTTGATATCATTCAGCATTGCGGTGGCCTCGTGCGGTCGGCGGGGTTTGCGGCCGGCCTGATCAAAGTCGGTGGTGGTTTATAGGCGCCTGCGCGTGGGCTGGCAATTCGCGCTGCAGCGCAGACTCAGGCGCCGCGATCGACCAGGGTGCCGATCGGTTCGCCGCGCAGGATGCGCATCAGGTTGCCGGGCACGCCCATGTCGTAGACCCGCATCGGCATGCCGTAGTCGCGGCACAGCGCAATCGCGGCGGTATCCATCACCTGCAGATTGCGGGTGATGACATCTTCGTAGCTCAGGCGCTCATAGCGCTTGGCGTCGGGATTCTTCTTCGGGTCGGAATCGTAGACGCCGTCGACCTTGGTGGCCTTCAACATCAGATTTGCGCCGATCTCGACCGCACGCAGCGCGGCCGCCGAATCGGTGGTGAAAAAGGGGTTGCCGGTGCCGGCAGCAAAGATCGCGATGCGGCCCTTCTCGATGTGGCGCACGGCGCGACGACGGATGTAATCCTCCGCCACGGCGTTGATCTTGATGGCGCTCATGACCCGCACGTAGCCGCCGATCTTCTCGATCGCGTCCTGCATCGCCAGCGCGTTCATGATGGTGGCGAGCATGCCCATGTGGTCGCCGGTGACGCGGTCCATGCCGGCCGCGGCCAGGCCGGCGCCGCGGAAGATGTTGCCGCCGCCGATCACCAGGCCGATCTCGGCGCCAGCGCGGCTGGCGTCCAGAACCTCCTGCGCGAGCCCCTTGATGACCTCGGGGTCGATGCCGTAGTCGAACCTGCCCATGAGAGCCTCGCCGGACAGCTTGAGCAGGACGCGTCGGAACTTCAGGGGCGCGGCGTTCATCGTTGCTCTCTGGTGGCACAAAACCGCCGCATTCTAGCGGTTCGTGACGATCTCTGCTGCACGGCAGTGCAGGGAATGCGAAGAAATCGGTGCTCGGTCGGGCGTTTCGAAGGCTTCGTGATCGGTGCGCCACCAGGCGCGGGCACGCTGACTGGGGCATTGCGTGGATTCATAGGGTGGGCTCTGGCCCACCGTGGCATTGCCGACGCCTTGTGCAAGGATGCGGGTTCCGAGAGGCCTCTACGCCGTCATGGCTCTGGATGTCGGATGTCCGGCGCAAGGGCTGCACGCGCCGCGCGCTAAGCGTGGTGACTCAAGGGTGGGGCGGTGTTTAGCTCATGGTGGGCCAGGGCCCACCCTAAAGCATCTCGATGTCGCCGAGCGCGCGGATCAGGCGGCGGGCCCGCTTGCCGGGTTTGGTCTCCGGCGGCTGGTAGCCCGCGCGTTCGGCGGCGCGTAGGGCAGCCTGTGCGAGGCGACGTGATTTCGAGGCTTCGGTTTCCAGGTACAGGGTCTGCGCAACCGCGGCCGGGCCGCGGGTGTCGGACAGACCCAGCACTTCGATTTCGTAGCGCTCACCGGCGCGTTCGATCAAGAGCTTCGTGCCGATGCGAACCCCACGAGAGGGCTTGGCCGGCTGGCCATCGACCTCGATGCGGTGCGTTTCGATCTGGGTCTTGGCCAACGCGCGGGTCTTGAACCAGCGCGCGGCCCACCGCCATACGTCGAGCCGGAGGCTGTCCGTCTCGACGCTGGTCGGCGCGCCGGGTCCGCTCACGCGGACAGCAGCAGACTGTTGACGCGACGGATGAACCCGGCCGGATCTTCCAGCGGCGCGCCTTCGGCGAGCTGCGCCTGCTCGAACAGCACGAGGGCCAGCTGCTCGCGGCGCTCGCTGTCCTGCTCGCCTTCGAAACGCTTCAGCAGCGGGTGCTGCGGATTGATCTCGAGGCTGGGCTTCGGCGCGGGCACGTCATGGCCGGCAGCGCGCATCATTCGCTGCAGGTGCAGGGCCATGTCGTATTCCTCCAGAACCAGGCAGGAGGGTGACTCGGTCAGGCGCTGCGACACCCGCACCTCGCGCACGCGCTCGCCCAGCGCGGTCTTCAGCGCCTCCACCAGCGGTGCTGCGGCCTTGCTGGCTTCCTCATGCTGCTTCTTCGCTTCTTCGGCGTCCGGCAGATCGCCGAGGTCGAGCTCGCCTTTGGCGATGTTCCTGATCGCCTTGCCATCGAACTCGCGCAGGTAGCCACTCATCCACTCGTCGATGCGCTCGTGCAGCAGCAGCACCTCGACGCCGCGCGCTTTCAGCGCTTCCAGCTGCGGGCTGTTGGCCGCTGCGGCCCAACCGTCGGCAGTGAGGTAGTAGATCGCCTTCTGTCCGGCCGGCATCCGCCCGACGTAATCCTCGAGCGAGTGCAGCTCGTCGGCTTTGGCGCTCTTGGTACTTGCAAAGCGCAGCAGCTTGGCGATGCGTTCGCCGTTAGCCGTGTCCTCGCTGACGCCTTCCTTGAGGACGCTGCCGAAGGTGTGCCAGAACTTCAGGTACTTCTCCGCATCTTCGCGCGCCAGCCGATCCAGCAGGTCCAGAGTGCGGCGGGTCACCGCCGATTTCAGCTTGTCGATCTGGCGGTTGTTCTGCAGCAGCTCGCGCGAGACGTTCAGCGGCAGGTCGTCGGAGTCGACCACGCCGCGCACGAAGCGCAGGTAGCTCGGCAGCATCTGTTCGGAGGCGTCCATGATGAAGACGCGCTTGACGTAGAGCTTCAGCCCCTTGCGCTGGTCGCGGTCGTACTGGAAGTCGAAGGGCGCACGCTCGGGCACGAACAGCAGGCTGGTGAAGTTCTGGTTGCCCTCGACGCGGTTGTGGGTCCAGGCCAGCGCATCGGCGAAGTCGTGGCTGATGTGCTTGCAGAAGGCCTGGTAGTCCGTGTCCTGGATCTCGGCCTTGGGCAGGGTCCACAGCGCCTTGGCTTCGTTGAGGGTTTCCAGTTCGGGCGCGGCGGCCTGCTGGCCGTCCTCGGCTTCGACGGGCTTGGCCATGCGGATCGGAAACGCGATGTGGTCGCTGTAGCGACGTACCAGCGACTTCAGCGTCCAGGCCTGCAGGAACTCGTCCTCCTCGGGCTTGAGATGCAGGATCACCGAGCTGCCGCGCTGGGAGCGCTCGGCCGGCTCGACGGTGAACTCGCCGCTGCCGTCCGAGCTCCAGCGCCAGGCCTCATCGCTGCCGGCGCGGCGGCTGATCATGTCGACACGGTCGGCGACGATGAAGGCCGAATAGAAGCCCACGCCGAACTGGCCGATCAGCTGCGCGTCGCCCTTTTGGGCTTCCGAGAGCTGGGCCATGAAGGCGCGCGTGCCGGAACGGGCAATCGTACCGAGGTGCTCGATCAGCTCCTCCCGACTCATGCCGATGCCGGTGTCGCGGATTTCCAACGTGCGCGACTGTGCATCGACCCGCAGCTCGATCGCCGGATCGCCATCGCCGCCCAGCAGGCTGGCATCGGTGACCGCCTCGAAGCGCAGCTTGTCGCAGGCATCCGACGCGTTGGAGATCAGCTCGCGCAGGAAGATTTCCTTGTGCGAGTACAGCGAGTGGATGACGAGTTTCAGGACCTCGCGGGTCTCGGCCTGGAAGGCATGGGTTTCGACCTGGCTCATGGGGGCTCCGAAAGGGTTGGGGTCAAGGACGCGTCACCGCGTCAGCTGCCGGGGAATGGGGCGGGCGAGGGGGCTTTTCAAGTCGCGCGAGTACCAGCGCGAGTGACGCAGCTCGCATAGTGAAGCCCGGGCACTCACCCGCGCGGTGCGCCATCCCACCTGCAAGGCCTGGAACAGGACGCCCGACAGCGCCATCAGACTCGTGAGCTCCTCGGGCAAGCCACGGCCGCGCTGAGACTGTCGGCTCCGGTTCATGCTTCCGCGTCCACCGCGGTCGTAGGTGCGTGACACGCGCACCTGACAGCCACGAGCAACGCCGCTTCCGCATCCAAGCCCAGCCGCTGCTCCGCATAGGCTGCGCCTGTGGCGCACCACCTATAGCGCCTCCAGCCCAGCCTCGTCTCGCCGCCGCAGCAGCACCAGCGTCTCGAAGTGCGCCGTGTGGGGAAACAGATCCAGCACCTGCGCTTCGACGGGCTCGAACGAAGTCAGGCGGCCCAGATCCGCGGCGAGGCTGTCGACGTTGCAGCTCGAGTAGATCAGCCTGCGGATGGCGCTGGATTCGATCGCCGCGCACAGCTCCGCGCCGATGCCGCGCCGCGGCGGGTTCACGATCACTGCTTCCGCCCCGCCAGCGAGTGCGGCTGCAGCGCTGGCGTCGGCGACCTCGAACTGGACGTTGGATAGGCCCAGTTCTTCCGCCGAACGCTGCGCACTGGCGATGGCTTCTGCGCTGATCTCGCGGCCGATCACCTGCTGCGCATGCAGCGCGCAGTGAAGGGCGAATCCACCCACGCCGCAGTAGAGATCCAGCAGGCGCTGCGGTTTGGAGTCGGCGATCCAGCGCGCGGCCTGTGCATACAGCGCTGCGGCCAGTTCCGTATGGGTCTGGAAGAAGCTGCGCGGTTTCAGGTGCAGCGGGATGCCGTTGACCTCCATGCGCAGGCTGTCGGGTCCGGGTAGCAGCAGTTCGACATCCCCTTCCAGCACGGCTTTGTGCTCAGGCTGCAGGTTCACGGAGACCGGGCCCAGCATCGGCAGGGCTTCGCGCAGCCCTGGCAGATGTTTCTCGATACGCGACAGCGGCTCGCGCGAGCGCAGCACGAAGCGCAGACCCAGCTCCCCCGACGGAGCAAGCGTCAGCAGCAGAAACTTCAGTTCGCCGCGCCGTTGGGTCAGCGAATAGGGCGCGATGCGCGCCTGCTGGATGAACTCCCGCAGCGGTGCGAACGCAGACTGCAGCGCGGGCGGATACAGCAGGCAGTCGGCCAGATCGACCGCGCGATCCTGCAGGTCGACCAGCCCCAGCGAGGGCGCATCGACGCTCCCGCCTACCGCCATCTTGGCCTTGTTGCGGAAGCTCGACTCAACGCTCGCCAGCGGCGTCAGCCAGCGCAAGCCCGGTCCGCGGATCTGTGCTTCGGCCAGCGCCTGCTTGGCCGCGAGCTGCTCGGCATAGCCACGTTCGATCCACGCGCAGGACCGGCAGCGCGCAGCCGCGAAGTGGGGGCAGTGGGTGCCGTGATCGGAAATTGAGGATTCTGGATTCACAGCCAGCAGGGTCGCGAGTTAGGGCCGCGTCAGTCGGAGCGCGGCGCTGCTTTCAGTCGCGGGCGGGCGCGTCCGGACCGTCGTCGTCTTCCGCCTCTGCGTCGCCGGCTTCGCGAGCGTCGTCTTCAGCGATCTTGATGCGCGCGTCGTCGAGGCCGCGGAGCATCTTGAACAGCTCGCGGTAGGCGGCGGGCGGGCGTTCGGCGGCGCGCTCGTCGCGCGCCTTGCGGATCAGCTGGCGAAGCTGCTGCCGATCGGCTTCGGGATAGGTTTCGATGGCTTCGGTCAGCGCGGATTCTTCGTCGATCATGCGATCGCGCAGCTGCTCCAGCCGGTGGAAGCGCGCGTTTTCGCGTCGCTTGCTGTCGCGGTCGGCTTCCAAGTGGGCGCGGATCGCAGCCACCGCTTCCTCGTCGCGCCGCAGCAGCTTGGCGAGGAACTGGGTCTCGCGTTTGCGGGCGATGTGCTGGGTGATGCGTCGCGTATGCTGCACGGCCGCGCGCAGGGCATCGTCCATCGGCACCTTCTTCAGCTGGGTGTCGGACAATGCCACCAGACGCTCGGCCAGCTCGAACACGGCCAGGGCGTCGCGGCGCTGCTGGCTGCGGCTGGGGCCGCGGTCTTCCAAATCAAACTCTTCGCTGTCGTCGTGGCGGTTCATGGCGGGTGCTGGCGGGGATCCGAATCAGCAAGGATACGTGAGTGGGCGCACAGGCTCTTTCCAGCGATGAATCCATGGCCCACCTGGGCAAGTTGGCCGAGGATGCACTCAAGCGCTGCAGGGCGCTGGGCGCCGAGCAGGCGGAAGTTGGCGTCAACGAGAGTTCCGGGCTTGCCGTGAACGTGCGCATGGGCGAAGTCGAGACGGTCGAACACACCCGCGACCGCGGGCTGTCGATCACGGTCTACGTCGGCGGCCGCAAGGGCAGCGCCAGCACGGCTGACCTTGATCCGGCCTCGATCGAGACCAGCGTTCTGCAGGCCATCGCGATCGCCCGCCACACCGAAGCAGACCCGTGTTCCGGCCTTGCGGATGCCGAGCGGATGGCGCGCGAGTTTCCTGACCTCGATCTCTGGCACCCATGGGCGGTATCGGCGGATGCCGCGGTCGAACTGGCCCTGGCCTGCGAGGCAGAAGGTCGGGCGCTGGACTCCCGCATATCCAACTCCGATGGCGCCGCGGTGAATACCGGCACCAGCCTGTCGGTGTACGCGAACTCGCACGGCTTCATCGGTGCGGAGCGCAGCACCAGTCACTCGATCAGCTGCTCGCTGATCGCCGGCACCGGTGAGGGTATGCAGCGCGACTACTGGTACAGCTCTGGATGCGCCGCACAGGATCTGGAGGATGCTGCCAGCATCGGACGACGGGCAGCCGAGCGCGCGCTGCAGCGGCTCGACCCGCGCGAGGCGCCGACCGGCGACTTCCCCGTTCTGTTCTCGCCTGAAGTGGCGCGCAGCCTGATTGGGCATCTGCTCTCGGCGGCCTCGGGCGGCGCGCTGTATCGGAGAGCGTCCTTCCTGCTGGATGCCTGCGGCGAGCAGATCCTGCCAGCCTGGATGCATCTGCGCGAGCGCCCGCGCATCGCGCGCGGTCCGCGATCGGCCAACTTCGATGCCGAAGGCGTAGCCACGGTCGATTCCGATCTGGTCAGCGATGGTGTGCTGGCCCGCTACATCCTCGGCAGCTACAGCGCACGCAAGCTCGGCCTTTCCAGTACCGGCAACGCCGGCGGCGTGCACAACCTTCTGGTCGAAGGTCGGGGCGAGCGCATAGAAGATCTGTTGGGCGGGATCCGTCGTGGCGTGCTGGTCACCGAGCTGATGGGGCAGGGTGTGAGCACGATCACCGGCGACTACTCGCGCGGTGCGGCCGGCTTCTGGATCGAGAACGGCGAGATCGCCTGGCCGGTGGACGAGTTCACCATCGCCGGCAAGCTGCGCGAG
>JBIJCA010000242.1:0-7172 GCA_044344935.1 Aquimonas sp. | reverse complement strand
CGTTGCGCTTGGCCCAACCTACCAAAGCGCGTTGATGTTGTAGGTTGGGCCAAGCGCCAGCGCGGCCCAACGCGGGCCACGAATCGGGCAACACGTGAGGCTTCGCGCCGCCGGTGATCCACCGGGGCTCGCTCCGCGGACAGGCGCTGAAAAGACAGCGCAGCATTCGGCCGCTATTCTTGGCGGTTCTTCCGTTCGGGCAAGGCGCCTGGCGGTCGCTTCGCCTGATCGGCGCCCTCTGCGAGTGCAGACCGCGCCCCTGACCTGAGCCCGCGGCGCCACGGAATGGTGGCCGCTCGGTTCGCGCAATCGGGCTGTCCATTCCAAAGCTCCGGGGGTTTCATATGCACATCGTCTTCGGCCGCGCGCTCGCGTCGGTCGCTTTCGTGTTTTCGCTCGCGGCCCTGCCGCAGCTCGCCGCCGCGCAGGCGGTCGATTTCAGCGGTGGTTACAGCCAGGACTTCGACACGCTGGCCAGCAGCGGCAGCAGCGCTAGCCTGCCGGCCGGCTGGGCGATCGCCGAAGCCGGCACCAGCAGCAATAACAACGGCCAGTACCAAGCCGGCGATGGCAGCAGCAACAGCGGCGATACCTGGAGCTTCGGCAGCACAGGCTCCAGCGAACGCGCGCTGGGAAGCATCCTGTCGGGCACGCTGAACAGCCGCTTCGGTGTGCAGTTGGTCAACCGCAGCGGTGGCAGCCTGTCCTCGGTGTCGATCAGCTACGTTGCCGAGCAATGGCGCCTCGGCACCGCCGCCCGCCTCGATCGTCTCGACTTCGAGTACAGCCTGGATGCCACCAGCCTGACCACCGGAACCTGGACGGCATTCGATGCGCTCGATGCCGTCGCGCCGGTCACGACGGGCAGCGCAGGCGCACTGGACGGCAACGCCGCAGCCAACCGCATCGCGGTGAGCGGCAACCTCAGCGGCCTCAACTGGGCCGCCGACCAGGTGCTGTGGATCCGCTGGGTGGACTTCAACGCCACCAGCAACGACGACGGCCTTGCCATCGACGAACTCGTTATCGGCACCCTGGCTGATACCCCACCGAGCCTGCTGTCGACGACTCCGGCCAACAACGCGACTGCCGTGGCCGTCACCCAGGCGCCGCGTCTGCGCTTCACCGAGAGCGTCGATCTGAATGCGGCAGCGGTGAGCTTCAGCTGCGGCGGCAGCGCGGTCGCCTTCACCAGCAACAGCCCGGCCAGCGAGATCGTGCTGACGCCGAACAGCGCCCTGCCCTACTCCGCGAACTGCGCGCTGAGCGTTCCGGCCGCAGCGGTGACCGACCGCGACGGCACGCCCGATCCGCTCGGCGCAGACATCACGCTCGCCTTCAGCACCGAAGCCGATCTGCCGCCGCAGGTGGTTTCGACCACGCCGGCCAATGGCGCCACCGGCGTCGCGCCGGCGGTCACGCCGAACGTGCAGTTCAGCGAAGTGGTCAATCTGGTCAGCCCGGCCTTCAGCCTCGACTGCGACGTCGGCGGTGCGGTGTCGATCACCCATCCAGCCAGCGGCCAGAACCTCACCCTGTCGCCTCAGGCGCTGCTGCAGGAGGGAGACACCTGCACCCTGCGCATCCTCGCCGACCGCATCAGCGATCTTGGCGGTCGGCCACTGCCGGCTGATGTGGAAGTGCTGTTTACCGTCAGCTCGGGCCAGGGCGACTACTACGCGCAGGTCAACACGAGCAGCCCCGATCAGCTGCGCTGCTCGCTGCACGCGACGATCCGCGGCCACACCGCGTTCCCGTACTCGGGCTCGGGCACGAGCACCTGGACGATTCTGGAGCTGGCCGAGGAAGACCCGAACGACCCGACCCGGATCATCGACGCCTACCGCAACCGCCAGTTCGTCAAGGGCAGCGACCGCGCCGGCACCGGCGGCGGCATCACCTACAACCGCGAGCACAGCTGGCCGAACTCGCTGGGCTTCCCCAGTCAGACCGATGCGCAGGGCCGACCGAACGCGCCCTACACCGACACCCACATGCTCTATCTCACCGACACCGGCTACAACTCTGACCGCGGCAACAAACCGTATGCCGATTGCCCGCAGAACAGCGGCTGCACCGAGCGCGCGACCGAAGTGAACCTCGGCATCGGCGGCGGCACCGGGCAGTACCCGGGCAACTCCAACTGGTTCAACGGCAGCAGCTATCAAGTCTGGAACGCGCGCAAGGGCGACTTCGCCCGCACGGTGCTGTACATGGCGATCCGCTATGAAGGCGGTGCCCACCCGGTGACGGGCCAGGCCGAGCCCGACCTTGAGCTCACCGACAACCGCAGCCTGATCGTGGGAACCAGCAGTTCACCGGCCTACATGGGTCTGCTCAGCACCGTGCTGGCCTGGCACCAGGCCGACCCTCCGAACGAGGCAGAGCGTCGTCGCAACGATGTGGTGTTCTCGTTCCAGGGCAACCGCAATCCCTTCATCGATCGACCCGAGTGGGGCACCCTGGCGCTGTTCACCAGCAGCCAGCCCACCACCTGCCAGCTGGTGACGCCGGTGCCGACCGCGATCTTCCGCAATGGCTTTGAAGCGCTGAACTGAAAGCGCCTCCGGGCCATCCGCCCTTGCCGGGGCGGATGGCCCGGCCCGCGTGCAGGCCCGCTCACGGGCCCGCCGCAGCCCGATTCGCTAAGCTTCGCGTCCCTCTCGCCGGGGTGGGAGAACCAAGCGCAGTACCTGCGGTCTGGTTGTCTCCGCCGCGCAGACCCGACCCGATGCGAATCCCATGCCCCTGATCCCCCGCCTTGCCGGCCTGCTGCTTCTGCTCGCCAGCAGCATTGCCCCCGCCATCGACGATTCCGAGCTGCTGCCGATCGAGGAAGCCTTCCGTCTGGAGGCCCGCGCGCTGGACGCGGAAACCGTGGAACTGCGCTGGCAGATCGCCGAGGGCTATTACCTCTACCGCCACCGCACCGGCGCAGAGGCCGAGGGCGAGGGTCTGTCCGCCGGCGAGTTGGTGATGCCCGCGGGCACCGCCTACACCGATGATTTTTTCGGCGATGTTGAAACCTATCGCACCGAGCTCGTGGCACGCCTCGAAGGCGTGCGCGCTGGCTCCGATGGTCGCCTGCCGCTGAAGCTGCGTTCGCAAGGCTGTGCCGATATCGGCATCTGCTATCCGCCGCACACCCAGCGCATCGAAGTTCAAATGCCCGCGGCCACGGCGACCACCAGCGGACTCCCGGTGACAGGGGCCGACAGCGCGCTTGCAGGCCTGCCGACCGCGCCCGCGGGCCCAGCCCTGGGCGGGCTGCCGGCACCGACAGGCTCGGCGCTGGAGGGCCTGCCGGCGCCCAGCTTCACACCCATCACCGGCGAGCGCAGCCTGCTGCCGGCGACGCCGAACCCGCTGATGGTCGAGTCCACAGCGGTCGAATCAGCACCCCTGCCCGAGGCCGAGGCCTTCCAGTTCGAAGCGATCGCCGACGGCCCGGAATCGCTGCTGCTTCGAATCACGCCGACCCGCGGCTACTACGTCTATCGCGACCGCTCCGGCTTCACGATCGAAGGCGCCGAGGCCCAGGCCGGCGAGCCGCGCTGGCCGCAGGGCGTCAACCACCGCGACGAGCACTTCGGCGATGTGGTCGTCTATTTCGATCCGGTCGAGATCGCGCTGCCGATCGCGCGCACGACCGGCGAAGCCGCGCGCGTCACCGTGGTTGCCGAATTCCAGGGCTGCCAGACCGAGGGCATCTGCTACCCGCCGATGACCCGCCGTGTGGAGGTCGCACTGCCTGCAGGCGCCGCCCGCGAACTGCCGCCGGAAGACGTGGCGCGCACGCGACCACCGGGCGTCGATTTGGGGCTCGGCGCTGTGCTGCTGGCCCTGCTGGGTGCGGTCGCGGGCGGCCTGATCCTCAACCTGATGCCCTGCGTGCTGCCGGTGCTGTCGCTGAAGGCGATTGGTTTCGCCCAGAGTGGCGAAAGCGCACAGAAGGCGCGGGCGCATGCGCTCTGGTACAGCGCCGGCGTGCTGGTCAGCTTCGCCGCACTCGGCGCGCTCGCGCTTGGCCTGCGCGCAGCCGGCGAAGCGCTGGGCTGGGGCTTCCAGCTGCAGCAGCCGCTGTTCGTCGGCTTCGTGGTGTACGTGATGTTCGCGGTCGGCCTCTCGCTGTCCGGCGTGTTCACCCTCGGCGGCGGCATCGCCGGCGTCGGCCAGGGCCTGACCCAGCGCACCGGTCCTGCAGGCGACTTCTTCACCGGCGTGCTGGCGGTGGTGGTGGCCAGCCCCTGCACCGCGCCCTTCATGGGCCCTGCGCTGGCCTTCGCCTTCGCCGCGCCGGCCTGGCTGGGGATCGCCCTGTTCCTTGCGCTCGGCCTCGGTCTTGCCCTGCCCTTCCTGCTGATCGGCTTCGTGCCCGCACTGGCGCAGCGCCTGCCGAAGCCCGGCGCGTGGATGGAGACCTTCAAGAACATCCTCGCCTTCCCGATGTATCTCACCGCGGTCTGGCTGCTGTGGGTGCTGGGCAACCAGCGCGGCATGGACGCGGTGGCGCTGGCCCTGATCGGCCTCGTGGTGCTGGCCGCGGGCCTGTGGGCCTTCGAGCGCAGCCGCTACGCCGAGAAGGGCGGCGCGCGCGCGCTGGCCTGGCTGCTGATCGCGGCGTCCGCCGTGCCGCTGCTGATGGTCGATCGTCTGCCGACGCCGAGTGCCTCCGCGCAGGCCGAGGGCATCGAACCGTACTCGGCGCAGCGGCTGGCCGAGCTGCGCACCGAAGGCCGCACCGTCTTCGTCAACATGACCGCCGACTGGTGCGTGACCTGCAAGGCCAACGAAGCGCGTGTACTTTCGCAGCCGGCCTTCAAGGATGCGCTGCAGGCCGCGAACGCGGTCTACATGGTCGGCGACTGGACCAATGTCGATCCGGCGATCACCGAGTTCCTGGAGCAGCACGGCGCGGTGGGCGTGCCGCTCTACGTGGTGTTCCGCAAGGGCCAGGCCGAAGGCCAGGTGCTGCCGACGATCCTCAGCCCGGCGACGGCGGAAGCCGCGCTGCGCGGAGACGCATCATGAAGCCGGCGCAGCTGGCGCTGATCCTCGGTTTCGCGCTGGTCGGCGGCATCGGCGGCGTGCTGCTGGGCCGGCACTTCGCCACGCCCAGCGCACCGCCGCTGCCGCAGGGCACCCTGGTGCTGGAGGAAGGCGCCAAACGCCCCGACGCCGAACTGCGCCGGCTAGACGGCAGCACCGCCAAGCTCAGCGACTTCGACGGCCGCCCGCTGCTGATCAACTTCTGGGCGACCTGGTGCCCGCCCTGCATAGACGAACTGCCGCTGCTCGACGCGCTGCATCAGCGCAGCGGCGACCAAGGCCTGCAGGTCATCGGCATCGCGCTCGACGATCCAGCGGCGGTCGAGAAGTTCCTTGACGAGTTGCCGGTGGAGTTCGCGATGTTCCTGGCCCAGCCGGGGCGCGTCGATCTCTCCACCACGCTCGGCAACGCCAATTCTGTGCTGCCCTATTCGGTGCTGATCGACGCCGAGGGCCGCATCGCCAAGCGCAAGTTCGGTGCCTTCAGTGAAGCCAGCCTGCGCGAGTGGGTAGCGGGGTTCGAGTAGGCGCGGCGCTGGCCATCCCGGCTGCTCGTCGGCAGACTGCGCGGGCCAATCCGGCTCATTGATCGAGGACGCTCGCCATGGATCTGAACAACCTGATGCGCATGGGCGCGGAAATCTTTCAGAAAGAAGCCGGCACCCAGGCTCAGGGCCTGCCGATCGAGGCCATCATCAAGGCCCTGATGGGCCTGCTCGGCGACGGCAGCGGCAAGCTCGACCTGGCGGGACTCGTGCAGAAATTCAGCAGCGGCGGGCTGGCCAGCCTGGCGCAGAGCTGGCTGAGCGACGGCGCCAACGCGCCGATCGGTGCGGCCCAGCTGATGCAGGTGCTGGGCTCGGGCGCGATCGGCGACTTCGCCAAGCAGCTCGGCCTCGATGCAGGCACCGCCACCAGCGGACTCGAAGCCGCGATCCCCGCGATCGTTGACAAGGCCAGCAGCGGCGGCAACCTGCTGGAAGCCGCAGGCGGCGTGGAAGGCCTGATGGGCATGGCGGGCAAGCTGTTCGGACGCTGAGCGGGCCCTGCGGTTTGGCGCCCTGCGCGCCGGCCGCGGTGCTTCGTCCATGCCTTTGAGGATCAGCCCCCGCGCTGGCCGCGCATCGCCGCAGCCAGCGCGGCGGCGGCGTGCGGATCGTCCGCATCCGCGAGCCCTTCGATCACGCCCTCGCGGTTCGCTGCGGGATGGTTCTGGCTGAGCTTGGCCTTGCCCTCGATGCGTTCGATATCGATACGCAGGCCGACGATGGCGCGCAGCAGGGCTTCGGTGTAGTCGGCCGGAGCATCGGCCACCTGCCAGGGCTCGGCGCGCGCGGACTCCATCTTTCGGGTGAGCGCATCGACCCGCGCATGCAGCGTCTCCGCATCGTGTTGCCAGTGCATACGCCCGTGAATCACCACTGCCTCGTAGTTCCAGGTCGGAACCACCTTGCCGTGCTCGCGCTTGGCCGGGTACCAGCCGGGATGCACATAGCCCTCCGCGCCCCGGAACACGGCGACCACGCGGGCTCCATCGGCGAAGCGCTGCCACAGCAGGTTCGCGCGGGCGATGTGTCCGATCAGGCTCGCCTCGCCAAAGCGCAGCAGCGGCAGCAGGTTGACCTCGCTGCCCTCGGCATCGCTGCAGACCAGGGTGGCCAGCGGATGCGCATCGATCAAGGCGAGCGCGGCGGGTTCGTCGAGGCGGAAGGCGGTGGGGGTGTACATGGGAGCCGGAGTTCGGGATTGAGGATTCGTTGGGGCAAGGCGAGGCCAGACTACGCGCAGCGCCCTCTCGCCTCAACCATAGGGTGGGTCTTGACCCACCCCGCGCCGCGCATTGATGCGCTCAACCGTGCCCTGTTCGCCGGGATCCCATCGGGCGTGCCCTGATCCGCGCAAGCATCAAGAGCTCCTTGCAAAGTCCGGGAGAGCGGGTGGCGGGGCCAGCATCAAGCGCATGGTGGGTCGAGACCCACCCTATGGGCTACCCGATGTCGACAGTCGCCGATTCAGCGCTTGCAGTGCGGGCGGTCGGACCGGAGCAAGTGCGGAGCCTTCCATAGGGTGGGCCCTGGCCCACCAGAAGCCTCGCTACCCGGTGTCGACAGTCGTCGATTCAG
>JBIJCA010000240.1:0-7224 GCA_044344935.1 Aquimonas sp. | reverse complement strand
AGGGTACGCGTGAGTCGGTCGGGGTTTTCGGACAGGCCATCCGTGGCCTGTCGAAAACCTTGGCCGCATCCCTGCGGCCAACCCTGCGGGCGATTCGACCGCCTCCCGCCGCTCCCCAGGGGCCCCGTGGAAGAGCGCGGGCTCCTGCCCGCAAGAGCGCAAGCCAAAGCCAAAGCCAAAGCCAAAGCAGGTGCCGAATCCGTTGTCGACGCCACCCCCAGCAACGTCAGGCCTTCGACGCAAGCGCACGCATGCCGCCCGGTAGGTTGGCGCCGAGCCGAAGGCGAGGCCCAACGTCGCACACTCGAATCTCGTGACAGGCAATGAGGCTGCGACGTTGGGCCTCGCTGCGCTCGGCGCCAACCTACGAAGTGCGCTTCGTCATTGACTCCGCCAGCCGCCGATTGCGGTCGGCGCTTGCGAAGACTTCGTGCTCGGCAGGAACTCTCGCGTACCAGCTCTCCGCTGCTTCGAAACGCTGCTGGTCAAACAGCGCGTTGCCAATGTTGAAGTACAGGGCAGGATGGTCTTCCTCAGGCGCCATCGACAGCGCCTTCAGATAGGCGGCCTCGGCCCGAGTCGGGCGATGCAGCGCATCAAGACAGCTACCGATCGCGAACCAGCAGTCGCTATCGAGTGGATCCGCCCGCGCTGCGCGCTTGAACAGGCGCAAGGCTTCGCGATACCGGCCCTTGCGAAAGCACGCGTCCGCCTCCGAATACAGCGCGATGTTCAGATCGAAGTCCACGGAGTCCGCCCTGCGCACCTTTTTGTCCCTCAGTCGTCGACATTCGCCCTAGCGCAGAAGTCCGGGTCGCCGCTGCAGACCTCATTCCCCCAACTGCGCCCCGCCTGCGTTACCGATCACCCCATCCCCCCATTCACCCCGATCACCTGCCCGTTCACGTAGGACGCGCCCTCCGACGCAAGGAAGGCCACCACCGCTGCGACTTCCTCGGGTCGACCCGCGCGCCCCGCCGGCACCGTGGCCTTGATCATCTCGGGCGGAAACGCATCCGCCGCCATGCGCCCAGCGATGACGCCAGGCGCGACCACATTCGCGGTGATACCGCGGCTGGCCATTTCGCGCGCCAGGGAAAGCGTGGCGCCATGCAGGCCAGCCTTGGCGGCGGCGTAGTTGGTCTGGCCGCGGTTGCCGAGCACGGCGGCCACCGAGGAGATGCTGATGACGCGGCCCCAGCGCGTGCGCGCCATCGGCAGCAGCAGCGGCTGGGTGACGTGGAAGAAACCGTGCAGGCTGACGTCGATCACGCGCTTCCACTGCACTTCGCTCATGCCGGCCATCGGCGCGTCGTCGTGGATGCCGGCGTTGTTGACCACGATCTGGATGGGGCCGGTTTCGAGCATCTTCGCGGTGGCCTGGGCGCAGGCCGCGGCGTCGGCGACATCGAAAGCGATGGCTTCGGCGGAGTGGCCCGCGGCCAGGAGTTCATCCACCAGGGCCTGCGCGCGGTCGAGGCCGCTGTTGGCGTGGACATAGACGTGACTGCCGGCTTCGGCGAGTGATCGGCAGATGGCGCTGCCGAGATCGCCGCTGCCGCCGGTGACGAGGGCGCGCTTTTGGGGGCTGGTCATGGTTGAGGGCTGGGAGTGCATGGTGGGGATTCGGGACTTGAGGTTTGGCATTCGCAGCGGCTGTGCGCCGGACGACGGAAGCTCAGGCTCTAGCGCCTCTCCCCTAAAGGGAGAGGGGAGACCCGCAACGTGCAAGGCAACTCCGACATCGGAGGCTCGCGCAACAGCGAGGTGGTACTGCTCAGGATGGAACCCTAGCGTACTTGGGTTAGAAGGGAGGCAAGGCGGCCGACGCTTCCGGCTTCCGGCTTCCGGCTCCCGGCTCCGGCTTCCGGCTCCGGCTTCCGGCTCCGGCTTCCGGCTCCGGCTTCCCGCTCCGGCTTCCCGCTTCGGCTTCCCGCTCCGGCTTCCCGCTCCGGCTTCCCGCTCCGGCTTCCCGCTCCGGCTTCCCGCTCCGGCTTCCCGCTCCGGCTTCCCGCTCCGGCTTCCCGCTTCGGCTCCTCGTTTCGGCCTCTCGCTTCGGCTCTGGCTTGGCTTCGGCGGGCAGGAGCCCGCGCTCTTCAACGGGGCCCCTGGGGAGCGGCGGGAGGCGGTCGATCAGCCCGCAGGGTTGGCCGCAGGGATGCGGGCAAGGTTTTCGACAGGCCAGGGATGGCCTGTCCGAAAACCCCGACCGACTCACGCGTACCCTCTGCGCACGGATGCGCAGAGGGCGCGGACTGGGGGTGGCCTTTCTTTGGCCTACCTTTCTTTGGCCACTCAAAGAAAGGTAGGTCGGGCCGGCCGAAGGGCGGACCGAAAGCTCTTGATCTTCGCTTCGAGCGACGAAGCGACGAAGCGACGAAGCGACGAAGCGACGAAGCGAAACCGAGGCAAGGGTGAAGCTTATGGTGGGCCAGGGCCCACCCTATGGGCTCGAAACACCGAGGCCGAAGCGAAGCGCATGGTGGGTCGAGACCCACCCTATGGGCTCGAAACACCGAGGCCGAAGCGGAGCTCATGGTGGGTCAAGACCCACCCTATGGATCACGCCGCAGCACCGCCGCGCGGCCCGTGGCGAGCACCTCGCCCGCATGCTCGATACGGAAGCCGCACTGCCAACCTGCGCCGCTGTCGGACACGTCGACCGCGTACACATCGAGCGGGCCAGGCAGGTCATCGAGGAACGCGCGGGTAAGTTCGACTCCGCGCAGTGAGACCAGTAGACCCGGCGGCGCGGCCCGGCCCTCTCGCGCGGCGAGCAAGCCGCCGTGCACGGCCATGGCTTGGGCGCCGTATTCGCAGAGATGCAGGGCCGACAGGCGGCCGTCGCGACGCAGTGGGTGCTCGGGGTCGCGATGCGCGTCGCTCTGCGCGTGCACACCGCTGTCGTCGAAAGCCAGCACGCGCTCCAGCAGGCACATGCCGCCAGCGTGGGGAATCAGCCATTCGATCTCGCTACGGGTACCGGGAAGCTTCATCGGATGACCTCGAATTCAACAGGGCGGCTACCGGCCAGCAAAAGGGCGAGGCAGAAGTGCACGGCAACACCCAAGGCCACCGTGCCGCCAAGCGCGTTCAGCACCGGAATGGTGGACAAGGCCAGCAGGCCGAACACCAGCGCAGTCGAAGCCACGCACACCAGCAGCGCATGCAGGGTGCGGCGCTGCTCGGCGGCGGATTCGACATCATCGACCTGCGCGCTGCGTTCGAAGAACAGGGCGTAGTCGAGCCCCAACCCGGCGGCGAGCACCAGCGCGATCAGGTGGAACAGGGTGAGCGCGACGCCGAGCCCGTGCAGCAGGGCCAGCACGACCAGGCTGGACAGCGCCACCGGCAGCAGCACGCGCAGGCTGCGCGCCAAGCTTGACCTTGAACCTGCGCTGCTTGAGCTGCTTGAGCCGTTCGAGCTATTCGAGCTGTTCGAGCTGTTCGAGCTGTTCGAGCTGTTCGAGCTGTTCGAGCTGTTCGAGGTGTTCGAGCCAATCGAGCTGTTCGATGCGTTCAACCGGACTGCGCTGCCCCCACCGCCAGCGGTGACAGCAGCATCCTCAGGGACCGCGCTGTCCGAACGACCTGCTCGGCGCGTTCTTGTCGCGCCGAGCTGCGGCGCAGACGAGGCGTTCAGGGCGGCGAAGACCAGTGCCGCCAGCAGCAGTGCGCCGACCGCCATCGCCAACAGCACCTGTCCACGCCAGCTAGAAGCCAGCGAGTCCGCCGTGGCCTTCAGGTCGATCAGGTCGAGATCGGCATGCGCGGCGGCGAAGGCGCGCAGGGCCTCGACCTCGCGCAGGTCGGAGAGCTGCACGAGCGCCACCGTCTGCGCGCCATCGCGGATCAGCAGACCGGCAAGGCGCAGCTCCAGGGGCGTGCCGGTCAGTGCGTCGGATGTGAGCGGCGGCAGGCTGCGCGCGCGCTCGATCGCGGACAGGAAACCTTCGAAGGCATCGGGCCGGAACGCCAGGCCCTGCTGCGCTTCGGCCAGCGCCGTGCGCAGGGCCGCTGCGTCGGGCAGCGCAGCCTGACGCGCGCGCTGCACCGCAACCGGCGGCAGGTAGCGCGCGGCCAGCTCGAAGTGGCCGAGCGCGCCGGCCTCCACCAGGCCCTGCAGGCCGGGCATCAGTTCGAGGCTGCGGCCGAGCGCGGCCTCCTCGCTGTCGGCGCGCAGGGCCAGCAGCCAGCGCACGTCGGGCGCGTTCAGGGCCTGTCGCAGCTCACGATCGCGCTGCAGAAGCTCGGTGGGCACCGGCGTCAGCGCAGCCAGGCTGTCCTGCCACCACGGGCCCGGCCGCAGCAGGGCCAAACCTGCGAGCACTGCGATCAGCAGTGCCAGCCAGCGCAACCGGCGCGTATGCGCAAGGCCGCGCTGCAGGGCGTGCACGAACGCGCTGTCGCCGGACTCGCGTCGCACGGCGCCGAGTACGCCCGGCAGCAGGTAGCGCGTCGCCAGCGCGGCGCTGATCAGGCCGACCACGGTCAGCACCGCCAGCTGGCGCAGGCCATCGACGCCGGCGAAGAAGAACACCAGATACGCCAGCGCGCTGGAGAAGGCGCCGGTCGCCAGCGTCGGCCAGATCGCGCGCGCGCTGTCCGCGGCGGATGCACCGATGCGCCGGTGGCTGAACAGGTGCACCGGGTAATCCTGGGCCACGCCAAGCAAGGTCAGTCCGAAGGCGAGCGTGATGCCGTGGACTTCGCCAAACAGCAGCGCCGTCGCGGACAGACCCAATACCGCCCCGGTCGCCAGCGGCAGCGCGCCGAGCAGGGGCAGGGAAAAGCTGCGGTAGGCCAGAGCCATCAACAGCAGCAGGCCGGCGATGCCGAAGCCACCCAGGGTCGAGGCCTCACCGCGGGTCTGCCCGGCCATCTTCTCGGCGAAGGCACCGGGGCCGCTGATCTCGATTGCGCCTGTCGCGGTCTCGCCCTCATCAGCCAGCACCTGCGCATGCGCGGCGCGCAGGGCAGCGAGCGCGCGGGTCTGGCCATCGGGATCGAAGCCAGGCGCTGCGGTTTCAACCAGCAGCAGGGCTTCGCCGCGGCCCTGGCCGAACCACACGCCGTCGAGGCGCTCTGGCTCGATCGAAGGCGTCCAGGCTTCGAGCACGCGCAGGGTTTCGAGCGTGGGGTCGATGCGCAGCAGGGGCGCGATCAGCGCGGCGGCGGGTGAGGCCAGATCCTGCTGGCGCTGCTTAAGGGCCTCTGCCAGCGCGGGGGCGTCGAACGCGCCGGGCTGCACCCCGGGCGAGAGCAGGTAGCGGTAGTCGGCCAGGGTCTCGGGAACCGAATCGAGCCCCTCCTCGCCGTTGCCGACCCAGACGAACTCGGGCGATTCCCGCAGGGCGTCGCGCAGCGCGCGCGAGCGTTCGACGAGGACATCAGGCTCCGCGCCCGACAGCGCCACCAGCAGCAGACGTGCCCCCGGACCTTCGCCCAACTGTTCCAGCAGAAGCCGCTGATCGGCGGTGCGCGCGGCCGGCATGAACAGCCGCAGGTCTCCGCTCAGCTTCAGTTCGCCAAGCGCAAGCACGGCAATCAGGGCCAGCGCGCCCAACCAGAGGCCCACGCGCAGCAGGCGCATACCGACGCTGCGCGCACTCATTCGACAGCGGTGCCGCAGAGCGCGTCGCGCGTGGCTTCATCGCCGGCCGCACGCGCGGACTCGGCCCACGGCCCCAGCCACATGCGGCTGCGTTCGTCCTCGGCCAGGTCCAGATCGAAGCAACGCCACTCACCGGCCACGCCGTGCAGGCGCATGCCGCGCACCTTGCGGGCGACGCGGGCGTCGGTCGGCGCGAGGTCCAGGGTCCAGCCCGCGCCCGAGGGGGTGAGTTCGATCGTGAAGTGCCGCTCCAGCAGGCTGCGATCGCCACCCAGCAGCGCGCGCAGGCTGGCCGCGAGCGCGCCCAGCTCGGGCGCGCGCTTCAACGAGAAGCGCCGCGTGCCTTGCCCTTCGCGCTGCACCTCGACGCGCTCGCCAGCGATGCGCAGGCGCTCGGGCTGCTCGCCTTCGACCGTCTTGACCAGCGCATCCGCCGCCGGCTGCGAGAGCTCGCCGCCGAACAGCAGGGGCTGCATCAGCAAGGGCGAATCGCGGCGCTCGAAGTAAGCGGTGCGCGCGGGCGCCGGCTGGGCGAAGCCCGCCAGCAGGACGTCGAGCGCCGGAACTTCAGCCTTCGCCGTCAGGCTGGCCAGCAGCAGGGTCACGGCGATTCGGATGCGCGGGGTCATCGCTTCTCCAGAAGTCGTAGAAGTTGAACCAGTTGTAGGGTGCCAGCCGCACGAAATGTTCGAGCCGGCGCACGTAGCGCGCCTGCAGGGCGTGCAGTTTCTGCGCTCGCTCGCGGCGCGGCAGCTCGATGCCGGGGTCGAACAGCTCGAAGTGCAGGGCGTAGCGGCGCCCGCCGAGGTAGAGGCCGAAGCAGATCAGCACCGGCACCTTGAGTGCCGCGGCGATCAGGAAATGCGCGCTGGGAAACGGTGCCGGGCTGCCCAGGAAGTCGATCCACTGCACCGGCTCTGCGCCCCGCGCACGATCGACCAGCAGGCTGACCAGGGCACCCTGATCGGTGGCATCGCGGATCGCCAGCGTGATCGCGGTGCCGTCCTGGGCCGCATCGATCACGGTGTCGGCGATGTCGGGGCAGAGCGCTTCGAGCAGCTGGGTGACAGTCGCATTCTGACCGCGGTCCATCACCACCCGAACGGTCACGTCGGGGCGTTCGCGCGAGAGCACGCGCAGGGCCTCGAAGCTGCCGTGGTGCGAGCCGAACAGCAGCACGCCGCGGCCGAGGTCGATCTGCTCGTGCAGCTCCTTGAGCCCGGTGATTTCAAGATCGAAGCTGCGGAACTGGCCGGAGAGCATGAACACCCGGTCGAGGATGGTCGAGGCGAACGAATGTACGTGCTTCGCGCACTCCCACAGCGTGGCCGGCCGGCCCAGCACGCGCTGCAGGTAGGCGCGGGACGCACGCCGCTCGGGCGCGCGCACGATCAGGAAGTACAGGGTGATCGGAATCAGCAGCGGCCGCGACAGCCAGCGTCCGCCGTAGCGGGCGATGCCGCGGATCAGCAGGATCGCGAAGCGCCCGCCGCCCTCGGGGCGCTGCTGCCATTCGGCTTGTCCGGCGCGGCTCATGGCGGATCGGCAGACACGGGATCCGCGAACACCAGCTCGCCGCTGGCGATCACATCATTGCCGCGCAGCACGCG
>JBIJCA010000238.1:0-7268 GCA_044344935.1 Aquimonas sp. | reverse complement strand
TTGCCCAGCGCGTGGATCAAGCAGCCTTGCAGGCCGACCCGCACTATGCAACGCAGCTGCAGCTTGCAACGGAGGAGCTGCTCGCGCGCCGTGCGAGGCACGAGTTCGAGAACGAGCTTGTCGAGTCCCAGCCTGACTTCGAAGTTTTGGCTGATGAGATCTTCCGCTCGCACCCGAATCGCTTCCGCAGGCCGGTCACGCTCGAACTCAAGCACATACTCGTCCGGATAGGCGGGCGCGGCGAGGAAGCCGCGCGCGAGCGCGCGGAAGAGGCGCGCCTTGCGTTGGTCAAGGGAGAGCGCGACTTCCGCGACATCTTCCTCACCTACAGCGACGAAGCGGCAGACCCACGTGGAATTTCGAATGGCATCCTCCAGGACGTCATTCCGGGATTGACTGAAAAGCCTTTCGAGGAGGTCGTGTTCCAGCTGACCGAACCAGGTCAGATTTCGGAGCTGATCCAGACCTCGTACGGGTTCCACGTTGCCCAGTTGGTCAAGCGCGCGGAGCCCACGCAAGTAAGCTTCGAGGACGTTCGGCAGCAGCTCGTCTCCGAGCAGCGCGACAAGTTCTTCAATGATCGGCGCGCGGCACTTCTGAGCCAGCTCCGTGACCAGCCGATCGAAGCGAAGCCGCTCGTCGTCGCCCAACTCCGCACGCGCTACGCCCAAGCCGACAAGAACAAGCTACCGCCGGCTTTGGACGGTAGCGAGGACGAGCCGGCAGGCGAAGAAGAGGTTCAGGCCGATGAGAGCTCGCAGAATCCGGACGACTGATAGGCAGCGAACGGCGAGTCTCCCGTGCTTCCCCTGCAAAACCCAATGCGTAGCCTGCACTTGCTGCGCCTGTTCGTCCGTCAGGATCTCAGGCAGCGTTTCTCGGGTAACCTGATCGGAGTCGCATGGGCGGTGCTGGCTCCCCTGCTTCAGCTGGCCGTTTTCAATCTCGTCTTCGTGCATATCCTCAAGGCGCGAGTGCCGGGCCTTGAGGGCAGTAGCTATCTGGTCTTTCTGGCGCTTGGATTCTGGCCCTGGTTCGCATTCTCCGAGGCCGTGGCTCGCGGCTGCACCGCGATCACCGAACACAGCGGGCTCGCAGGCAAGATCGCCGTGCCTCGGGCCATTCCGGTGCTGGCCGCGGTAGGCAGCGCATTCCTGCTGCACGGACTGGGCTACGTGCTGGTCTTGTGCGCGATAGCGCTGACAGGGCCTACGCTCGACTGGACCCAACTGCCCATGGCGCTCCTGTACTGGCTGCCGTTGTTGGCCATGGCAGCCGGGTTGGCGCTTGCACTCTCGGCCGTGCAGGTGTTCGTGCGTGATCTCGCCCAGAGCATCGGTCTGCTGATTACACTCTGGTTTTTCCTGACGCCAATCATCTACGCGCCTGAAACCGTGCCCGGTGCTCTGACGCAATGGCTGAGCCTGAACCCGATCACGGGCGTGGTTGACGCCCAGCGAGGCCTGCTGCCGGGGCTGACCGGGCTGCCCCTGAGCTGGGTCGCGACCTGGCTCGGTGCCCTGCTGATCCCTCTGGTTGCAGGCCTGGTGTTCGGTCGCCTGCTCCCGCATCTAGAGGAGTTCGAGTGAGCCAGCACCTACTGAAGGTCGAGGCACTCGGCAAGAGCTGGCCGCTGGATGCCAGCCCGCGTGGGCGAGCAGCCGCCCTGCTGCGTGCTCTGCTGGGACGAAACATCCCGCGTACCCCGGTTCTGCGGGACATCGCGTTCCAGATCAGGGCGGGCGAGTCGCTCGGCATCATCGGTGAAAACGGCGCGGGCAAGTCAACCCTGCTCAAGCTGATTGCCGGGGTGCTCAGGCCGAGCGCTGGTCGGGTCGAACTGAATGCTTCGGTCGGTGCGCTACTGGAACTGGGTGCGGGCTTCGAGCTTGAGCGCACCGGACGCGAGAACATCGGAATCGCTGCTGGCCTCATGGGCTGGTCGCGCCGCCAGATCGAAGCGCGAACGCCCGAGATCGAAGCCTTTGCCGATATCGGCCGTTACCTCGAAGAGCCCGTCAAGCACTACTCCTCAGGAATGGTGGTCCGGCTCGGTTTCGCGATCATCGCTACCGTCCGTCCGCAGTTGTTGATCACGGACGAGGTCCTCGCGGTGGGCGACGAGAGTTTCCAGCGGAAGTGCATCCGATGGATCGAGGACTACCTGCAAAGCGGTGGAACACTGCTGCTGGTGTCGCACTCTACCTACCACATCCAGAAGCTCTGCAAGCACGCGCTGTGGCTGCGTGAGGGCAGGGTGCAGGCCTACGGCGACGTCTTCGATGTCACCCAGGACTACCTCGCCTACCACGAGCGCAAGATCGCAGCAGAGCGGGGCGCCGGGCTGGACGTAAGCTACCGCGGAAGCGAATACCGGCTCGTTCGCGTCGCTGTCAATGGAAGCGAAGACGAAGGCCCGCGATTGCTGTCCGAAGGCGAACTGCTGCGGGTAGAGGCGGAACTCCACAGCCCGGATAGACGCAACCCGCAATTCAGCTTCGGCATCGTTCGCGCGGATGGCACCGCGCTCTACGGCCAAGTGGCCGAGATAGAAGGCGTTCGCGGCCAACCCTTGCCCGGACAACGGGCGCGATACGTTCTGGAAATCGATCCCGGCACCCTGTTGCCCGGCAGCTACGTGCTGCGGCTGCACGCTATGGATCCCGAGGGACTTCGCGTCTTCGATACCGTGGAGCGCGCGTTCACCATGCGTGGATCAAGTCGCGAGCTCGGCTGCGTGCGACTGCCGCACCGGTGGCTGCACGAGCGTGCGATGCCGTGAGCGGCCAGCAGATGCAGATCATCGTGCCGGTCTACCGCGCCCTGCCTGCACTGCAGCGACTGGTGGGCGCGCTGCGCAAGACCTTGGGAGCGGCTGAACGCGTCCTGTTCTGCGATGACGCCTCGCCGGAGCCCGAGATCATCGCGTATCTGAACAGCGTGTGCGGGGACGCGCCCTTCGATGTGCAGGTCGTACGGCGCGAACGCAATCTGGGCTTCGTGGGCAACGTCAACGCTGCGTTTGCCGAGACCGGTGCAGCGGATGTTGTCCTGCTGAACAGCGATACCCTGCCGGGCGTCGGCTGGCTGCAACGACTCCGCGCGTGTTTCGACGCCGATCCGCGCATCGCCACCGCCACGCCGTGGTCCAACAACGCCGAGATCTGTTCGCTGCCCGACCTCTGTCGGGCGGTCCCGCTGCCTGATGACCCTGACCGCTGGGCACGCGCCTGCGCTGAAGCCTGCGTCGGCGAGTATCCCGACCTGCCCACCGGGGTGGGGTTCTGCATGGCCATTCGACGCGCCTGTCTGGATCGGATTGGCAATCTCGATGCCGAGACCTTCGGTCGTGGATACGGCGAAGAGAACGATTTCTGCCTGCGCGCCCACGCGCACGGCTGGCGCAATGTGCTGTGTGCCGATGCCTTCGTCGGCCACGAGGGCGGGGCATCCTTTGGCCTGGAGGGGTTGAAGCCCGGTGGTGGCAACCTGACCCGACTGCTCAATCGCTACCCCGACTACAACCGAAGCGTCGCCGAGTTCATCATGGCTGACCCGATCAGGCCCCTGCGACAGCGGGCAATCGAACGCTACGTCGCGCTCGCTGCGGGTCAGCCGGATGCCACCGGCCTGCAGGGCAAGCTGTTCCACTGAAGTCCAGAGGATGTCCGCGATGAGCGATTCCGCGCCGGCGCTCGAGTTCACCGGCGAACGTTTCACGCCCGAGTGCGTACGGGAAATCTGGTACGAGCACTACCATCGCTATGCCTTTGCGCAGCCGCTGGGGCGCGGCAGGCGTGTGCTCGATGCGGCCTGCGGCGAGGGCTATGGCGCTGCACTGGTGGCGGCGGATGCACTTTCGGTGCTCGGACTGGACGTGTCGAACGAAGCCATCGAACACGCACGTTTGCGCTACACGCTGCCGCAACTCCGCTTCGAACAGGCGGATGTCACAGCTCTTGATCATCTGCCGAGCGCCAGCTTTGACCTGATCCTCAGCTTCGAAACCCTTGAGCACGTGCAGGCACAGGAGGCCATGCTGCAGGGCTTTCGTCGTCTGTTGGCGCCCGGTGGCCTGCTCCTGGTGTCAACGCCGGACAAGCGCAACTACAGCGAGATCCCGCAGTTCCACAACGAGCACCATGTGCGCGAGCTCTATCGCCACGAATTCGAGTCACTGCTGGAAGGCATATTCCCGCACCGACGCCTGTACGCGCAGAAGCTGCTATTCCAGTCCGCGCTGTGGGCGCTGGATGACTGCGATGGACAGCCAGCGGCCGCGACCCTGGGGCGGGACGCCACGCTCGCCAGGGGTCTTGCGTATCCGCCGCTCTACTACGTCGCCGCGTGCTCCGTGGAGCCGCTGACGCCGCTGCCCGCTCTGCATCTGTTCGGCGATGCCGAGGAGAGCGTGTATGCGCACTACCACCATGAGATCCGCAAGAACATGGCAGCGGGTGTCCGCATCCAGGAACTGGAGGCGCAGCTGGCGCAGGCGCAGGCGGAACTCGCGGCCCTACGGCCGTGAGACCGCGCTGCAAGGTCTGCGAGCGGCGCTGAGAGATGAGGCCCGCGTCTGCACCCCCCGCAGCAGCCGATCTCTCGGTGCTGATCGTCAGCCACAACAGCGCGGACGTCCTTCCGCGCTGCCTGGAAGCGCTGGCCGGTCAGGGCGGCCCTCGCCTAGAGGTGATCGTTGTCGACAACGGTTCGGCTGAGCGCCCACAGCATCACCCGCGCCTGAACGAGTTGATATGCAACCCCGACAACCCCGGTTTCGCGGTCGCCTGCAACCAGGCGGCGGCGCGCGCCCGCGCGCCCTGGCTACTGTTCCTCAACCCCGACTGCTTTCCAGAGCCGGGCGATCTCACGCGGCTGTTGGCACTGGGCAAGCAGGCGAATGTCGATGCGGACCTCGGCGTACTTGGCGTCCAGCTGCTCAATCCCGATGGCAGTCTGCAGGCGGCGTCCCGCCGCGATGACCCAACCCCGCAGCGCCTGCTGGGGAGTCTCTTGCGCGGGCGCGCACGCATTGAAGGCGCGCAGCGGGAGGATCGGGAGCTCGCGGATGTCGACGCGATCTCGGGCGCACTGATGCTGGTGCCACGCGCCGCGTTCGACGCGGTGGGCGGTTTCGATCAGGGCTACCGCCTGCATTTCGAAGACCTCGACTTCTGTCGACGACTGCGCCAGCGCGGATTGCGCGTCGTGTTCGCATCCGCCCTGCAGATCACCCATCTGAAGGGCACCAGCAGCCGCCGTCGCCCGTTGTGGGTGGCGTGGCAGAAGCACCGTGGCTGGCGGCGCTACTTCGAGCGTTTCGACGCCGCCGGCCTACCTTCGCCCCAGCGTTGGGCGTTCAGGGCAGCGCTGTGGATGGCTATGCCACTGTTGCTGCTGCGCGCCCTGCGGGCGTCCCGATAGTGAACTGCAGCGCAAGGTGTCCCTCGAGGATTCCATCCGTCGGGCCGGTCAAGCTTAAACCTCGCTTGGTCAATGCCTTCTGAAACCACCGAGGAACACATCAACGAAATGAGCACGCCGACGCCTACCGACATCGTCCTGCATCAGCGCTCCCGCGTCCTCGAGGTCGCGTTCGAGGACGGCAGCCGCTTCCAGTTGCCCTGCGAGTACCTTCGGGTGGAATCACCCTCGGCCGAGGTGCAGGGTCACGGCCCCGGCCAGAAAGTGCTGGTCGCGGGAAAGCGCGCGGTCGGCATCAGCGCGATAGAACCGGTTGGACACTACGGGGTGCTGCTGCGCTTTGACGATGGCCACGACACCGGCATCTTCAGCTGGTCGACCCTCTACTCCCTCGGTCAAGAACAGCAGCAGCGTTTCGCCAGCTATCTCGATGCCTTGGCGGCAGCGGGACTGTCGCGCGACCCGGCCTGACCGCCAGATCCCTGATCGGACGCAGTCACGCCGTCGATCGCCCCTCAGAACATCAGATAGCTGATGCCCAGCACCAGACCGACGTACAGCACCGACAGCGGCAGTCCGACCTTCAGCAGGTCCACCAGGCGGTAACCGGCGGGGCCGGTCACCATCGCCAGCACCGGGTTGCTGCCGGTCAGGAAGTTGTTCGAAGCTGACAGCGCCACCACCATCGCGAACTGGATCGGCGCGGCTCCGGTGGAGATGGCGATATTGATGGCCATTGGCACCATGATCACCGTCGCGCCGACGTTGCTGATGACCATCGCCAGCCCGGTAGTGATCAGGCCCAGCACGCCCAGCAGGGCCCAGTCCGGCAGCCCGCCGAAGTGCTCCAGGGTCTGGCTGGCGACGAAGTTGGCGACGCCCGAGCTGTCTACCGCCCAGCCGAGCGGAATCAGGCACGCCATGATGAACACCGTCTTCCAGTTCACCGACGCGTAGGCCTCGTCCATGTTGACCACGCCGAGCAACAGCATGCCGACGACGCCGGTCATCAGCGCTACCGGCACCGCGACTTCACTGGACAGGGCCAGCGCCAGCGCCAGTGCGAAGCAGAACACCGCGTGCAAGAGTTTGTGCGGACGCTGCTCGTCCTTGGGATAGTCGGTGACCACCACGAAGTCGCGACTGCTCGCCGCCGAGCCGAGGTCGCGCCAGAAGCTGTGGAACACCAGCAGGTCGCCGGCGCGCAGCGGCGTGTTGCGGATGTCCTCGCGATAGATTTCGTTGCCGCGATTGATCGCCAGCACGCTGATGCCGAGCCGCCTGCGCAGGTGGAGCTGTTCAAGTGTCTGCCCGAGCAGCTGGGAGTTGGGAGGGATCACGGCCTCGGAAATCCCGGCGCGACTCGGATTGAACAGATCCGCAAAGTTGCGCAGGCGCGCCTGCAGGCGCAGCAGCTGGTTCTGGGCGAAGTCCGCGACCTGCTCGCGTGGACCCATCACGCCGAGCACGCTGCCGACCCAGATCATCTCGTCAGCCGGCGGCGCCAGGCGCGCTTCGTTGCCGCTCTTCAGCGCCAGCAGCAGAGGCGCACCGCGCATCGACTCCGCTTCAAGCACCGACATTCCGACGAGGGGGCTGTCGGATGTAACCGTGAGTTCATAGACATCGCCCTCGATGCCATAGGCGCGGGCGAAGTAGCTCTCGGTACGACCAGGCGCCACGCCCTTGTCCTCGCCCTGGCCCAGCAGGCGCGCACCGAACAGGCGAAAGAACACGAGTGCCATCAGCAGAAGTGCCAGCCCTATCGGCAGCGGCGCGAAGATCGGCAGCGGCGCGAGCGAGGCCACACCGGAGGGCAGGTTGCGATTCGAAGCCACCAGCAG
>JBIJCA010000038.1:0-22620 GCA_044344935.1 Aquimonas sp. | reverse complement strand
GGCCGACGTGAAAGGCAAGGTCACCTCCTTTGATATCGCGCACATGGCCGGCGTCAGCCAGCCGACCGTATCGCGTGCGCTGCGCGACAGTCCACTGGTGAATCCGGACACGCGCAAGCGCATCAAGGCGATCGCGCAGCAGCTGAACTATCAGGTCGACAAGAACGCTTCCAACCTGCGCACGCAGCACGCCGGCACCCTCGCCCTGCTGCTGTTCGAGGATGCCGACTGCGACGAGTCGCAGATCAACCCGTTCTTCCACGCCATGCTGGCCTCGATCACGCGGGCCTGCGGCGCCCGTGGCTTCGATCTGCTGGTCAGCTTCCAGCAGATGTCGCGCGACTGGCACGCCGACTATGAAGACGCCAAGAAAGCCGACGGCCTCATCCTGCTGGGCTATGGCGACTACGAGGCCTATCGGCAGAAGCTCGACCAGCTGGTCGCGCAGGGCACGCATTTCGTGCGCTGGGGTGCTGTGCAGGCCGACCAGCCCGGTGTGTCGATCGGCAGCGACAATGCCAGTGGCGGCGAGCAGGCGACACGCCATCTGATCGCCCAGGGCCGCCGTCGCATCGCCTTCCTCGGCGACGCCTCGCCGCATTACCCCGAGTTCGAGGCCCGCCACCGCGGCTACCAGCGGGCCCTGAAGGCAGCGCGTCTGCCCTGCTCGAAGCGCTTGCGGATCGACGCATTGTCGAGCGAAGCCGACGGCATCGCCGCCGCCCGCGAGCTGCTCAAGCGTGGCGAGTCCTTCGACGCGATCTTTGCCGCCTCCGACCTGATCGCGCTCGGTGCCGTGCAGGCGCTCACCGAACGCGGTTTGCGGGTGCCCGAGGACGTCGCGGTCGCTGGCTTCGACGATATCCCGATGGCGCGTCTGGCGCAGCCCGCATTGACCACCGTGCAGCAGGACACGCGGGGGGCCGGCGAAGTGTTGGTCGCAACCCTGATCGACCTGATCGAAGGTCGAGCGGCGCAGAGTCGCGAGCTCGACACCCGACTGGTGGTGCGTCGCAGCTGCGGCGGCGAGTAGCCATCGGCGCAGACGGATGCCATAGCGCGCGGGCGACGTTTCGCGGTCACCCTTTGGGCGGTCTCGCGTCGTCGCGGGGTCTGCCCGATCAAGGATGTGGCAATGAATCGAAGCCTGAAGCTGGTGCTGCTGATCTGCGCGCTGGGTGGTCTGTGGCAGTTCTCGCAGCGGCCACCGCGCGAAGTGCAGCGCCCGCCAGGCGTGATGGTGGCCGAATCACCCGTGCAGACTCCGGTGTCGACCTCGGATTCACCCTTCGCGCACGGCCGCTTCCACATCGAGCCGGTCGCCCGCTACCGGATCCGCGCGCGGCTGCTGTCGCGCGAGGACTACCGCTTCGACGCCGGCGCTGAACTGTCGCCGCTGGACTTCGCGCTCGGCTGGGCTGGCATGTCCGACACCGCCGTGATCGAGCAGCTGTCGGTGTCGCAGAGCGTGCGCTTCTTCAGCTACCGCTGGCGCGATCAGCCGCCCTTGCCGCCGGACGCGATCAACCGCTCTTCGGCCAACATGCATCTGATCCCTGCCGATGACGCAGTGCTGAAGGCCTTGCGGCAGGTGGCGGTCGGCCGGGTGGTTGAACTCGAGGGTTGGCTGGTCAACGCCGACCGCGGGGATGGCTGGCGCTGGCGCAGTTCGACCACGCGTGAAGACTGGGGCGCAGGCGCCTGCGAGCTGATGTACGTGCGCGATGTCCGGCTGATCGAGTGAGGGCCGATTCGCGCCGACCGCGACCCGACTGTGGCTGAGCCACAGGGCGCTCGATCGATTCGCGCAGGGCACCTTGGGACCGGCCGCGTGTTTCCGCTCCGCGTGCGCCCCGCACGTGGGCCTGATACAGCTGAGCCTGCCGACGCGGAAGCGCCTGACGATAGGAACCGGCAAGTCAGAAGTGCGAAAGTAGTGGGCCCCCTCGCGCTGTCTGGCGTACACCGCCCACCTTTCTCCACTCACTTGTCGCGGAATCCCCATGACCCGCATCGCGCTTGCCTCCACCCTGCCCGCCATCGAACTCGACGAAGATCTTCCGCCGCTGCGCGAAGCGCTCGACAAGGCCGGAATTGCGCATGAGACCCTGGCTTGGGACGACGTCACTGTGTCCTGGTCGCGCTTCGATGCGGTGCTTCTGCGTTCGACCTGGGACTACACCCAGCGCCTGCCGGAGTTTCTCGCGTGGTGCGCCCGAGTCAGCGCACAGACCCGATTGCTCAATCCGCTGGAGATCGTCCGCTGGAACACCGACAAGCGCTATCTGGGCGAACTGGCCAAGAAGGGCCTGCCGGTGATCGAGAGCTTCTACATCGCACCCGGTGAGCGCCCGGACGGCTTCCCGGCCTGGCCGGAGTTCGTGGTCAAGCCCACCGTGGGCGCGGGCTCGCGCGATACCCAGCGCTATGTCGATTCCGAGCGCGGCCCGGCCGCACAGCACGTCGAGCGCCTGCTGAATGCCGGCCGCCATGTGCTGGTGCAGCCCTATCTGGCCCAGGTCGACAGTGCGGGTGAGACCGCCCTGCTGTTCTTCGGCGGCAAGTTCTCGCACGCCATCCGCAAAGGCCCGCTGCTGAAGCGCGGCGAGGGCCCGACCCGCGCGCTGTTCGCGGCCGAGCACATCACCGCCCGCGAGCCCTCGGCGCAGGAGATGGCGACCGCACGCCAGGTGCTGGCCGCGCTGCCTGTGCAGGGCCTGGCCTATGCCCGCGTCGACCTGCTGCCTTCGGCCAAGGGCCCGCAGCTGCTGGAGCTCGAACTCACCGAGCCTTCGCTGTTCTTCCACACCTCGGCCGATGCCGCCGACCGCTTCGTGGCTGCGCTGCGGGAGAAACTGCGCGAGCGCGGTTGAGGTCGGACTCCACGTTGGACCGTGGCGAGCGTTGGGCTCCTGGTGGGCCAGGGCGGGCCTGGCAGTTGTCGTGGGACAGGGCGAGCGTGGGGCTTATGGTGGGCCGGGGCCCACCCCATGGACCGCGGAGCTGTATAGGGTGGGCCCTGGCCCACCATGGCCTCGACCCTCGCCGTTTGCGCCTTCGCCGCGCGAACGGCAATCGGCCGCTACACGCCCGCCGCACGCTTCTACCTCCATAGTCCGGTTCCGCGACTGGTATCGAGTAGGTATTCGAAACCCGCGCGGTTAGAATCGCGGGGTTTCGGCCGGCACTCGCGCGGCCCCCCTTCCACCCCCGTATAGGAACTGCAGCCCGATGAAGATCCTGGTCGGCTACAAGCGCGTCGTCGATTACAACGTGCGCATCCAGGTGAAGCCCGATGGCACCGGTGTGGTCACCGATGGCGTCAAGCTCTCGCCCAACCCCTTCGACGAGATCGCGCTGGAAGAAGCGCTGCGCCTGCGCGAAAAGGGCGTGGCCACCGAAGTGATCGTCGCCACGATCGCCCCGGCCGATGCCCAGGCGCATCTGCGCAACGGCCTGGCCATGGGTGCCAACCGCGCCCTGCACGTGGTCAGCGACCAGCCGGTGTCGCCGCTCGAAGCCGCCAAGGTGTTGCTCAAGCTGATCGAGAAGGAGCAGCCGGACATCGTGCTGCTGGGCAAGCAGGCGATCGACGACGATGCCAACCAGACCGGCCAGATGCTGGCCACGCTGTGGGGCCGTCCGCAGGCCACCTTCGCCAGCGCGGTCGACGTGGCGGACGGTGCCGCCACCGTCACCCGTGAAGTCGACGCTGGGCTTGAGGTGCTGAAAGTACAGCTGCCGGCGGTGATCACCGTCGACCTGCGCTTGAATGAGCCGCGCTTCATCAAGCTGCCCGACATCATGAAGGCCAAGTCCAAGCCCCTGGAGACCCTGCAGATCGCCGACCTCGGCGTGGCGCTGGGCGGCGGACTGAAGACGCTGAGCTACGCGCCGCCGGCCAAGCGCTCGAAGGGCGTCATGGTGAAGGACGTTGCCGAGCTGGTTTCGGCCCTGAAGGCCAAGGGCCTGGCGTAAGCCGGCCGCACGGGAGAGATTCGAATGAGCAAGATCCTGATCGTGGCCGACCATCTGAACGGCCAGTTGAACGGTGCGGTGGCACGCTGCGTCACCGCCGCGCGCGCGGTTGCCGGCGCCGAAATCCACATCGCAGTGCTGGCCGCCGAGCCTGCGGCACTGGCCGCACAGGCCGCCGCCATCGAGGGCGTGGCCAAGGTGCTGACGGTGGCGAACTCCGCGTTCTCGCACCTGATCGCCCAGCAGGCCGCACCGGTGATCGCGAAACTCGCTGCGGGCTACAGCCATGTGTTCGGCCCCAGCAGCAGCTTCGGCAAGGACGTGATGCCGGCGATCGCGGCCCTGCTGGACGCGCCGCAGGTCTCCGACCTGATGACGGTCGAAGGCAGCCACCGCTTCACCCGCCCGATCTATGCCGGCAACGCCATCATCACCGTCGAGGCGCCGGCAGATAAGCCGGTGGTTGCCACCGTGCGCGCGGCCTCCTGGCCAGCCACCGGCGCTGGCGGCAGCGCGGCTGTCGAAGCGGTCAGCGTCGACGCGGCCCTGCCCGACCACACCCGCTTCGTCGAACTGAAGCAGGGCAGCAGCGACCGCCCCGACCTGCAGGCCGCATCAAAAGTGGTCTCCGGCGGCCGCGCGCTGGGCTCGTCCGAGAACTTCGCGATCATCTACAGCCTGGCCGACCGGATCGGCGCGGCGGTGGGTGCTTCGCGCGCAGCGGTCGACGCCGGCTACGTGCCGAACGAGCTGCAGGTCGGCCAGACCGGCAAGATCATCGCGCCCGAGCTGTACATCGCCTGCGGCATCTCCGGCGCGATCCAGCATCTCACCGGCATCAAGGACGCCGGCACCATCGTCGCCATCAACAAGGACGCGGAAGCCCCGATCTTCGAGGTTGCTGATTTCGGCCTGGTCGGGGATCTGTTCCAGATCGTGCCGGAGCTGGAGAAGGCGCTGTAAGCCGCGCGCTCGGTACGCGGCGTGGCAAGCGAACGGCGGCCCACGGGTCGCCGTTCGCGTGTCTGGGGCCGGGAGCGGCAAACGCGCTCAGGGAAAAAAGCGCCGCGGACGAGCTCGCAGCGGCGCCGCATTCGGATCGCCGCGCTGGCTCTGGCACACTGCCGGGTTCCGGCCGCTGCACGCGGCGCCGTTTGCGGATCTGTCCATGCCGTTTCGCGCTTTCCTGCTGTCCCTGCTGTTCGCCCTCGGCCTGCTCGCCGCCAACGTCGCGCGAGCGCAGGCCGACGAAGCGCTTGCGGTCAACGCGATCCTCGACCTCGCCGCCGACGGCAGCGTGGAGAAAGTCGAGATCCACGACGCCGGGCTGCTGCTGCCCTATGTGCGCGAAGGCGTCGCCAACAGCGTGCAGCGGATGCGTTTCGAGCCGGTGGTGATCGAAGGTCAGGCGCGGCGGGTGCGCACGTCAGCGGTGTTCCGCATCGGCTTCGAGGGCAGCGGCGAGAGCCGCAAGCTGGTGGTCGGCACGGTGACGATGGGGCAGCCGATCGCCACCGTGCAGAGTTTCATGGCCTTCCCGGAGGGCGCGGCCGAACGCGGCCACGGCGCCCTGCTCTGGCTGCTGGTCGAAGTCGACGCCCAGGGCAAGGTGCTGGGCTCCGAGCCGCTGGCGGCGATCCTGAGCGCACTGCCCCGCGCCAGCGGTGACGACCGCGAGCGTGCGGCCTCGATGCAGGAGTTCATCCAGCGCGCCCAGGACAGCGTTCGCGGCTGGACGATTCTGATGGCCGAAGCCGACCCCGACGGTCGCCTGCACGCCGTGGTCACCTTCGACTATGCGGTGCAGGAAGAAGGCGGCAGTGCCCGCGAGTTTCCCGCGCAGACCTACCCGGCGCTTGAGCGCAGCGGCGTCACCGTCGAAGCCCTGCGCGCCCGCGCCCGCGCCCTGCCGCCAGGCACTTTGATGCAGGTGTCGATGGTGCGTTGAAGGCAAGAGCGCACCGCGCGACATAGCGCGGCTGGCTTCACCGAACTGGAGACGTCGCTGACGCACGCCTCGGAGGCACGGGCGTCACTTCGGCGAGGGCGGGTCGTCTGTCCGCCGGATCCCGACGTCCTGCCTTTCCCGGAACAGCCATGCGCAGTCACCTTCCGTCGCTTGCGATCTTGCTTGTGTTGCTTGCCTCGCCAGTCGCCTCAGCGTCCGAGCTCTGCCCCGCGCCTCCGGCCGACGATTACGTGGCAATTGCGGAGGGGGCAATAGCGATCGACGCCGGCGGCCGGGTGACTCGGGTGGACCTGCGTCACTCCGACCTGCCCGACGCGCTGCGGTCCGTCCTGCAGGAGCGTATCCAGAGCTGGACGTTCGCACCCGCTACGACTGCGCAGGAAAGCACCTTTTTCACCGAACTGCGGCGCCGCGCGGAGCACCCAGCCGTGCTCGAATTCACTCGGGTCGAGTTCGGGTGGCCGCTGTTGATCAAGGCGCCCACCCCCACCTTCCCCCTCCGCGCAGCGCTTGAAGGCTTGGGCGCCGAACTGCTGATGGAGCTTCAGGTGGATCGTCGTGGGCGCGTCATAGGCTCGGCACCCGTCGCCGGGCGCATCCTGCACCAGCGGGTCGTCGACCCCACACTCCAGGCGCGGATGCTCGCACCCTTCGTTCGCGCGGCGCGATCCGCCGTGCGTCGCTGGCGCTTCGATCACGCGCCCGATCTCGGTCAGAGCGCAGCGCTGTCGCTCCATGCGCCGGTTCGCTTCGAGCTGCCCGAGGGACGCGCGCTGACGGAACCGAACACAGGTGTGGATCTGACCCCAAACGATCTGTCCGAGTGCACGATCGAAGCCCTGCTGGAAGGGCTGCCGCTGGATTCCGAAACGCTGCCGCACCAAATGCCAGAAGGGCGGGTGCCGCGGAGGATCGGCGGCAACATGCAGCCCCTGGGCGAGGCTTCCGGGGCTACGGCGCCACTCTCTCGACGCTGAGACCCTGTCAGATCTGACAGGGTGATCCCGCCTTCCGCTTCATTGACACTAGCGCGCGCGCAGCGACCAAGCCTTCCGGCCGTGTGTGTGCTGCGAACCCCTTTGACCTTCGGAGTCCCTCTGCAATGAAAACCTTCGTTTGCCTGCTGTCCATGCTGCTTGCCGCCTCGACGTGGTCTGCCGCATCCGAACAAGCCCCCGCCTACTCGGAGATCGAAGAAGGTGCGGAGCTGATCGAGTCCATCCATGTCGGAGGCGTCATCGAAGTCGACACCCAGGGTCAGGTCGAACAGGTCACGCTGCGCCGCAGTCGCCTCATTCCCGACGCCGAGACGCGAATCGTCAACGCGATGCAAGCCTGGCGCTTCGAGCCCTTTCTGATGGACGGCCAGGCCAAGCCGATCCGCACTTCGGTTCACCTGCGCATCGATCAGCTGAAATCGCCCCGCGGCTTCCAGCTGGCATTTGGCAAGGTCGAGTTCGGACAACCGCTGGCGCATGCGCAGACTCCGCCCAGCTATCCGCGCGGTTCACTGCGCGACGGCATTTCGGCCGAGGTGTTGCTGCGTCTGACCCTGGACGACACCGGCAGGGTCATCGAGGCCGAGCCGGTGATGGCGCGCGTGCTGGGGCAGGAGGTGCGCAGCGAACAGCGCCATCGTCGGCTCGTTGCTCCGTTCGTGCAGTCATCGCTCAAGGCGGTTCAGGCCTGGACCTACGAGTTCGTGGAGTCGCGCGCGAACGGTGATCACCACCAGTTGCTGACGCCGGTGGTCTACACCGTGCAGGGTGGCGGAGCCGCCGACGCCGGCGGCGACCCGACCATGACTGCGCCGGTGCTGTTCGAGCTGTCGAGCCCGCTCGGACGCCCGCTCGAGTCACTCGCGCGCGAGGTGGAAGGCCGCAGCGAAGGGCTGTCGCTTGATCCGGCGCCCTCGCCCTTGAAACTGCGCGGCACGCCTGATCAGGCGCTGGCGATGTGAGTCAGAGGCGCTGCTGACGAGAGTGCCAGCGCGGCGCGCGGAACGCATCCAGGCTTGGCCATCGGCTTGACGCGACACGCTATGTCCGGAGCTTTGCAGTGACCTCGCCCTCCGCACTTAGCCGCTTGTTCAGCGCGGCCCCGCCTTACCGGCAACGTCGCGCAGCGCCGGCTGCGCCTGCAGCAGCAGGTGGAAGATCACGTTCTGCTCCATCACCCCGCGCACGGTTTCGGCGCCAGGGCCGAGTGCGTAGACGCCGACATCTTCGCCGCCGTGGGTTTCGCTTTTGAGCGCCCACAGGCTGGGCTGCAGGAAGTCCGGATCGGTGGTGTCGACGTTTTCCAGGTCCGCTCGCATATCGCCCGCTTCGAAGCGGTTGGGCTCGTGCGGATGACGCTTGACTCCGGCCGGCTGAAGATCACTGGCGGCCGCGTAGCCAGGGCCATTGATGTAGCCGAGCGTGGTGAACACCCGCCCGGTCATGTCGCGCTTCAAGACCACATCATCGGTGCCGGTACGGTCGGTGACCTTGCCGAGGATCGGGTTGCCGCGGTGGCTGTAGCCGGAAAAGCTCAGCACGTGGCTGTGGTCGGCCGTGACGATCATGAGCGTGTCCTCGACCGAGGTCGCCGCTTGCGCTGCCGCCACGGCCTCGGACAGGGCAATGGTGTCGGTCAGTGCGCGGTAGGCGTTGTTGGCGTGGTGCGCGTGGTCGATGCGGCCGGCTTCGACGACCAGCAGGAAGCCCGCCTCGCTGCGCTGCAGTCGGGTGATCGCGGCTGACACCATCTCGGCCAGGCTGGGCTCGCCCGCAGCATCGCTCGGACGATCATGCGAGTACTGCATGTGGCCGGGCTGGAACAAGGCGAACACCTTGTCGGCAGAAGCGAAATCGATGGCCTCGAAGCCGCGGCGATCCCAGGCGTAGGCGCCCGCGGGATGGCGCGTCTGCCACTCCGCGACCAGATCGCGACCGTCTTCGCGCAGTCCGCGCAGCTGCGGGTACTCCGGATCCGCTTGAGCCGTCGGCGTGAACATCTGACGTCCACCCCCCATCACCACTTCGATGCCATCGCCGTGGTCGAACTCGATCAGCTGGCGGGCGATGTCGGGGCAGGCCTCGCGATCGGCAGCGGGCACCAGCGCGTCCGCCTCCCAGTCGCGATGTGGCGTGTGTGCATAGGCCGCTGCCGGGGTGGCGTGGGTGATGCGGGTGGTGGTGACGACCCCGGTGGCAAGACCGACCTGCTCGGCCAGCTGCAGCAAGCTGGGCAGGGCGGTGCCCTGCGATGACGCGCAGTCGCCGTAGCTTGCCCGACTGTCCAGGCCGATCACGCCGGCGCGCGTCTTCACGCCGCTCATCATCGCGCTCATGGTGCCGGCCGAGTCCGGCGTCTGCAGGTCGGTGTTGTAGGTCTTGCTGTAGCCAGTGTGCGGAAAGGTCTCGAAGCTGAGCAGGTTCTCCTCACCCGGAGCGCCGCGCTGCTGGCCCTCGAAGATCCGCGCGGCAGCGACCGTGGTCGGGCCCATGCCGTCGCCGACGAAGAGGATCAGGTTGCGCGCCTGCGCACGCCCGGCGCCGCGCACGTCGGCGGCCAGCGCGCCCGCTGCGAACCAGGCGCGAGGGCTTTCGTCGTGGGCTGCGGCCCGGATCACCGGCACAGGGCTCACCGAGCCGCCAGGCACTCCGGTTATGGGTGCATGCGCGCAGGCACCCAGGATCCACGCACCGCAGACGGCCAGCGCAAGGCGATATCGGCGGAACGGCGCGACGGTCTCGGTCTGGACGCAGGCAGGCATGGGAAAGTGCATCGAGGTTCGTAGGGGCTTTCGATTCTATCGCTGGCGGACGTCCGGCCCATGACAGCGTGAACAGAGCAGACGGAGCTACGACCGTTTCGATTGGCCCGCAAACACGCCCAAGCGCCCTGACCAGCGCGGAGAAAGTCCGCGAGAAAGCGGCTAATTTCGTCGAGCGTGCAGCCAAATGTTCCCGAATGGTCCCAAATTCAGGTCGACACGCAACCCCGTTTCGCGCTTAGGTGGAGTCCCCAACCACCGCAGCCTGCGAGGTGTTCCATGCGCGTCTTCGTCTTCGGTCTGATCACAGCCGGCAGCTTCCTGATGCTCTCCGCCGACACCCGCGGCATCGACCTGCCTTCGGCGGAGTGGTGCAGCACCGGCACCCTGGTCCCGGTGGCTGAGTTCCAGTTCTACCCCGAGGCCTTCAAGGGCTTGGACCGCGAGGCCACCCCGGCCTACCGGCGGGACGACCTCAACTTCAAGATGGTGGGTGAGTTCGACGACGACTATCCCACTGACCCGCGCGACGGCGATGAAGAGGAAGAAGAAGAACCCGGCATACGCGGGGCGCTTCCCGACCACACCCAAGGATTCAAGATGGTCGGTGAGTTCGATGACGACTACCCCACCGATCCGCGCGATGGCGACGAAGAGGAAGAGCAGCAGCAGGGCACCCGCGCCGCGCTTCCCGAAGGTGCTGGCTTCAAGATGGTCGGCGAGTTCGACGACGACTATCCCACCGATCCGCGCGAGGAAGACGAGGAGGAGGTCGAGCAGATCCGCACGGCAAACGCGTTCGCCAGCGAGCACTGCTCGCAGTTCACGCTCGCCAGCAAGAGCAGCGGCGATGCCGGCCAGGTCATCGCGGTTGCGGAGTGGCCGGAGACCCTGGTCAAGTCGGGCCAGGGGAGCTATAGCCTGTCGCAGGGGCTGGCCGGCGTCTGTCTGCGCTGCGAATAAGCACCCCTGCGGGTAGACGTCCTTCCGGAGCGCCCGGCGATACTGAATCGCCGGGCGCTTGCGTGTTGCAGGCTGGGAGAGCACAGCAATTGGGGCTCCGCTCGGAGTCGGGCGCGCGACTCTTGCTCGATGCACGCCCAGACCTGCGCCGCGGCAAGCGAATGCCCACCTTGAATCACCGAAGCCACCGCAGGCGATCCTTGCTGCGCAGGCGGCCAAGGGCACCTGCTCGCAAGCAGTTAATGGGCACGCGAGGTCGGATGCTCCGGTGCCCGCGACGGCCAAAGCACCACCGCACCGACATCCAGCCCAAGAACCCGTGTTCGCCCACGCGGGCTGGAAAGAGCCCAGTGGCTGCAGAAGTGCCTGCGCCAACGCAAGGAGACGGAAAATGCTCAGGGCCGCTTGCGCGTCCAGTTCAGGACCGACTCGATCAGAGTCTCCATTTGCTGGCGTTGATCGGAGCTGAGGTCCAGCTCGGCCAGCACGAAGTAAGCGGTGCGCAGCACTTCCCGCCAGCGGGGCTTTTCGGGCAGCGTGTCCAGGCTGAGATAGCGATCCATCGCGCGCACGCGCAGCCGACCTTCGTCGATGGTGATGCGCCAGACGCCACTGCGTTCGGCGAGGTCTATACGCGTCTTGCGGGTCAGCCGCTCCCAGAGATCCAGGCTGAGCTGCATGAGCGAGACCAGCAAAGCGCGGAAGCGCTGCTGCGGCTCCATCAGCTTGCCGGGCTCGCTGATGGACGCCAGCAGTGGCGCGATCTCCACCAGGGCCAACTGCTCGTCGGGATCCTCCCGACGCTGCAGCATGAGCACGCCAAGTTCTTCTTCCAGCTCCAGGCGCTGCAGGCTGAACTGAAGGCCCGCCACGGCGCCGTCGTGCACGTCATCGATGGGAATCTCGACCTGACCGTCCTCTTCCAGCGACGCCTGCTCGACCCTCGCCTGCAGCGCCGCGGCGGCGCTGTCTCCGATCAGGCTCGCGAGGGCGGAACCGCGAATCTGCTCGACGCTTGACCCCAGCAGTTCGGCGGCCGTTCCGGTAACCGCGCGGACCTGGCCGCTGGCATCGAACACCAGCGCCGGGCTGCGCTCGCGATCGAGCAGCCACTCCATGGAGCGCAGATCCGCCCGCAAGGCGTCGGCCGCGCGACGTGCTTCGGCGATGCGCGCCTCAAGCCGCTGTCGCTCCGCGCTTGCCTGCAGTCGCTGCAGGTAGAGCCGACGCTGGAAGAACACCACGAGGCCGGCGAACACCAACAGCGCCCCGGCGCCCAGCACCAGGGTCTGGGCGCGACGCCGCGCCAGCTCGGAGGTCTGCAGATCGTTCTCCCGCTGCAGGCGCTCGCGCTCGGCTTCGGAGAGGGTCAGGTCCAGACGCACCCGCAGCGCATCCAGGCGCTGGCTGTGGCGGGCCTCGTCGATCTGCTGCTGAAGCCGGACGAAATCGCGCAGATGCGCCAGCGCGGCCTGAGGTCGACCCATCTGCTCGGACAGCTGCGCCAGCAGCTCGTGGGCCTGAGGCGCCAAGGCGGGCTCGATATCGGCATCCAGCGCCAACACCCGCTGGAGCTCGGCGTAGGCGACTTCTTTCTGCTGCGGCGTATCGGCAAGCCGAGCCTCGATCACTTCCGCGGCCAGCAGCTCGTTTCGACCGAGCTGGGCCGCCGCTTCGCGGGCACGCGCCAGCCAGGCCGGCGCCAGCTGCGGAGCGTTCTCGGCCTCGATCCGGGCGCGACGCAGCGCCAGGCGCATGCGTTGCCGCGAGGCGTTGACGAATTCGTAGAGCGACCACGCTTCGTCAAGACTGGCGCGCGCCATGTCGAGCTTGCCGGCTTCGGCCTCCAGCAGCGCCAACTCCTCGAGTGCGCCGCCAATCAGCAGCTGCGATCCAGAAGCGCGATGGAGTGCCAATGCGCGCTCCAGCATGTCGATCGCGCGCCGCGAATCGCCCAGTTCGGCATAGAGCCCGCCGATGTTCGCCAGGGTGCTGGCGATATCGCGATCGCCACGCTCCTGCTTGGCGGCGAGACTCGCCTGCAGGTGACCCAGCGCTGAGCTGTAGTCGCCCATCTGCCAGTAGGCCACACCCACATCGTTCTCGCTGATCGCAATGGCGCCGGCATCGCGCAACGAACGCGCGATTGCCAGGGCCTCGAGAAACCGCCCCAGCGCGGCCGCCGGCACCCCCTGGGCGTAGGCGAGCTGGCCGCGACGTCGGGCGATCCGATGCGAAGCCAGCGGATCCTCGACCTCACCCAGGATCAGTGAGGCTCCGTCGAGGGCGGCCTGGGCGCGCTCGACGTCACCGCTCTGGGTGCCCAGTTGAGCGACGTGCATCAATGCTTCAAAGGCATCGTCGAATCGACGCTCGGTGCGCAGCGCAACCGCAGCCCGCTCGCACAGCTCAAGGGCGTCGCGCGGGCGCTCCTGACGCAGGGCGCGGCACTGTTCCAGCAGCGACAGCTCGGCCGGAGGTGCGGGCTGCGCGTGAGCGCCCAGTGCCACCAGCAGACCCGCCAGCACCCGCCGGAGGCAAGCACTCGCCTGTCTGGGCATAGAATCGCCACGAACACCTGAGTGCACTGATCTCTCCCCCCGGAACCGATCCATCGGACCCCGAACTTTCTCACATCGGCCCGGCAGCTGCGGTAGTGAATCGTTACCGCCGCGCCTGTTCAACGTCGGAGCAAGGAACATG
The DNA here is from genome assembly GCA_044344935.1 of Aquimonas sp. Taxonomy (GTDB): domain Bacteria; phylum Pseudomonadota; class Gammaproteobacteria; order Xanthomonadales; family Xanthomonadaceae; genus Aquimonas. The sequence goes on along the minus strand of JBIJCA010000038.1, from coordinate 9,247 downwards.
CCTGAGCTGATCACGGAGCGTCTCGTCCTGCGGCCTCCCGAAGCCGCGGACTTCGAAGGCTGGGCGCGGCTGATGGCAGACCCCGAAGCCGCGCGCTTCATTGGCGGAGCGCAGCACCGCGCTGCCGCGTGGCGCGGATTCCTGACCATGGTCGGCAGCTGGCAGATCCAGGGCTTCGGCATGTTCTCCGTGCTCGAACGCCGCAGCGGGGAATGGCTTGGTCGCGTGGGACCCTGGCAACCCCTGGACTGGCCCGGCAGCGAAGTCGGCTGGGCGCTGCTCGGCGCGAGTCAGGGCCAGGGCTTTGCGCATGAGGCCGCCGTCGCCTGCATCGATTGGGCTTTCGACGCGCTCGGGTGGAGTGAGGTCATCCACTGCATCGATCCCGTGAACCTGCCCTCGCAGCGTCTGGCCGAACGTCTGGGCGCGTGCAATCGTGGTCGTGGCTGCCTGCCGCCGCCGTTCGAAGCAGCCCATGTCGACCTGTGGGGCCAAACCCGCGAACAGTGGCGTCGGCAGCGGCGCACTTGAGCCTGCGCAAGTTGGCTGTGCCCTCAGGGGCGGAAGCTTGAGGATCAGGCGCTTCCGCCTGTCTTCGAGGGAGATGCACCATGGCTCACCGCATCCTGATCCTGCAGGGACACCCCGATCCGGAGCCGACGCGCTTCGGCCGCGCGCTGACCGGAGCCTATGCCGAGGCCGCACGCGCCGCCGGCCACGACGTGCGCAGCTTCGATCTGGGCAGCATCGATGTCCCGCTTCTGCGCACCGCCGAGGACTGGGAGCACGGTCTACCCCCTCCTGCGCTGCAGCCGCTGCAGGAATCCATGCTCTGGTGCCAGCATCTTCTGCTCTGCTACCCGATGTGGCTGGGCGACCTGCCCGCGCACACCAAGGCGGCGCTGGAACACGTGCTGCGCCCAGGCATCACCGCCCCGGGCGGCGACCGCGGCCCGGGCGAGCTCAAGCCGCTGTCGGGGCGCAGCGCGCATGTGGTTGTCACCATGGGCATGCCGGGCTTCGTGTACCGCTGGTTCTACCGGTCGCACAGCCTGAAGAGCCTGGAGCGCAATGTGCTGCGCTTCGTCGGCTTCGGGCCTGTGCGTCACACCCTGATCGGGCTGGTCGCGCGCCCGTCGCCCAAGGCGCACGCACGCTGGATCGAGCGCATGCGCCGCGCGGGTGCGGCCGCACGCTGACCTCGCTGGCGAACCCCGGCAGCGGTATTCGCGCTCCCGCGGCGCGCACTTGCTAACCTTCGCGTCCCCGCGCGCGCCCGTGAGTGCGCCGTCCATCTGGAACACCCCATCCATGAAGATCGTCATCCTCGGCGGCACCGGCTTCGTCGGCAGCCACCTCGTTGCTCGTCTATCGGGCCTTGGGCACGCAATCGACGTGCTGAGCAGAAACCCGTCCGCAAAGCCGCAGCTCGCCGTGCTGCCGCAGGTGCGTGTGCGCAACGCCGACCCCTACGACAGCGCTTCCCTGGCAGCCGCACTGGAGGGCGCCGACGCCGTCATCAATCTGGTTGGCATCCTCAACGAGCATGGCTTCGGCGGCGCCGGCTTCAAGCGCGCCCATGTCGACCTGACCCGCTGCGTGATCGACGCCTGCAAGGCCGCCGGCGTGCGTCGCCTGCTGCAGATGAGCGCGCTCAACGCCGGGCGCGGTGAGAGTCACTACCTGAAGACGCGCGGCGCGGCCGAAGCCCTGGTCAAGGGCTCGGGCCTCGACTGGACGATCTACCAGCCCTCGGTGATCTTCGGCCCCGGCGACGGCCTGTTCAGCCGCTTCAAGTTCCTGCTGTCGTTCTCGCCGGTGCTGCCGCTGGCGCGCGCCAGCGCCAAGTTCGCGCCGGTCTATGTGGGCGACGTGGTGGCCGCGATGGTGCAAACGCTCGACGACCCCAGCGCCCTTCAGCAGACCTACGAGCTCTATGGCTCCGAAGTGATGACGCTGGCGGAAATCGTGCGCTACACCGCGCGCGGCATGCACCTGAAGCGGCTGGTGATTCCGCTGCCCGACGTACTCGGCCGACTGCAGGCGCTGGCGATGGATTTCGTGCCCGGCAAGCCCTTCTCCACCGACAACTTCCTCTCGCTGAAAACCGATTCAGTGGGCGGCATCGACGGCCTGTACCGCCTCAAGATCGATAAGACACCCGTCGCCGCGGTGATTCCGCAGATCCTGTTCCCGCTGGGCAAGCAGTCGCGACTGGATCGGTATCGGGCGGCTTCCGGCCGGCCTTGAGAACAGGGATTCGGGAGCGAAGAGGCGCGCTTGCGGACCATGGGTCCGTGCGCCGATGAGCGCCCGAGCGCTGCGCGCGAGGGCACGGGATTCGGGATTGGTCCGACGGTCGATACTCGGGCGCGAGCGTCGAGTCCGCGGGTCCGCTGACCGCCGCCGCCGTGCGCGGGTTGCGCGGGTTGCGCGGAGGCTTGAATCCCGGTGGCTGCGAATCCCGAATCCCCAATCCCCAATCCCGGCTCTCAATCAAAGCACCGCCTTGAGCGCCGCAGCAAAGTACGCGAGGTTCGAGGCCGACAGCCCCGCGATGTTCATGCGGCTGCTGCCGACCATGTAGATCGCGTGCTCGGTCTTCAGTCGCTCGACCTGCTCGGCCGTAATGCCGAGGAAGCTGAACATGCCGCGCTGGCGTTCGATGAAGCCGAAATCGCGCTCGACGCCGGCGTCGCGCAGGGCCTGCACCATCGCGCTGCGGTAGTGGTTGATGCGGCCGCGCATGTCGGCCAGCTCCTGCAGCCACTGCGCGCGCAGCTCGGCGTCATCCAGGATCTCGCGCACCACGATCGCGCCGTGGGCCGGCGGCATCGAATAGACGTTGCGGATCGCCGACAGCAGCTGCGAGAACGTCGCTTGGGTCTGCGCCGCGCTGTGGCCGATCACGCTGACCGCGCCGATGCGCTCGCGGTAAAGGCCGAAATTCTTCGAGCAGGAGGTGGCCAGCAGCAGCTCGGGCAGGCGCTGTGCCAGCAGGCGCGGGCCGAAGGCATCGCTGTCGAGATCCGTGCTGAAGCCCTGGTAAGCCATGTCGACAAAGCACAGGAAGCCCTGCCTCTCGGCCAGCTCGGCCACCGCCTGCCAGTGCGGCGCTTCGAGATCAACGCCGCTGGGGTTGTGGCAGCAGGCGTGCAGCAGCACGACGTCGCCGGCCGGCACCTCTGCCAGCGCCGCCAGCATTTCGTCGCCCCGCAGCGACTGCGTGACCGCGTCGTAATAGGGGTACTCGCGCACCTTCAAGCCCGCGGCCTTGAACACCGACGGGTGATTGCCCCAGGTCGGGTCGCTGACCCACACGGTCGCTTCGGGACGCGCGCGCTTGATCAGCTCGGCGGCGACGCGCAGGGCGCCGGTGCCACCCGGCGTGTGCGCGGTGGCCACGCGGCCTTCGGCCAGCGCCGGCACATCGTCCAGGGCGAGCTTCTCCAGCGCTGCGTTGAAGCCCGGATCGCCGGCCATGCCGATATAGGTCTTGCTGTCCTCGCGCTCGATGCGGCGCGCTTCCGCGCGCTTCACGCAGGCCAGCACCGGCGTGTGGCCCGCCTCGTCCTTGTACACGCCCACGCCCAGATCGATCTTGTGCGGCCGCGGGTCCGCGCGGAACGCGGCCATCAGGCCGAGGATGGGATCAGCGGGGGCGGGCTGCAGTTCGAAGAACATCGCGGAGGCTCCGGGGAAGTCGAGCCCGGAAGAATAGGGGCTGGGCGTCGCCGCGACCAATGCGGGAGGCGCATATCGAAGCTCGCCGCACACTTTGGCGTATGGGCGGCGTTCGCGGCCGACAGGGAGAACGCGGCCTGCGCCGACTGCTGAGTGTTGAGTGCTGAGTGTTGAGTGCTGAGTGTGCGGTGTGCGGTGCGCCAAGCTCGGCGCCCACCGCCAAAGCCATACCGCATTCCCACCGCCCAGCATCCGCGGCGCGGCCCGATACGTAGGTTGGGCCAAGCCGAAGGCGCGGCCCAACGTGGCGGCGCTGCAGCTCGCACTGAGGCCTGGGCGTGCAGCGTTGGGCCGCGCTGCGCTTGGCCCAACCTACAGATGCGGAGTAGGGGTCAGGCGCTGGGCGCCCACCTGTGGGAGCCGATGCCTGACAGCCTCAGCCGCGCCCAAACAGGCGCTTGAGGGCGGCACCCAGACGCGACCACAGCCCGCGCTTGCCGTTACCGCCCCGGGCGCGGGGCATCTCGCCCGCCTCGCCCGCATCGAAGGCCAGCTCCACGTTGCCGAGGCGGATCTTGTCGGTGGTCTTGAGATAGGCGCTCAGCACCTTGCGGCCGTTCACGAAGGTGCCATTGACCGACATCAGGTTGACCACCTTCCAGCGCCCGTCCTCGCACACGATCTGCGCGTGGCGACCGGACACGCTCTCATCCAGGATACGAATATCGGCCGTGCTCTCGCGGCCGATTTCCCACTTGCGCGCCGGCTGCGAAAGATCGAGATCGTAGACCTGACCGGCGACCTGCTGGTTCAGGCCGATCAAACGCGGCGTGCGCTTGGCGCTGTGCTTGCGTGCGGCCTCGATGAGGCCTTCGGTGTCTCCGGACTTCTGGCTGATCTGTCGCAGCAGTGCAGGCAGCGCCTGGGTGTGCGAAGACGCCTCCAGCCGGTCGGACTCGGCCCAGCTCAGCGGCACGCCCTCGGGCGCAGCGGTCGGCGCGGGCGCACGGGGGCGCGCCGGCTCGGGCACGCGGATCGGCTCTGCCGGCGCCGCACGCACGACCTCCGGACGCTCGATGGTCTGCTCCTGCGCACCCAGCGGGGGCAGCGCGCGCGCGCCGATCATGGTGCGGTCGCGATCCTCGGGCGCGGCAATGACCGCCGTCGAGGTCAGGACCTGATAGGCGACATCGTCGAAGCAGACGATGTCCGAAGGCTTGAGACGCGCGGCCGAGCTGACCCGCTCGCCGTTGACCGTGGTGCCGTTGGTGGAACCGAGATCCTCGACCCAGGGCTGGCCCTGAACCAGATTGATGCGCGCATGCCGGCGCGACACCACACCCAGGCGGATCACCAGATCGCAATCGTCGCCGCGGCCCACCACCATGCCGTGGACGATCGGCGTTTCGGTGCCGTCGGCCTCGGAACGCAGCTTGTAGCCGCTGCTGTCAGCGCCCATGCGCCCTGCCCTGCTGTGACGAGAGAGCCGGCATTCTGGATCGCGGACACCCTGTCCGCCAAGCAGTCATCGCGCGCCAGGCAGCCGCTGCGCCGCCGTGGAGAAGCGATCCGGACGGAATCGGTGCTCGTCTTCCAGGCTGGCGAACAGCTGATTCAACTGCGGCTTCAAGGTCTCGCCCTCGCCCAGTTCGATGCACAGGGTCTCGATCGCGAAGTAGGCCTGCTCTGCGGCCACGAAGTCGCGGTAGGCGCCGGCGCCAGCGCGCTTGAGCAGGGCCGTGCGCAGGCTGCGCAGGTCTTCCGGCTTGAAGCTGCGGCCTTGCAGGGCGGTCAGCACGCCGTCCATGCGGCGGTCCATGCTCGCTGCCGTCGTGCGCAGATCGGCCAGACTGCGCGCACTGGCCCGGTGCAGCGCATTCAACTCGCCGCGCAGGGCGGTGGCCTGCGGCGGGTCGAACACTTCCAGCGCCGCGATCAGCAGCAGGGCACTGCTGTCGTTGACCCGCACCGCCCCCTGCCCCAGACCGGCGTGCACGGCGGTCTGCGCATTGCGGCGGTCGTCCATCGGGTGATGGCAAGCGTGGCAGTCGAACACGGCGAGCTCGGGGAACAGGCCGCCGCGGTGCACGCGCTCGCTGCGCAGCAGGGCGGTCTGCGCCTTCACCGCGTGCGCCAGGCCTTCGATCCACAGGCGGATCGGCGGCTGCGGGCTCTTGCGGCGCTCGTAGTCCTCGTCGAAATCGAAGTGCGCCGGCTGGTTGGCGGTGAACGCGACCAGCTCGAAGGACAGGCGCGGGTGCCCGGCCGCCATCATGTCGTGGCCGGCGAACTTCGCGCTGTTGCCGTAGTGGCAGGACAGGCACAGCTCGGCGCGCTGGCCGACATCGGACAGCGGATACAGGCCCTTGTCGAGATTGTCGGCATGGGTGGCCCCGGCTTCGGCGTGCGAGGCCAGCCAGGCCTCGGAGCCACCGTGGCAGGACTCGCAGCCGACGCCGTCGCTGAGCTGGAACTTCTCGCCACGCAGCGCCTCCGGCACGTTGTCGGCGTGGCAATCGAGACAGACCTTGGCCTCGTGCGCCTCGCCGATACCGAGCCGCCGCGCGATCGCCTTCGACGCGTCGCTCAACAGCGTCTGGTAGGCGCGCGCATGGCGGTCCTCGCGCGACCAGATGCGGTATTCGTCGAGCCGCACGTTGGCATTCGATTCGGGTGAGACGCGGCCGTGGCAGGCGCTGGATGCGCAGGTCGCAGGCCCCATGTGCTGGTGACTGGCGGGCAGCTCGGACGGCTGCGCGTGCGCCGCCGAGGCCAAGGCGAGCAGCGCCAGCGCGGCGGCCTTACTCAGGCGGCTGATCGTGGACATACCAGGGCTCCCCGTTTTCGTTGAGGTACAGACGCTGCATCTCTTCCAGATTCAAGGGCCGTGATCCCAGCCGCCCGAACACTGCGACCTGGCCACCGGTTTCATCGACACCGCGATCGCGCTCCAGCGCGCGCGACAGGCTGAGCGCCGGTCGCCGGGTCGGATAGCGCGCGATCAGCTCCGGTTTCGGCGCGGGGCTGAAGCCGTAGAAGTTGGGCTGGCTGGCCGGCGAGGTCAGCTGCAGCACCTTGAGACCTTCGCCGCCGTCGGCGACGTAGGCGAACAGCGAGGCATTGGTGGTGGCGACCACCACGTCACGCGCATCCGCAATGCCCTCGCCCGCGCCTAGGCGCTGGTATTCGCGCATCGCCTCGGGTCGGCGCACGTCGACGAGCACCAGACCCTCGCTGCCCGCGGCGACATAGGCGTAGTCGCGCACCACAAACACGCGATGGGCCTCAGTGAACGCGATCGTGTTGTTCGCCACCACCCGCGGCGCAGCCGGGTTCGTGATGTCGACTGACTTCAGGCCCTCGTCGTCCACCACGAACAGGTAGCGGAACTGCACCGCCGCCGCGCGCGCGCCGGTGAGCGGAACGAGCGCCTCGACCTTGGGCGCCAGCGGGGTATCGAGGTTGACCACGACGACGCCGCGCGGCGTGCTGACGTAGGCGCGAAAGCCGGCCATCTCGATGTGCCGCGCCCCGGTCAGCGCGCCGTCCGGGTTCCAGGTCAGCGCGCGCTCGATGCGGTTGTTGCGCGGTTCGGCGTCGGCGAAGGTGTTGACGTCGACCAGGATCAGGCCCTCGACCGCATCGGTGACCAACGCGTAGCTGTAGATCGGGTGGAAGGGCTGTTCCTGGTTGTCCACCCGCATCTGCTCGCCTTCATTGCGCGCCGGATGCACGGGCTGGGTGGTGACCAGGCTGAGGCAGGTGGCATTGGCGGAATCGAGCCGCGAGCTCTGACCCAGCGGCGAGAACGGCGCGCTGACGATGCGCTGGCTGTAGCCCTTGTTGGCGATGTTGGCGACATCGTAGATGCGCAGGCCCTGATCGCCGGCCGCAGCGAACAGGTACTCGCCGCGCAGCTGCAGGCAGCCGACCTCGCCCGACCGCTGCCGATGCATGGTGGTCAGCTCGCGCCCGCGCTCCTCGTGCGCCTTGAACCAGTCCGGATACGCGTAGCGGTGCAGATAGCTGCCGATCACCGCCTGCGGCTCGTCCCATTCGGTGACCTGCACCGCGGCCACTTCGCCTTCGCCGCCGACCCAGGCGTTGAAGCCGACGAAGTCGATGAACTTGGTGCCCAGCATCAGCGTCTGCGCCAGGATCGCGTTGTTGTCGCGCTCCGCCGACAGATGGCAGTCGCTGCAGACGCGGGTCTCGGTCTTGCGCTCGGTGTGCGGGTAGTGCGGATTCATCGCCTGCGAGCTGTAGCCGCTGGCCGCGATCGGCGGCTGCTGCACATAGATGCGCTCGCGGTTGGCATTGGTCGAGGACAGCACCAGCGCCGAGGAGCTGCGCACCGGCGCGATCTTTCCGCCCTTGGCCGGGCTGTGCCGGCCCAGCATGAAGACCTCGTCGCGCGCGACCTGCGGGTTGTAAGTCGCGTAGTTGCGGGTGGCACCGCCCTCGTAGTGATGGCGCTCGGTCTTCCAGTTGGCCTCGACCGGCAGATGGCAGCCGCCGCAGGTGGTCGTCCAGCTGGTGTGGCAGGCGTAGCACTCCATTTTCTCGGAGCTGTGGGCGTAGTCAGTCGGCGCGACATCGGGCCCGAAGGCCTGGGTCGCGCTGTCGGTCGACATCGTCTTGGCGCGCGCGGCCTTGGCGTTGTAGTGGGAATTGCCGGGGGTGACGCTGTCGCGCACCAGGCTCATTTCCCATTCGAGATTCGGGTCGAGCATCGAACGCTGGAAGAGCTGGTCGCCGACCCACTCGAAGCGGCGGCGGCCGTCGGGCGTGCGCAGCAGGCGCAGGTCCTGGCCGCCGTTCAAGGCCGCCGGGTTCGAGGTGTAGAGGCTGGGGTAGGTGTCGGCATCGCCGTGGCAGTCCTTGCAGCCGACTTCGACCGCCATCGCCACCTCGCCGACGATGTGTCCATTGCCGTGGCCATCGCTGTTGAAGTGGCAGTCGACGCAGTGCATGCCGACGTCGACGTGGATCGACGAGAGGTGCACGGCCTTCTTGAACTTCTCGGGGTCGTCGTTCGCGACCTGGGCGCCGTCGGCATCCAGCAGGTTGCCCTCGCGGTCGCGCTTGAACACGCCGCGGAAGTTCCAGCCGTGGCCGTGGTAGTCGGCGAACTGGGTGTCGCTGAGCTGCGGATTCAGATCCCAGACCTTGGCGAGGAAGTCGATGTCGGCCCAGTTGCCGCGCGGCGCCGCGCCTTCCGGATTGCGCTCCAGCACTTCGCGCATGCGTTTGGCATCCGGGTACTGCTGCTGCTCCGGCCACATGTGCGGAGCGTCGGACTCGTAGTCCCACATCGTGTAGCCGAGGAAGGTGTTCATGAACATGTTCGGCTGGTGCATGTGGCAGACCATGCACTGGCTGCTTGGAATCGCGCGGGTGAATCCGTGGGTGATCGCGTGCCCCGAGCGGTCCTTCGGAATGGTCGGGTCGGCGCTCGCGCTCATGCCGGCATGGCCGTGCGCGGCGTACGGCCCCGAGTGGCGCGGGTCGCGGTCATTGGCGTAGACCACGTGGCAGGACGCGCAGCCCGAGTGGCGGTAGT
>JBIJCA010000237.1:0-7296 GCA_044344935.1 Aquimonas sp. | reverse complement strand
TGCCTGCGCAGCCGAGTGCGCGGGCCGCCAGCAGCACGAGCATCGGGCGCAGGCGCTTGCCGCCGGCGGCGATGATGTGCTCCGAGATCTGGTTGATCAGCAGCACGTCCGAAGAGAGACGCTGACGGATCAGGCTGTTCACCGCTTCCATATCGAGCGCCACCAGACGCTGTATCTCGGGCAGGCGAAGGGCGGGGCGGGGGCGTGAGGACAGGGCGGCGAGATTCATGCGCCGATTATACGGGGCGGTGTAGGTGCAGCCGATGCGACCATGGGTCGATGTCCTACCCCTGACCGCGACGGCTTCTCAGCCGGATCCGCGGCAGCCTGCCTGAAGTGGCGGAGGGAGGCTGCGGCTATACTGCGCCTCCACCGGAAGCGCCCCAGGCGGCTTCCGCCCGCATCCGGCCGCCGTGGCGGCCCAAGAAACACAAGGACACGCCCGTATGGCCCGTGGCATCAACAAGGTCATCATTGTCGGCACCCTCGGCGCCGACCCTGAAACCCGCTACACCGCTTCCGGCTCCGCGATCACTTCGCTGCGTCTCGCCACCAACGAGAGCTGGACCGACAAGCAGAGCGGTCAGAAGCAGGAGCGTACCGAGTGGCACCGGGTCAAGATGTTCGGCCGGCTTGCTGAAATCGCCGCCGAGTATCTGCGCAAGGGCAAGCAGGTCTACGTCGAAGGCAGCCTGCGTACGGACAAGTACACCGACAAGGACGGCATCGAGCGCTACAGCACCGACATCATCGCCAACGAGATGCAGATGCTCGGCGGTGCCGGGGGTGAAGGCGGTGGACGCAACGCCGAAGGTGGCGGAATGCGCGAGTCCGGTGGCAACTACAGCCGCGGCGGCGATCGTCCGGAACGTTCTGCCCCGCGCGGCAACGCGCCCGCACCAACACGGCAGGCCGCCCCAGCTGACAACTTCGAAGACGACGACATTCCGTTTTGATCCCGTGCGCCGGCTGATGGGCTAGCCCCTGGCTGCGCGGGCGGCTGAAGGCCTCTCCAGAGTCCTCTTTTGCTGGGCACCTGCGCCGAGGAGCCGCGCTGATGAGAGCGCGTGCGCCCGGTTCGCCGAGCGCTGCGCTGCATGTGCGGCGGCGGTGAGCTCGCGCCACCCGGTCCCTGTGGGGTTCGCTCTGACCGTCGGCCTGGCGTTGCCGGGCCGCAAGAGCTGGAATGCAGCTTGCGCACCCTTCGGCCAATTCGCCGCGGGAGTGCCCCATGGAGCCCCAGTCATCGCATCACTCACTCCCGGCGGATCCGGCGGCGCCCGAACGGGTCCTGCTCGATGCGCTGAGGACCGAGAACGCGTCCTTGAAGCGTGAGCTGCAGTCGAAGTCGCTTGAACTGCAAGTGACAGAAAGCCAGATGTCGAGGGTCTTCTCCTACCTGGCGGGACTGTACGACCTGATTCCCGGCATCCTGCTGGTGCTGGACAAAGGCATGCGGGTCACGCGGGTCAATGCCGAAGCCAGTTCTCTGCTCGGCTTTCCTGAAACCGATCTCCGGCGCAGCACTCTCGATCAGCTTCTGCCTGCCGCCGCGGAGGTCGTCACGCCCTTTCTTGACGGACAGCAGCGCCAGTCGCGCCGTGGCGAAGTCAACTTCCGCTGCGCCGACGGGTCCGATCTCCCGGTGTTGCTGTCGAGCTGCGCGCAGTACGACGACGAGGGGGAACTGCAAAGCCTGCTGCTGGTCGGTCTCCATCTGCGTGAGCGCAAGCGGCTTGAGCTGGAGCTGCGGCACGCGCAGAAGCTGGAGTCGATCGGACAACTCGCAGCGGGTGTCGCGCACGAGATCAACACGCCGATGCAGTTCATCAGCGACAACCTGCACTTCGTCGAGCAGGCGGTCAGCGATCTGATGGCGGTTGCGGAAGGGCAGCGCGGCGCCGCCGACATCAATCTCGACTTTCTGCGTCGCCGGCTGCCGAGAGCGTTGGAGCGTGCGCACGACGGCGTGCAGCGCGTCAGTCGCATCGTTGGCGCCATGCGTCAGTTCTCGCATCCGGGGATGGCTCTCGAGCCGGTGGACGTCAATGCCTTGATCGAGAACGCGGTGACGGTGTCGGCGAATGCCTTCAAGTACATCGCCGACCTCGATCTGCGGCTCGCCGAGATTCCGAACGTGCCGGCGGTGCGCGGTGATCTCGGACAGGTGCTTCTCAACCTGATCACCAATGCGGCTCACGCGATGGAAGCGCGGATCGGCGACAGCGGACAGCGCGGCCTGCTGCGGATTGAAACCCGCTTCGTCGCCGAGCGAGGGTGCATCGAGATCGCCGTGCAGGACAACGGCAGCGGGATTCCCGAGTCGATCGCGCATCGAGTGTTCGACCCCTTCTTCACGACCAAACCGGTGGGTACGGGAACCGGGCAGGGCTTGGCGATCTCGCGTGCGATCGTGGTCGACAAGCTGGGCGGCGAACTCGGCTTTGAACAGGTGCAACCACATGGAACGTGCTTTCTGATCCGGCTCCCCCTGGTCAGGCCCAATCGGGAGGTGAGCGCATGAGCATCGAGGTGATGTTCGTCGACGATGAGCCTGACGTGCTTGAAGGCATCGAGAATCGCCTGTACGCGATCCGGTCGCCGTGGCGCAGTCGCTTCGCCGAGTCGGGAGTGGAGGCCCTGCGCATGCTCAACCAGAAGCCCGTCGACGTACTGGTGTCGGACATGCGTATGCCGGGCATGGACGGTGCCGAGCTGCTCGAAGTCGTGAAGCTGCGGTTTCCGGGGACTGTGCGGATCATCCTGTCAGGCGAGACCGGCGCGCGCGGATTCCTGCGCGCGGCTGCGGTGGCGCACCAGGTGCTGGCCAAGCCCTGCGACCTGATCTCGCTCCAGCGCCTTGTCGGAGAGACCCTGCAGCTACAGCATCGTCTGCACGATCCGGAGGTGATCAGCGCCGTCAACGACTTGATGGTGCTGCCGAGCCTGCCGGAGATCAGCTCCCGACTCGAGATTGCGCTGCTGGACGAGGGGACGTTTGCACAAGACGTTGCGGACATCCTCGAGGAAGATCCCGCGATCGTCTCGCGCATTCTCCACGTCGCCAATTCGCCGTTTTTCCGCGGTTCGGGCGAAGTCACGGATCTGCGTACCGCGATCACGCGACTCGGCTTCGAGCTGATCCGGGGGCTGGTCCTCAGCGAGGAGCTGTATACGCGCATCGAGCGCGCCGGTCCCCTGCACGAATCGGTTCGCTCCTGTCATCGCGATACATTGCGTGCTGCCTACATAGCCTCGGCCATCGCGCACCCGGCGCAAGACCAGCGCAGACTTTTCACCGCGGCAGTGTTGTACGGGGTGGGTCGACTGGAGCGCCTTTCCCTGCCTGAACTCAGCCATTCGGGTATCGGCGATGGCGCCTTGGCGGGGTACTTGCTGTCGCTCTGGGGACTGCCGTTCAGTCTCGTGCAGGCGGTGGCATTTGCCGATCAACCCTCGCTCCTGGGCGGCGATACCGCACATCCGTCGGTCACCCTGCACATCGCGCACCTGCTGCAGCAGCGGCTGGCCCAGGTTCCGCGTGCCCCCTGGGCCGAGCAGCCGGGGCTTGATCGGGTGCTGCTCGATTCGGGATGCATCGACGAGGCCTGGCTGGAGGCTGCGGAAGTCAAGGCGGAGCACTGGAGCGCCTGATCGCGCAGTGCGCCTGTCGGGCCCTGCCGCGACACCAGACATTCGAGACGGCACCCGCGTACGGCGACCGGATCAGCACCCGCACAGGCCGTTGCCCGCTGTCCACATCCATTCAGGGAACCCAGGCCATGACCGCCAGACCGCAGATTCTCTGCATCGATGACGAACCGGGCGTATTGGAGGGGCTGGAACTGAGTCTCTATGCCCTCGGCGAGGTGCACACGGCCGAATCGGGGGCCGAGGCGCTGCGCGTCGCCGCGCGGCTGGAGCGATTGTCAGTGGTCATCTGCGACATGCGCATGCCCATGCGTGACGGATCCAAAGTGCTGCAGGACTTCCATGCGGCCTATCCCGACACAAGTCGCATCCTGCTCACCGGCTACACCGACATCACCGATGCGATCGCAGCGGTGAACCACGGCCGGATCTTCCGGTTTCTGACCAAGCCCTGCGAGCGCGAGATTCTGCATACGTCGGTGCGCGATGCCTTGCGCCAGCACGAACTTGTCTGCGCGGAGCGGGAACTGCTCGAGTTCACCCTCAAGGGCTGTATCGACGCCATGACCGATGCGCTGGCGATGGCCAGCCCTGCGGTGTTCGGTCAGGCGCAGCGGGTGCGCAGCCTTTGCGCGGGCCTCGCAGTTCGTCTTCAGGGACGCAGTGACTGGGTGCTCGAAGTCGCTGCGATGCTGCTGCATCTGGGTCTGGTCGGCTTGCCTGACGATCTGCAGAAGCGTCTATTGCAGGGGGATGACCCCGATGCGCGACAGCGACAACTGCTCAGTCAGGGCTTCGCGCACGCGCTCGAGAGTCTGCGGCGGGTGCCGCGACTGGGGCCGGTGCGCGATGTGATCCGCCTGGCCGAGCCGCTTTCCGGCGGCAACCTGGAATGGAGCCCGGAGCAGATGGATCAGATCCGCGGCTGGTCGGCCATCCTGCGTCTCGCGCGCAGCTACGTGCGTCTTGAAGCCAGTGGCTTTCCGGCCGATGCGGCAGTCATGAAGCTGCGCCCAAGCGTTGAGGCCCGCCTGGTCGATGCGCTCGCCCTGCTCGTGGGCAGCGGTGAGCAGGGCGGAGAGTTGCGTGAGGTCGGACTGGCGGCTCTCGAAGCCGGGATGATCCTCGCGAAACCCGTCTACACCGATGGCGGACAACTACTGGCGCCCGCCGGGTATGAGATTCGCGCCGGGTTTGCCCGACGCCTTGCCGAGCTGCGGCCTGAAATGCGCAACCAGCGCTTTTCGGTAATGGTTCCAAGAAACGAGGCGGCGCCCGCTCAGGCGGCGGACAACGGCGGAGAGGGCGAGGACTGATCAGACCGCGGCATTCGCCACGTGGCTGCGCAGCCAGGCTTCGGCCTGGGCGGCGGGCATGGGGCGTCCCAGCAGGTAACCCTGGGCTTCGTCGAAGCCGGCATCGCGGAGCCATTCGAGCTGTGCGGTGGTTTCGATGCCTTCCGCCACGGCGTGGCGATCGAGTCCCTTGATCAGGCCCAGCAGACTGCGCATCAGGGTATCGCCGTCGCGGGTGCCCAGCCGCCGAGTGAAGGACAGATCGACCTTGATGATCGAGAAGGGCAGTGTCTGCAGATAGGAGAGTGACGAGTAGCCGGTGCCGAAGTCGTCCATGGCCAGACGTGTCCCCAGTTCAGCCAGCGCGTCCAGCTGAGGTCGCGCCATCGCCACGTTTTCCATGGCAGCGGTCTCGGTGACCTCGAACTCCACCCGGTAGGCCGGCAGACCTTCCCGAGCCAACTGGCTGCGCACCGCATTCGGCAGCTCGCGATCGAGCAACTGGCGGGTGGAGAGATTGATCGCGATCCGTCCGAAGTCCAGTTCGTGGTCCTGCCAGGCGGCCGCCTGCCGGATCGCTTCAGCCATCACCCAGCCGCCCAGCTCGAGGATGAAGCCCGATTCCTCTGCAACCCGGATGAACTCTGCCGGGCTTATCGGGCCGTCGGGTGAGTTCCAGCGAAGCAGCACCTCGAAGCCCTCGCAGCGCTGGTCGCGCAGGCGGAGCCGCGGCTGGAAGGCCAGTGCGAACTCACCTGCTGCCAGTGCCGCCGGCATTCGAGAAGCCAACAGCAACCAGCGTCGATCGTGCTCCAGCTGCTCGGGCTGGTATTCGAGCGCGCCCCGCCGTGCTTCGCGTTTGGCGAACAAGAGGGCCGTTGCCGCCTGCTGCAGCAGGCGATGGCCGTCGACCGAGGGCTCGGCATGACGGGCGTAGCCGGCGGTCAGGGACACATCCAGCTTGACCCCGTCGGCAAGCTGGACCGGCCCACCGATCAACTGCATCAGGGCGCGCAGACGGTTCTGCAGATCGGCCCCATCTTCGAGCAGCAGGGCGAACTTGTCGCCCTCGAAGCGCGCCGTCGCCGTCACCGGTCCCGAGAGAGCCGCCACCCGTCCGGAGATCACCCGCAGCACTTCGTTGCCGCTGGCGTAGCCGACGACATCGTTGATGCGGCCCAGATGGTCGAGGCCGAGCAGCGCGAGCGCGAACGGGCGCGCGGCTTGCACATGCTGTTCGATCTGCTCGGCGAGGGTGTTCAGGTTGGGCAGGCCGGTGAGTTCGTCGTGCCGGGCCAGCCAGCGCAGACGCTCCAGGGTATGGGTCAGCTCGCTGACGTCGCGCACGAACGCCACTGTGCAGGGCGCGTCCTCCCACTCCAGCGGAGCCAGCGCGATGTCCACCGGAAGTATCCGACCATCTGCGCGCTTCGCCATCAGCATGGAACCGTCGCCATGTGCACGAATGCGTGGCGAGGCGTGAAAGCGTGCGCGCAGTCCGGCGTGACGGGCGGTGACATCGTCGGGCACCAGGCTGTCGACCGAGGTTCTGCACAGCTCGCTGGGGCTGAGACCGAACAGGCTCTGGCAGGAAGGGTTGGCGGCACGGATCCGGCCTTCGCGATCGACGATCAGGATGCCGTCAGGCGCCGCATTGAACAGCGCCGCGAGGCGCGAATTGGCGGCTGCCCGCGAGTCCGCTTCGCGCTGCCGTTGACGGCGCTCGTCGTGAATGAAGATGGTGCTCAGCATCATGTTGACCGCCAGCAGGCCGTACAGTCCCAGCTGGGGCAGGGGCAACACGCCGAGTCGTCCGAGACCACCCGCCAGGCTGCTCAGCGCGAGCGCGATCATCGACAGCAGCAGCGCATTGGCCACACTCCGATGCTGACGCCAGATCTGGACGGTGAGGGCGGTGCACGCGCCCAGCAGGAGCATCGCCCAGGCCAGCCCCAGGGCGAACCAGGGGTTGGCGGTGCCTTCGATCGTGGAGACGCGCTCGCCCCAGGGCAATCGATACTCACCCACCCCCGAGACCGTTTCGAACTGCAGGCCAAGCGGTTGCAGCGCGTTGCCGATCCAGAGGGCGACCCCAACCGCCACTGACGGCCACAGCCAGGGCGTCTCCCTGTTTGCCATCGCCAGAAAGAACGACAGCAGCAGCGGATAGATCGGCACCAGAAAGGCGAGGCCGATCTGGTTCAGAGTGGCGATGTCCTCCAGATGCTGCGTCTGCAGCATGATGAGCTTGGTGAGTGCGAACCCCGAACTGAACAGGGCGACCATGGACAGGATCAGGTGCTGGCGGCTGCGCGGGTGCTTCAGGCCGGCCACCAGGTGATAGACGACC
>JBIJCA010000382.1:0-3531 GCA_044344935.1 Aquimonas sp. | reverse complement strand
GGGCCCTTGCTTGGCAACCAGATCTACGGCCGTTATCCCCTGCAGCTGTTGAATCGCAGCTACACCGGCGCGCCGGACGCCCTCGGCGAGTGTTTCAACCGCGGCGAGTTTCTGCCGACCACGGCGGTGGATCAGATGTCCGCCACTCTTGCGCGCTGGATGGGTGTCAGCGCGACGGACCTCCCGCTGCTGTTCCCGAACATCAGCAGTTTCACGAACGGTTCGCACCCCAACGCGGCTGTCATGGCCTACAACACGCAGACGGTGCCTTTCCTGGCGATCTGACCGTCCGAGTCTGGAAACAAGAACGGCGCCGGAGAGATCCGGCGCCGTTTTTTGTGTTGCGCGACCGTCCCCTTGGATTCAGGGCCGGACAATGGACTCGAAGTTGCCGATGAACAGACGCTGGCCGCCAAAAGAATCCGGCATCAGGGCGCCAGCCGCGATCCAGTCGTGGACCAACGCCTGAAACTCAATGCTCGCAGAGCCCCCCAAGGGCATTCGGCCGCCGAAGGGCGGGACGTCGCAGTTGAGTTTGAGGAACAGAGAGCTCGCTAAGGGTTCGAACGGACGCACGCGCAGAATGGTCGCATTGCCTGACGACGGCGTGCCATTCTCGTTCGCTCCGATCAGAGCATTGCGGGCATTGGCGGTGCTCAGGCTGAGGCCTCCTTGGCCGCCGTGGCAGGAGGCGCACTGCTTGGTGATGAAGGGGCGGATGTCGCCCTCGAAGCTGACGTCGTGGCGAATGGGTTGAACGCCTGCGGACAGGTCGTCGCAAGCGCCGAGCTGCTTCAACGGAAGGGAGTCGGGTTCACCTTGAGCGGGCCAGGCGTGGGCGGACGCGCTGGCGAAGCACAGCAGGAACAATACGGTTCTGGGGATCAGCATGCGGAGCTCCGTCAGGGCTTGGCAGCGAGATGGCGCTGGCCGCGAGTGGACTCGAGTGAGTCGCGGAAGACTGTCTGGCTGTAGGGATTGCCATCGACGTCGAAGCCACGCGCACCCTGTTGGATCCAGTCGTAGACCAGTGCCCGCAGGCGAGGGGGAATGCGCGTTGCAACTTGGCCATCCGGCGGCGGCATCGGTGGATAGGTCTCGGGCGGGCTGCAATTGAGCTGCGAGTAGAGCAGGCTGTTCTCTGGATTGCCCGGATCGACGCGCAGCAGCTCCGGGTTTCGAAAGCTCACCGCCAGCACCAACTGGAAGCCTGCGAACTGAGGATCGTCCAGGCGCAGCTCCCCCATGGCAGTCTGGTTGTGGCAACCGACGCACCCACCCGACAGCCATACGTCATGGATATCCAGCGGAGGCCCGGGCAAGCCTGTTCCTGGCAGGTCATATTGCATGCCATAGGTGATCGGTTCGGCCGACAGATCCTCACACTCGAAGGAGACCGTGGGCATCCCGCCCGCGCTCTTTTCCTCGACGGTGGGCCACGCCTGCGCAGCCGCGAAGGGCAGTACAAGCAGCCAGGGGGACAACAGACGGGTGAGCTTGGGCATGGTGTTACACAGTGTAACGCGGTCTGTGCATGCTGCCCGCAGTCATCCCGATGTTCTGTGATCTGCCGCATTCTCCGGACAGGAGCGGCGCCGGCTCGCGGTCTCAGAATTTCCCCGGTCGCAGTACGTCAACGTCGGCGAAAAACAGGGTCAGGCTGAAATGCGCGCCGTATTCGGCGAGCACGTGCGCAGCGATGCGATCCGCCACTTCGGTCTCGCAGATGATCTTCATTTCGATGCTGCGATCGGCCTCCCAATGGCCCTCGCGGATGCCGCTGTGACCCGCACCGCGCACGTCGTAAACCGTGTAGCCCTGGGCCCCCAGGCGGCGCACATCGCGGGCCAGGGACCTTTCGAGTGCGGCTTCCGCAATGATGACAAGCAGTCTGCGAGGGTGTTTGGCGAGACTCATGGGGCGGCACCTCCCAACCATTGCGCGAGTTTCAGGTACAGCGGGATGCCTAGGATGACGTTGAAAGGAAAGCTGATGCCGAGTGAAGCCGTGATCGATAGCGCTGCGTTGGCTTCGGGCACCGCCATGCGCATCGCCGTCGGGGCGGCGATGTAGCTTGCGCTGGCGGCCAAGGTGGCGAGGATCGCGATACCGCCGACCGAAAGGCCAAGTGCCAGTCCCGTCAGCGCGCCCAGCACCGCCAGCAGCGGCGGAAAGGCGAGTCCGATCAGCAGCAGCCTTGGTCCGAATGGACCGATCTCGCGCAGCCTTCCGCCCGCGACGAGGCCCAGCTCAAGCAGGAACAGGGCCAGGATGCCGCGAAACGGGTCGATGAACACCGCCGCGATTGGCGCACTGCCTTCAACCCCTGCGACTGCGCCGATGAGCAGCCCACCCGCGAGCAGCAGGACCGACTTTCCGAACAGCACTTCATGGGCCAAGGCACCCCAGCGAACGTCCTTGAGTCGCGACATGCGCGCAAGCAGGATGCCTGCGATCAATGCCGGAGCCTCCATCACGGCGACCCAGAGCGCCGCGTGCGACTCGTAACTGACGCCGGCGCGTTCGAGGCTGGCCGTCGCCACTGCGAACGTCACCACGCTGACCGAACCGTAGTGAGCGGCCAGCGAGGCACTGTCCGCCTGGACGAAGCGCAACAGGCGCAGGACCGGGAACAGCAGCAGCGGAATCGCGAAGCCCAGCGCCATCGTCGCGAGCACTTCGGGAAGCAGCGCGCCCACCGAGTGCTTGGAGAGCTCGATTCCGCCCTTCAAGCCGATCGCCAGCAGAAGATAGATCGACAGCACCTCGTACACCGCTTCCGGCAGACGCAGGTCGGATTTGGCGAGGCGCGCGACCAGCCCCAGCAGGAAGAAAAGCACGACGACGTCGAACATGGGGTCGGATGCTGGCATGCAGCGGGGCGGTGGCGCCAGCGCCTACACTCTCGGCCGCCACCAAGGAGATAACGGATGCTGGACTGCGTTGAAATCGAAAGCGCCGCGCGCCCCACTCGCAGCGTGATCTGGCTGCACGGCCTCGGTGCCGACGGCCATGACTTCGAGCCCATCGTGCCGGAGCTTGTCAAACCCGGTTGGCCGCCGCTGCGCTTCGTGTTCCCGCACGCACCGGTGCGTGCGATCACCCTCAATGGCGGCATGCGCATGCGGGCCTGGTACGACATCTACGGGCTGGAGCTCATGGCCGTGGAGGACGAGGCCGGCATTCTCGACTCGGTCCGCGAGATCGAACGCCTGATTGAACGCGAGCGCTTGCGCGGCGTGGAAAGTCATCGCGTCGTGCTCGCCGGCTTCTCGCAAGGGGGCGCGGTCGCGTTGACCGCGGCGTTGACCCACGCGGAGAGACTCGCAGGCGTGGTCGCGCTGTCCACCTACCTGCCGATCGCGGCGCGTACGCAGGCCCGACGCAACCCCATCCAATCGGGGCTCCCGGTCTTTCTCGCCCACGGCGCGGTCGATCCGGTTGTGCCGCAGGCCCTGGGCCAGCTGGCGCGGCAGCGTCTGCTCGAATGGGGACATGCGGTTGACTGGCACAGCTATGGAATGCCCCACA
>JBIJCA010000364.1:0-3770 GCA_044344935.1 Aquimonas sp. | reverse complement strand
CAGGCGCTGCCGGCCGTGCAGGCATACTTCCGCGGATGAACAGCGCACCGCTCGAGGACTGGCTGCCCGATTTCTGTCGCTTGCCCACCTTGTTCGTGGTGATGGTGGCTGCGCAGATCATCGTTTTGGCGGCTGTGTTGATGCCGGGGGCGGCGGGCGATCCGGCAAGCGCTGGTGGGCGCGTCTTCGTTGCCAGTCTGTTCGCGCAATGGCTGGCCCTGCTGTCCAGTGTGTTGCTTTGCAAACTTCGTCCGCTGGTGATGCGGATCAGGCCGCTTTCGCTGTCAATGGCTGCCGGCTGGGCTTTGCCGACCTTGATCACCTTGCTGGGCGCGGCGGTAGTCCATCAGCTCGACATCACCCTGAAGCTGGGACTCACGGTGCCGTCCGGTCATGGTCTCCAGTTCGCACTGTCCTGTGCCGCGGTCGCGGGGCTGTTGACGGCGGCGCTGCTGCGCTATTTCTATGTCCAGCAGCTGTGGCAACTGCAGGTGCAGGCGAGTGCTCGCGCCGAAGTGCGCGCGCTGCAGGCTCGAATCAGACCCCACTTCCTGTTCAACAGCCTCAACAGCATTCTCAGCCTAGTGCGACGTGATCCGGCAACCGCCGAGCGCGCCATCGAGGATCTCTCGGAGGTGTTTCGTGCTGCGCTTGGAGCGGGGCAGGGCGACTGGACACTGGCCGAGGAGCTGGAACTCATCGAACGCTACCTAGGGATCGAGGGGCTGCGACTCGGCGATCGTCTGCGGCTGCGCTTCGAGCGCGATGCTGCCTGGCCACGCGAACACAGACTGCCGCGTCTGCTCCTGCAGCCGCTGGTGGAGAATGCGATCCTGCATGGCGTTGCGCGTCTTTCCGCGGGTGGCGAAGTGCGGATGGAGTTGCGTTGCGAAGACGATGGGGTCGCCTTCGAGATCGGCAATCCGCGGCCGCAGCAGGCTTCCGAAGCGGGCAACCGTCACGCCCTCATGAGCATCGAGCAGCGACTCCAGCACTACTTCGGCCCTGCCGCCTGGATGACCGTGGCGGCGTCCCCCGACTACTATGCGGTGACACTATGGATGCCCCGGATTCCCGCGGTTCCGTCCTCGACGTCCTGATCGTCGACGACGAGCCACTCGCCCGCCAACGCCTGCAGGACCTGCTGTCCGCTGAGCCGGGTGTGCGTCTTGTGGGCGAAGCACGCGATGGGCGTGAAGCGCTCGAGGCCTGCGAGCGGCTGACCCCTGATCTCGTACTGATGGACATCGCCATGCCGGTAATGGATGGTCTGGAGGCCGCCCGCCGTCTGGCATTCGCGTCCGCTGGGCCTGCGGTGATTTTCTGCACGGCCTATGACGAGCACGCACTGGCGGCCTTCGAGGCACGCGCGATCGACTACCTGTTGAAACCCGTGCGCGCGGAGCGTTTGTCCGCGGCGCTTGAACGCGCGCGCGCCCTCGGCCGCGCGCGCGCCGTGGAGCGCCTGCAGGCCCTGCCGAAGTCCCAGGCGCGCACGCATCTGTGTGCCCGCTTGCGCGGCAGCCTCAGGCTGATTCCCGTGCCCGACATCCTCTACCTGCAGGCCGAGGAGAAGTACGTCGTTGTGCATCACGCCGGCGGCGAAGACCTGATCGAGGATTCACTGAAGTCTCTGGAGCAGGAGTTTCCGGAGCGTTTTCTTCGCATCCACCGAAACTGTCTGGTCGCGCGCGCTGAGCTGCGCGAGCTTCGCCGCGACAACGACGGTCAGGTCCATGCGCTGCTGAAGCGCAGCAGCGATGCACTGGAGATCAGCCGTCGTTGCCTGCCCCAGATCCGTCAACTGCTGAAACACCTATGACCCGAACGCTGCGGATTGCCACCCGCAAGAGCGCACTCGCGCTGTGGCAGACCGAACATGTGGCCGCGCGGCTGCGCTCGCTGCATCCTGGCCTTGCCATCGAGCTCGTGCCGCTTTCCACACGGGGCGATGAAGTGCTCGACCGCTCGCTTGCGGCGATCGGCGGGAAGGGGCTGTTCCTGAAGGAGCTCGAGGAAGCCATGCTGCGCGGCGAAGCCGATCTCGCCGTTCATTCGCTGAAGGACGTGCCGATGGCCCTCGAGGGGCCGTTCATGCTGGCCGCGGTGCTGGAGCGCGCCAACCCGTTCGACGCCTTTGTCAGCAACGCGCATGCGGACATCGTGTCCCTGCCGCACGCTGCCAGGGTAGGAACATCCTCGCTGCGGCGCCGCGCCCAGCTCAAGGCGTTGCGCCCCGACCTCGACATCGTGGACCTGCGTGGCAACGTCAACACCCGGTTGGCGAAGCTGGACGCAGGCGAGTACGCGGCGATCGTGCTGGCCTGTGCCGGCCTCGACCGACTGCAGTTCGGCAGCCGTATTCGTTCGCAACTTGAACCGCCGGATTTCCTGCCGGCGGCTTCGCAGGGAGCAATTGCCGTTGAGTGCCGTGCCGGCGACGCGGAAGTGGAGCGCCTGCTTGCGCCGCTCGACCACGCACTGACGCGCACCTGCGTGGCCGCCGAACGCGCCATGAATCTCGCCTTGGGCGGCAGCTGCCACGCTGCGATCGCAGCCTACTGTGAGCAGGCGGGTGCAGGCCTGCATCTGCGCGGATGGGTCGGCGACGCAGGCACGGGCGAAGGCCTTTCGGTCGCTCTTGACGCGCCTTCTTCCGCCCCCGAAGCCCTCGGCGAGCGGGCGGCAGCGGAGCTGCGCTCGCTTGGCGCAGAGCGTCTTCTCTGCAGCACCTGAAACGGAGCGGCCCGCGGCAGCTTGGCTGCCGCGGGCCGGGTTCCGGCAGGGCTTACTGGAAGGCGTAGACCAGATTGATTGTGGTCAGCGGGTCGGTGCTCTTGCTGCCCGGCGAGACTTCGCTGTTGTAGCGGGCCTGCAAACCCGCCTTCAGCGCGAGTTTCTCGGTCATCGAAACGGCGACGCCGAAATCGTTCTGGGCGAAGGTGTTGTCTTCGCCGCTCTCTACCAGAAGGGTGTTGGTCAGGGTCGTGGTGTCAGTGATCACCCGCCTGAAATCCAGCGCGCCGCGCAGAATGGCGTTGCCCTCGGTTTCACCGGTCGCAGCGAGCTTCGCGCGGCGGTAGCCGGGGCCGATCTCAGCGCTGAGGTGTCCAAGATCGTTGCTGTACAGCGTGTAGCCGAAGCCGATGGACAGCGTGCTCTGGCTTTCGTAGCTGCTGAAGTCGTCGCGCTCATGGCGCAAGGTGCTGATCCAGGACGCGCGCTCGTTCATCTTGAAGGCGCTCGACGCCGCTGCAGCCCAGCGATTGGCGGTGGTCTCAAGCAGGGTTTCGGGAACCCCGTCACCGTCGAAGTCGCCCGTGATCTCGCCCTTTGCGCGCAACATGCTGACCCCGAAGACGTGCTTCCAGCGGTCGTCCTCGTTGACGAAGTCGAGCTTGGCGTTGACGTTCTCTGAGCGGGCGTTGCCGCGCGCTGCGGCGAGTCCGAACTCGCCCGAGCCGGTCCAGCCTTGCGCTGATGCGTGGCCAGGCAGGGTGGCGGCCGTGAGGAGCGACAGCATCAGGGCGAACGGTGTCTTGCGCATTGGAATCTCTCTGGACTGCGGTTGTGGGAGTTGGAACGGCGCGCAGACTGGTGGGCGGCGCTTGAATTGCGGGTGAACCCGATTCAGGTCCGCGGTGGGATGCGTCCACTCACAGGGGCCAGAACACCGGAATGAACGTCACCGCAATCGCCCAGAAGAGAAGATTCAAGGGCACGCCGATCTTGACGAAGTACATGAATCGATAGCCGCCCAGGCTGTAGAC
>JBIJCA010000235.1:0-7320 GCA_044344935.1 Aquimonas sp. | reverse complement strand
CCGACCATGGTCAACGCCCCGCCCATCACCACGCAGACTGCGATCGGCAGCAGCAGCCGACCCAGCGACACGCCGGTGCGCGCCGACAGCCGCGCCGCCACCGGCAGGAACAGCGCGGTGACCGAGGGGTTCTGCATGACCGAAGACACCAGGCCAGCAACCGCGCTGGTCAGCAGCACCAGTCGTTCCTCGTAGCCCTTGGACTTGCGCAGCAGCCACACCGCGACTCGATTCAGGAGGCCCGTGCGGTCCAGACCCGCGCCGAGAATCATGGTGGCGATGACGCTGATCACCGCACTACCTGCAAAGCCATCGAAAAGCTGGTCGACCGGCACCAGGCCGAACAGCCCGAGACAGACCAGCACAAGCAGGGCGGTGACGTCCTGGCGTACGCGCTCCCACACGAACATGCCCATGGTGAAGACCATCAGGCCCATCACCAGCCACATGTCGGTGGACAGCGCTGCCAACATCAGCCACTCCCTCCCGGCGGCGGGGCAGCGCGCCGGACTGCAGGTGAAGTGGACTGCCGGATCACGGTGGGCTAGTTCCTGCGGTAGAGCAGATCCCAGACCCCGTGTCCGAGGCGCAGGCCGCGTCGCTCGAAGTGGGTCTCGGGTCGCCAGTCCGGTCGCGCGACCTGTCCGCCCGGGCCTTCGGTATTGCTGAAGTGCGGATTCGCGTCCAACACCTCCCACATCTGCTCGGCATAGGGCCGCCAGTCAGTGGCGAGATGCAGCAGGCCGCCGCGGGTGATCCGGCCGGCGAGCAGCTCGACGAAGCCAGGCTGTATCAGCCGGCGCTTGGTGTGGCGCTTCTTGTGCCAGGGGTCGGGAAAGTAGATGCGTACCTCCGAGAGCACGCCTTCCCCGAAGCACTGCTTGAGTACCTCGACGGCGTCCTCGGCGTAGAGGCGAACGTTGGTGAGCGCGTGAGCATCGACCGCATTGAGGGCGCGGCCGACTCCCGGCCGGTGCACCTCGATGCCGATGACGTCGCGGTCCGGCGCGTGTTGGGCGCCGTGGATCAGCGCCTCGCCGTTGCCGAAGCCGATTTCCACGACCAGCGGCGCACAGCGACCGAAGCGTGCGGGCGCATCGAGCGGACCGTGCGCGATCTCCAGCCCGAACCGCGGCCACAGCGCGTCGAGCGCTCGCTGCTGGGCCGGGGTGAGCCGACCGGCCCGCTGCACGAAGCTCCGCAGCGGGCGGTGCGCGGCCTCCGGCAGGTCGGTCCTGCGCGTGGAGCTCTGAGTCGACATCAGAAGAACAGTCCGTCGAGCGGCGAGGACGCACTTGCGTAGCGCTTGCGCGGAATGCGGCCTGCCAGAAAGGCCTCACGGCCGGCCTGCACGGCCTTGCGCATGGCGCTGGCCATCATTACGGGATGCTTCGCGCTGGCGATCGCCGTGTTCATGAGCACCCCGTCGCACCCGAGCTCCATCGCAATCGCCGCGTCCGAGGCAGTGCCGACGCCGGCGTCAACGATCACCGGAACCTTCAGCGATTCGATGATCTCCAGCAGGGTGTAGCGGTTCTGTATGCCGAGTCCCGAGCCGATCGGCGCTGCCAGCGGCATCACCGCGACGCAGCCGATCTTCTCGAGCTCTCGCGCCACGATCGGGTCATCGCTGGTGTAGACCATGACGTCAAAGCCCTCGCGCACCAGCGTCTCGGCGGCGCGCAGCGTCTGCACCACGTCGGGGTAGAGGGTTTTCTCGTCGCCGAGGACTTCCAGCTTGACAAGGTTGTGTCCATCCAGCAGCTCACGCGCCAGCCGACAGGTACGTACCGCATCCTCGGCGCTGTAGCAGCCCGCGGTATTGGGCAGCAGGGTGAAGTGCTCGGGTGGCAGAAAATCAAGCAGGTTCGGCTCCCCCGCGTTCTGGCCGAGATTGGTGCGGCGTATCGCTACGGTCACGATCTCGGCGCCAGCGGCTTCGCTGGCGCGGCGGGTCTCTTCGAAGTCGCGGAACTTGCCGGTGCCTGTCAGCAGGCGGGAGGAAAAGCTGCGTGTGCCGATCACAAGCCGGTCGGCGGCGGTCTCAGTTGCACTGTCCATCGCGGGATTATCGACCGAACTCAACGGCCCTGTCGCGACGCCTGCCTCCATCGCGCAGGAATTCCTTCAGCCTCCACCCAGTGCGTGCACCAGCTCCACAGCGTCGCCCTGAGCGAGCAGGCGTTCCCCGTGCAGGCTCTTCGGCACGATCTCGCGGTTGACCTCGACCGCCACGCGTCGGCCCGCGTGGCCGAGAAGCTCGACCAGGCCAGCCACACTCGTGCCGACCGGAACATCCCGCAACTCACCGTTCAACTGGATCTGGATCATTCGGGCGTGCGCTCCGGGGAGGCGGGCTCATGGATCAATGCGAATCTGCATCAGGCCGCGCTGCCGTGTGCGGACGCGCGCAGAGTGCCGGATCAGGGTCGTGGACTTTTGGGCGGGGGTTGCGGCGCCGAGGCATGCGATGACAGCAAACGCACCTTCAGACGCAACGAGCATTGCCTGCCAGCCGTTCGCGGGGCTAAGCTCTCGCTCCTATCGCGGGTGTAGCTTAATGGTAAAGCAGTGGCTTCCCAAGCCACCGACGTGGGTTCGATTCCCATCACCCGCTCCAACTCAAGCGCAGCCCCCGAGCCATGGTTGAAACCGCTCCCATTGTGCTCGGCTGGTGTGAAACGCTGGCTCTGCCGGAACTGCGCATCGCCGCGATCGAAGCCAAGGTCGATACAGGCGCCCGCAGCTCCTCGCTGCACGTTGACGAGCAGGAAGTGTTTGTTCGTGATGCACGGGACTGGGTCCGCTTCTCGCTGCATCTGGATGGCTCGGCAGCGCGCTTGCCGGTCGAGGCCGAAGCGCCCGTGCACGACCGTCGCGCGGTGCGCGATTCCGGCGGACACGAAACCGAACGCGTGTTCATTCTGACCACGCTGGCCATTGCCACACTCGCCTATCCAATCGAAATCAACCTGGCCGCGCGTCGAGGCCTCAAGTTTCCGATGTTGCTGGGTCGCACCGCTCTGGCCGGGCGCTTCCTGGTAGATCCCGAACGCAAGCACGCGCTGTCCGACCCCGCGCCGTAACCCGCTCGACGTGGGTGGGCGCTAGGCTTGCAACGACTCCCGATTAACGATTCCCGGCCCATGAAACTCGCCATCCTCTCGCGCAACTCGAAGCTCTACTCCACCCAGCGTCTGATCGAGGCGGGACGCGTGCGTGGACACACCGTGCGTGTGCTCGATCCGCTGCGCTGCTACATGCGGATCGCGCCCGGCAGCTTCGAGATGCACTACAAGGGCAAGGAGCTGACCGATTTCGACGCAGTCATTCCGCGCATCGGCGCCTCGGTGACTTTCTACGGAACGGCCGTTCTACGGCAGTTCGAGATGATGGGGACCTACACCCCCAACAGCTCCGAGTCGATCCTGCGCGCACGCGACAAACTGCACTGCCATCAGCTGTTGGCCCGGCAGGGCATCGGCCTCCCCAAGACTGTGTTCGGCGACAACCCGGACGACACCGCCGACCTGCTGCGAATGCTGGGCAAGCCACCGCACGTCATCAAGCTGACCGAAGGCACGCAGGGCACCGGTGTGATCCTGGCCGAGCGCGCAGCCGCCTCGCGCAGCGTGATCGAGGCATTCCGGGGGCTGTATGCGAACTTCATCGTTCAGGAGTTCATCGGCGAGGCCAAGGGTGCCGACCTTCGCTGCTTCGTGGTCGGCAATCAGGTCGTCGCATCGATGCGTCGCCAGGCCAAGGCAGGTGAGTTCCGCTCCAATCTGCATCGAGGGGGCACGGCCAAGGCGGTCGAGCTCAGCGAGGCCGAGCGTGAGGTCGCCATCCGTGCGGCGCGGGTCATGGGCCTTGGCGTGGCGGGCGTCGATCTGCTGCGCTCCCGGCGCGGCCCGCTGGTGCTGGAGGTCAACTCCTCGCCGGGCCTCGAAGGCATTGAAGGGGCGACCGGCGTCGACGTGGGCGGG
Source organism: Aquimonas sp. (assembly GCA_044344935.1). GTDB lineage: Bacteria > Pseudomonadota > Gammaproteobacteria > Xanthomonadales > Xanthomonadaceae > Aquimonas. The sequence goes on along the minus strand of JBIJCA010000235.1, from coordinate 3,334 downwards.
CAGATCATCGACTACATTGACCGTCGGCTGCGCGCCCGACGCAGCAAGCGTCAGGCCTGAGCGCAGGGCGCGCTTGAGCGGGCAGCCCGTTCACGCTGGCCGTAGCTTTCCTGAGATTAACGCGAGCGGAAGCCCGGCTTAACTCGCATTTAATTCCCCGTGCCGCAGCCTATGCCGACCGTGTTCTCTGCTCGGCACTCCTAAGTCTTCGTGGCTTGCAGATCCATCGGTATCGGGGCAGCACCTCTTCAGCCCGCCGTTCGCAGTTCCCCCTGCGCCGGCGGGTTTTCTTTTTCCGAAGCAGCAGGATCGACGTCCGCGCCGGGTGCGCCGGTATCATCGACGCGAAAAGCGCATCGAAACACTTGCTTCACTCCGGCGAATCGCAGCGCTTCCCGCCTTTCCCGGCCACCTTGGCGTCCGCGCAGCCCCGCCCCCCTCGGGATGCCGTGACAGACGGCGCCGCGACGGTCGCGGTTCCCGACAGCCTCCGCCCATTCTCGAAGGAGACGAGAGACAACATGTCCATACTCACGCCCAAGCACCTGTTGTGGCTTTCGCTGCTGTCCTCGAGTCCCGCCTTGGCGGACACCCACCCCTGCGCCGAACGGGCGGATCCGCAGGCGCGACTGGCGTGCTACGACGAGGCGTTCCCGCCGCCTGCCGCAGCAGCGGCGATCGCTCCCGTTCGCAGTGAGGCAGAGCGCATCCAGGAGTTCGGCCTGACTCAGCGTGCCGTGGAAGAGTCAAAGCCGGTGGCCGAGCGCGAGCAGCCGATCGATCGCATCGAAGCCAGCGTGACTGCAGTGCGTGCAATCCAGGGTGGCCAGCGTCTCCTGACGCTGGACAACGGCCACATCTGGCAAGTCACCGAAGGCGGCAGCCGGGGATTCCTCAAGGCCGGCGACAGGGTGACGATCAGGCGAGCCCTGATGGGTTCGCACATCCTGTCCACGCCAGGCGGCGTCGGGCTGCGGGTGAGGCGGGTGGACTGAAACCGGTGAAGGGACTCTCGGCGCGTTCTACATATCGAGCCGGCTGTTCGACGCCGGAGCCGATTGCTGCGATACCAACTAGGCCTGCCGATGAGAGACGAGAAACATCCGATGCCGATCCCCCGCCACTTGCGTCCCGCGCGTTCTGCTGTTGGACTTGACGCCCTCGTGACGAACAGACCAAGGCGTGGCCACAATGACCCTCAAGTCCCGTTTCTTTCTTCTAGCTTTCGCGTGCTTCAGCGCGATCTTTGCAAGTAGCCTGAACGCTCAAGAGCCTGCTGCAGGCGGGGAGCGGGATCTCGCGGAAGCTCCCGAAGCCAGCGAAACCGCGACCATGATCGAGCAGCTTCAGTTGTCGATGGCGCTGGCTCGCGACGGTCAGTTTGGTCCCATCAAGAGTCGAGATATGGAGACGCTTGAGAAGGCATACGCCTTTATTGTCGAGACGCTCGGGCAGGTTGAGTCGGTTTCTCAGCTAAACCCGCAGCAGAGCCAGTCGCTTGAGCTCGCTCAGTCGCAGTTCGATGGGATCCTCCGCGTGGAGGAGGATGATCGAAAGATCTGCAAACGAGTTTCGACCACCGGGACACGACTCGGCGCGCTCGAGTGCTTGACGGTGGCGGAACGACGAGCTCGAGCCGAGGCTGCTCGGGTCAACGTTCAGGCCCTTCAACGGGGTCAGTGCAACCCGAGCGAGAATCGTCCGTGTCTGTAAGTCCAACGGCCTGAAAAGCTCTGGATGGAAAAACTGAAGTGTCCCCGTTCTGTCCGCGATCGTCCGATGTCTGAACAAGTGCGTCAGCTGGGCTTTGGAGTCTTCAATCGGCCGCACTGGCGAAGTCGATACATCTGTCGAGCTCCAGCGCCTGCAAGGCTGGCGAGGCTGGCAGGGCAATTGTCCTCGCAACTGAGCGTTCTGGCATGCAGGCTCTAGATGTTTCGAGTGCGAAGCTGGCCGCGAATCTGATGGCCCCTATCGCGGCGGGCCAGGGCGCGAGCGTCCTGGCTCAAGCGAGACGCTTGGTTTCCAGAGCGCCCGGGGCACCTGATGCTCATCATCTCCTCGCTCTGTGCGCGGCGCAGGCGGGGGAGCATAACGAGGCCAATCGTAGCTTCTCGCGAGCGCTCTCCCTAGCGCCCGCGCACCCTGTGATTTCAGCAAACTTCGCGCGCTTTCTACGCTCCACTGGAGCCGTGAGTCAAGCGGTTGGGTGCTGGCGAGATGTGCTTGAGCGCGCACCGAATGATGTCGTCGCCTTGACCGAGCTAGGGCTGCTGCTTCTGGAGCTCTCAGCGGGCTCTTCATTCGATGAAGCCCATGACGAGGATGCGCGCTTGCGGCTTGCTGAGGCAGCAAAGCTGCTGCAAAGCGCAGTCAGGTTGTCCCCGAGCGCCGTGCGGACCTGGCATGCATTGGGCTGCGTGCTCCGGGAACAAGGGGAACTCGAAGAGGCGAGACAGGCGTTCAGTCGTGGGCTCGAGCTTGAGCCGACAAACGTGTCCTTGTGGGCGAACCTTGCAGGCGTTTTTCGTCTTGAGGGGCAGCCGGAAGCCGCGCTCACGGCTTATGCGCGGGCCCGGGCCGCCGCCCCCCTTCCGCCATCGGTGCTTGACGGAGAAGTTGGAGCCTTGATTGATTGTCTCCGCATCGATGAAGCCCACGCAGCAGTGCGCGGCCTGATCCGTCAGCACCCTCAGTATGCACCTGCCTACACGACGCTCTCTCATCTGAACAGGGAGTACGGACTGGTCGCCGGCGAAGAGGGCGCGCCTGAGGATGCGCACCGGCGAGCGGCGGACCGTCAACCCCAGAACGCTCAGCTGCAGCTGGCCTTGATTCGCTACTTGATCGAGTCCAAGCAAGGCGAAGAGGCTGTAGAGCGCCTGTCTGTTCTGAGGCGTGCGAGCGATGACCCTCAGCTCATTGCATTGCAGGCTCGCGCCTACGGCGTCTCTGGTGATCTTGATTCTGCCGATCAATTGTTCTTCGAAGCGGACTCTGTGTTGGGCGGTCATGATGTGGCGTTCTGCAACGCCCTTGTTGGCCATCTGCTGAAATCGGGGCGCTGGTCGGAAGCCGCAGCAAGAGCGGAGCGCGCGACAGAAATGCGGCCCGATTGTCAGGAGTCATGGGCTTATCTCGCCACTGCCTGGCGGTTGCTGCAGGACTCGCGAGAAGAATGGCTATGCGGATACGACAGGTTGGCAGGCTTGATGCCTGTCGAAGTGCCGAGCGGATGGACCAGCATCGAGGACTTTCTTCTCGAACTGCGTCAGTCCCTCGATCCGTTGCACAAAGCACGCACGCACCCTCTCACGCAGAGCCTTCGTGGAGG
>JBIJCA010000424.1:0-2961 GCA_044344935.1 Aquimonas sp. | reverse complement strand
GACGCACGCTCGATCACCATCACCCCGTGGGAAAAAGCGATGGTGGGTCCTATCGAGAAGGCCATCCATGGCTCGGACCTCGGCCTGACGCCGAACACCGCAGGCACCGTCATCCGCATCAACCTGCCGCCGCTGACCGAAGAGCGCCGCAAGGAGCTTTCCAAACACGTCGCCGGCGAAGGTGAGAACTGCAAGGTCGCGATCCGCAACATCCGCCGCGATGCGATCCAGCAGGTCAAGGAACTGCTCAAGGCCAAGACCATCAGCGAGGACGAGGAGCGTCGCGCCGAAAGCGACATCCAGACCCTCACCGATCGCTTCGTCAAGGATGTCGATGGTGTCGTGAAGGCCAAAGAAGACGAGCTGATGGCGGTCTGAGCGGGCGCCCGCAGGGCCCGTCGGCATGACAGCCACTACCCCATCTGCGACCGCGGCGACGCCGGTGCCCCGTCATCTGGCGGTGATCATGGACGGCAACGGACGCTGGGCGAAGCAACGCGGCCGCCCGCGCACGCTTGGCCACCGTGCCGGTGCGCGCGCCGTCAACCTGTGCATCGACTGGTGCATCGAGCGCGGCGTTGGCGCGCTCACGCTGTTCGCATTTTCCAGCGAGAACTGGCAGCGCCCGCCCGATGAGGTGTCAGCGCTGATGGGATTGTTCCTGCGTGCGCTCGACCGCGAAGTGGAAGAGCTGCATCGACGCCGTGTGCGCCTGCGCTTCATCGGCGAACGCGGACATTTCAGCGCGGACCTGCAGCGACGCATGAACCATGCTGAAGCGCTGACGGTGGAGAACCGCGGTCTGGATCTGTCGATCGCGGCCAGCTATGGCGGGCGCTGGGACATCACTCGCGCCGCGCAACGGCTTGCCGCACGTGTCGCCGCCGGTGAACTCAAGGTCGAGGACATCAGCGAGAAGCGACTCGACGAGGCGATGAGCCTGTCGGAACTGCCGGCACCGGATCTGTTTCTGCGCACTGGCGGCGACCAGCGGGTCAGCAACTTCCTGCTATGGCAGCTCGCCTACACCGAGCTGTATTTCACCGAGACCCTGTGGCCCGACCTCAGCCGCGCGGTGCTGGACGAGGCGGTTGCCGCCTACGCCAGTCGCGAGCGCCGCTTCGGCCGCACCAGCGAACAGCTGAAGGAGACCCCCGCATGAACCAGCGCGTCGTCACCGCGCTGCTGATGGCGCCGCTGGCAGTCAGCGCCGTGCTGCTGCTGCCCACCTCGATCCTGCTGCCGCTGGTGGCCGTGGTCTTCCTGCTGGCAACCTGGGAATGGGCGGTCCTGATCGGGATCCACAGCGCCGTCGGCCGCACCGCCGTGCTCCTGCCGCCAGCCGCGTTGATGGCCTGGCTTTCGCATCAGAGCGAACATCTGCACAACCTGTTTCCGCTGGTGGCCCTGATCGGCTGCCTATGGTGGCTGGCCGCCCTCTTCTGGCTGCTGCGGCCACGCATGCTCGCGCAGGACACACCGGTCGCGCGCGGGCTCAAGCTGCTGATCCTGCTCCTGCTCATTGTTCCGGCCTGGGCGGGGCTCGCCCTGCTGCATGCGGACCCCGCGCTGGGGCCGCGATGGGCCTTGTTCGCGATCGCCCTGGTCTGGGCCGCCGACACCGGCGCGTTTTACGCAGGCACCCGCATCGGCGGCCGCAAGCTCTGCCCGTCGATCAGCCCCGGCAAGACCTGGGCGGGCTTTTGGGGCGGGCTGTGTGCTGCCCTGCTTCTGGCAATCGCATGCTTCGCTCTGCTCGGCCTGGGCATCGCACAACTGCCAGCACTGCTGCTGCTTACCCTGGTCACGGCGCTGGCCTCGGTACTGGGCGATCTGTTCGAAAGCGTGATCAAGCGGCAGGGCGGAGCCAAGGACTCGGGCCACCTGATTCCCGGCCACGGTGGCGTGTTCGACCGCGTCGACAGCCTCGTCGCCGCGTTGCCCGTGTTCGCGGTGGGCAAATTCTGGCTGGGCCTGTGAGACAGATCGCCGTATTCGGTGCTACCGGATCGATCGGATCCAGCGCGCTCGACGTGATCGGTCGCCACCCGGACCGTTTCCGCGCTCGCGTGCTGAGCGCGCACACGCAGGTCGATGCCCTGCTCGATCTCTGCGACCGCCACCGCCCGGATCTGGCGATCATCGCCGACCCCCGCTGCCACGCTGCGCTTGCCGAGGGCCTTCGATGCCGCGGCCTGGCCACTGAAGCCGCCGCGGGACCTGAAGCGCTGGATGCTGCCGCTCGCGGCCAGGACTGCGACACCGTGCTGGCGGCGATCGTCGGCGCCGCGGGGCTGAGCTCCACCCTCGCCGCCGCGGAGTCGGGCAAACGCCTGTTGCTCGCCAACAAGGAGAGCATCGTGGTCGCCGGCGCGCTGCTGATGGACGCGATCAAGCGCTCGGGCGCCGAGCTGATCCCGGTCGATTCCGAGCACAGCGCGCTGTTCCAGTGCCTGCCGCAGCCGGCGGTGGGTCACGGCTTCGGCGCGGGTCTTCGACGTCTGGTGCTGACCGCATCCGGCGGCCCCTTTCGTGGCCGCCGCCGCAGCGAACTTGCCGACATCACCCCGGAGCAGGCCTGCGCCCATCCGAACTGGAGCATGGGCCGCAAGATCTCGGTGGATTCGGCGAGCCTCATGAACAAGGGCCTGGAAGTCATCGAAGCACACTGGCTGTTCGGCGCGCCGGTGGAACGGATCGAAGTGGTAGTGCATGCGCAGAGCATCATCCACTCGCTGGTCGAGTACGTGGATGGCTCGATGCTCGCCCAGCTCGGCCCACCCGACATGCGCACCGCCATCGCCTGCGCCCTGTCCTGGCCGGAGCGCATCGAAGCCGGCGTGGCGCCGCTCGATCTGGTGAAGCTGGGGCGCCTCGATTTCGAGGCGCCGGACCTCGAAGCTTTTCCCTGCCTGCGGCTCGCGTTCGAGTCGCTGCGCAGCGGCCCGGCAGCCACCACCT
>JBIJCA010000336.1:0-4404 GCA_044344935.1 Aquimonas sp. | reverse complement strand
GAAGCGGTTTCAGGCTTTCTTCAGGGCCGCTTGGGCTTTCTAGGCATCCCCGAGCTGATTGACGCCTGCCTGCAGCGGTTCGGGAACGAGCGCGCGGACAGCCTGCCCGCGCTGCTCGCACTGGACGCCCGGGTGCGCGAACATGCGCGCAGCCGCCTCGCCTGAAGGCATTTGAAGGACGCTACGCCCGGATATGCAGGACATCGTCGGTTCCATCTGGTGGCTGATCGTCAGCCTCGGCATCCTCGTCACTTTTCACGAGTTCGGGCACTACTGGGTGGCCCGGCGCTGCGGCGTGCGCGTGCTGCGCTTCTCGGTGGGCTTCGGCAAGCCGCTGTGGACGCGCATTGGCCGCGATGGCACCGAGTACGTGATCGCCGCCCTGCCGCTGGGCGGATACGTGAAGATGCTGGATGAACGCGAGGCCGATGTGCCCGCGGACCAGCTGGATCAGGCCTTCAATCGCAAGCCGCTGAGCCAGCGCTTCGCCATCGTCGCCGCCGGACCGGCCTTCAACCTGCTGCTGTGCCTGCTGCTGCTGTGGGGCATGTTCATGGTGGGCAAAGGCGACTACCAGCCACTGGTTGGTCGCGCCGACAAGATCGCCGCTGAGGCGGGCTTCCGCGAGGGGGACCGCATCCTCAACATCGACGGCCAGGCCATGCAGACCTGGAGCCACGTCGGGATGAGCCTGATCGGGGCAGCGCTGGACCGCCGCACAGTGGCCGTCGAGGTCATCGACGCTAGCGGTCGGGCGCAGACCCGGCAGCTCGAACTGGATCGACTGCCGGCAGGAACTGAGGAGTCGGCGCTGATGCCGGCGATCGGGCTGGTGCCGCAACAGGTCCTGCTGCCGCCGGTCATCGGTGACGTTTCCGAGGGGTCACCCGCTTCGCAGGCGGGCCTGAACGCAGGCGATCGCATCCTGAGCATTGACGGACAGCGCATCGGCTCATGGGACCAGGTCACGCCCCGCGTGCTGGCAGCCGCCGAGGCGGGGCGCCCCGCACAGCTCAGCTTCGAACGCGGCGGGTCTATCGAGGAAATCTCCTTGACCCCAGCCCCCAATCCGGAGGCCAGAACCGACTCTCAGGCTCCCGCCTACATTCTCGGCCTTCGGTCCCAGCCTGCCACCGCGCAGTACGATGCGGTACTCCGCTACGGCCCCATCGAAGCGATCGGCGCGTCTTTCCGCGAGACCTGGCGGCTCACCACGGCCACCTTCGGCATGCTCTACCGGATGGTCTCTGGCGTGGCCTCGCTGCAGAACCTCTCGGGGCCGATCTCGATCGCTCAGTACGCCAATGATTCAGCCCAGCGCGGCTTGGCCTGGTTCCTCTTTTTCCTCGGCGTGCTGTCGCTGAGCCTGTGCATCATGAACCTCCTGCCCATACCGATCTTGGACGGGGGTCATCTGCTGTATTACCTTATCGAAGCGATCAAAGGCGCGCCGGTCAGCGAGAAATCCCTGATTCTGGGGCAGTACGTCGGGTTGGCGATGCTGGGCGGCCTGATGGCGCTCGCGTTTTACAACGACATCCTGCGCCTGTTCAGTTCTTGAGCCGGAAAGACGCCTCCGCCGATCGGGCTGCCCTACCCGCCCGGCACCCCCCAGCCCCTCCGCGGGGAGCCCGTTCGCCGGGTCTCTCCATCGAGGGCGTGTATGCCTGCTGCTGCGCTTTCGAGACGCGGACGGGCGCCTTTGAACGGAAACGGACCCGATGAGCAACCGATTTGTCCCGCTGCCCCTGCTGGCCCTGCTGCTGGCGGGACCCGCTCAGGCCCAGAGCTTCGAGCCTTTCGTCATTTCCGACATCCGTGTCGACGGGCTCCAGCGCATCTCCGCCGGCACCGTGTTCACCTACCTGCCGCTCGAGCTGGGTGACCGCGTCGGACGCGGCGAAGCCTCCGATGCGATCCGGGCGCTGTTCCGCACCGGCTTCTTCAGTGACGTCCGTCTTGACCGACAGGGCGACGGCATCCTGGTGGTGACCGTCACCGAGCGTCCGGCCATCAACAGCATCACCCTGTCGGGCAACAAGGACATCAAGTCCGAAGAGCTGATGAAGGGTCTGTCCGGCATCGGCCTGTCCGAGGGCGAGACCTTCAACCAGCTGCAGCTGGACAAGGTGACCCAGGAGCTGACCCGCCAGTACAACAATCGCGGCAAGTACAACGTCTCGATCGACCCCACGGTCAGCCAGCTCGACCGCAACCGCGTCGACATCAAGATCGAGGTCAAGGAAGGTCGCGCAGCCAAGATCCGCCATCTGAACCTGGTGGGCAATGCGACATTCACCAACGAGGAAATCCTCGAAGAGTGGGAGTCCGGCACGAGCAACTGGCTGTCCTGGTACCGCCAGGACGACCAGTACTCGCGCGAAAAGCTGTCCGGCGATCTCGAGAAGCTCACGTCGTTCTACCTGGACCGCGGCTACGTCGACTTCAACATCGAATCGAGCCAGGTGTCGATCAGCCCGGATCGGCGCGACATGTACATCACCGCCAGCGTCAGCGAAGGCGAGGTCTACACCGTCAGCGACGTCAAGGTCTCCGGCGACACCATCATTCCGATCGAGGAAATGGAGAAGCTGGTGTTCATCGGCGAGGACCAGACGTTCTCGCGCCGGCTGCTCGAGTTCACCTCGGATGCGATGACCAACACCCTGTCCAACATCGGCTACGCGTTCGCCAGCGTGAATCCGGTTCCCACCATCGATCGCGAGAATCGCACGGTCTCGATCAACTTCGTGGTCGACCCCGGCAAGCGCGTCAACGTCCGCCGCATTGTGTTCAAGGGCAATACGCGCACCTCCGACGAGGTGCTGCGCCGCGAAATGCGCCAGTTCGAGGGCATGTGGTTCTCGCAGGCGGCGATCGACCGCAGCAAGATCCGCCTGCAGCGCCTTGGCTTTTTCGATGATGTGACCATCGACACTCCGCAGGTTCCCGGTAGCGATGACCAGGTCGACGTCGAGATCAGCGTGACCGAGCGCACCTCGGGCAGCTTCCAGTTCGGTCTTGGTTACTCGCAGTTCTCGGGCGTCATCACCACGGTGTCCGTGCAGCAGAACAACTTCTTCGGCACCGGCAACCAGATCGGCGTGACCGTGCAGAACAATACGTTCGTCAAGCGCATGGACTTCTCCTACTTCGACCCCTACTTCACCGAAGACGGGGTTTCCGTCGGCTACAACCTGAGCTATCGCGAGCTCGACCAGGGCGACGCAAACCTGGCGAACTTCAGCTCGGACTCAGGCCAGCTGCGTGCACTGTTCGGGCTGCCGATCACCGAGACCGACACCGTCGGCCTGTCCTTCGGCATCGACAGCAACAGCATCACGCCTTTCGCCGGCTTCACGCCGCAGTCCATCGTCGACTACATCGACGCGCTGGAGCGCCGGACCTTCAATTCGTGGCGCGCCGAGCTGTCTTGGTCGCGGAATTCCACCAACGCGTTCTTCAACCCGACCCGCGGCACCTTCCAGCGCGTCGCCGCGGAAGTCACCCTGCCCGGCTCGACCGTCGAGTACTACAAGCTCAGCTACGAGTTCAACCGCTATTGGCCGCTCAATCGACACCTCGTCCTTCTGACCCGGGCTGATATCGGCTACGGCGACAGCTACGGTGACCGCAAGGTGCGCGTCATCGACTTCATCGACGAAGACGGCGAACCCGCGACCCGCACCGTGGTGGCCGACGGCCTGCCCTTCTTCGAGAACTTCTACGCCGGTGGCGAGCGCTCGATCCGTGGCTTCGAGACGAATACCCTGGGCCCGGTGGGTTTCGGCCTGCTCTCGCCGACCACGCGCCAGCCCTTGGGTGGCTCGCTGAAGACGATCGGAAGCCTGGAGTTCATCTTCCCGACGCTGCTGGACACCAACACCGCCCGGGTGTCCGCCTTCATCGACTACGGCAACGTGTTCGACGGCATCGACAACTTCAGCTCCAGCGAAATGCGCGCCAGCGCGGGTGTTGCACTGCAGTGGCAGGCTCCGATCGGGCCGATCACCATCAGCTGGGCGCAGCCACTGAAGTTCGACCGAGAACTCGACCGGGTCGAGAAGCTGCAGTTCACCTTCGGAACCCTGTTCTAAGCATCTCCCCGGCAATCACCGGAACCCACCGCGATGTTTTCGAGCCAGCGCGCGAGCAGGCCAGCCGGGGCACGGATTATCCGTGGCTTCGCCTACCGGCTGCTGCTTGCGGGACTGCTCGCCGGCGGCGCCTCTTCGCTCGCCTGGGCCCAGAACCCGGCGCCGGCGACGCGCGTCGGCTATGTCGATATGAAGCGACTGATCGACGACTCTCCGCAGGTGCGGGAGGCTCGCACGCGTCTGCAGCGCGAGTTCGATGCGTCGATGGCTCTGCTGCGCGAGGACGAACAGCGCATCAGCAGCCTGC